>NZ_JACIUW010000012.1:0-154046 GCF_014145825.1 Stenotrophomonas sp. I18B00994 | reverse complement strand
AAGGCTGCGCGCGTTTTACGCTGGCCTGAAGGCCAAGGGCAAAGCGAGCAAGGTGGCGCTCGTGGCGGTCATGCGCAAAATGCTGGTGATCCTCAACGCCCGTAAGCGAGACGCCGAGGTGGCCCTCGGCTGCCCCTGACAAGACAGTTGCTACTGGGTCAGCACCAAACCCAGCCGCAGCGGCTGGCGCATGTCGGCCGGTGGCGCGGCCTGCAGGGATGCACTCTGCAGGGTCGCGCGCAGGTCGGCGTCGACCTGGGCATCACCCAGGCTGTCGAATTCCAGCTTCGAAATGCGGCCATCCGCCGCGATCCACACGCTCACCGGCAACGGCGTCGGCGCATCCGGATGTGCCTGCAGCCATTCCAGCACACGCTGCGCCTGCGGATCCTGCTCCTGCTGCAGGCGCTGCTGCAGCTGCCCCCCCACGGCGGCGGCATAGGCCATCCAGTGTGCAGGGGCTTCCTGCGCGGAAACGCTGGCACTCCCCAGTGCCAACGCGCCGAACAACGCGGCCAGTGGCCGCCACCAGCGGCGTGCACCGGTTGTGTTCCTTGCCATCGCCATCGCCCGCCCCTGCGCTCCCATCCAACCGCTGATGGTCGGCGCGGTAGATGACAGGCAGATGGCGGCACAGTAGAGCCACGCCATGCATGGCGTGGATCTACTGGAACAGAGCGGCCAGTAGCATGCGCAAGGACGAGAGCCGTGATCAGTCGCCCAGGTCGGCCAGCACCTTGCGCGAGGGCGCGAAGAAGGTCACGCCGGTGGTGGCGGTGGAGAAATCAAGGATGCGGTCATGCAGCGGTGCGGGATTGCCGATGAACATGCGCTCGAGCATCTTCTCGATCACCCACAGGCGGCGCGTGTAGCCGATGAAGTAGGTGCCGTACTCGCCGCGACCCGGGTTGGCGAACGGCATGTTGTCGCGCAGGATCTCGTGCTCGCCGTCGGCATCCTCGATGGTGCACAGCGTCTTGTGCGACTTCTGCGCATCGGCCGGCGCATCGTCCAGCTCGATGTTGTCGTGCTTGGTGCGGCCGATGATCGCTTCCTGCGCTTCGGTCTTCTGCGCGCGCCAGGCATCAAGATTGTGCAGGTACTTCTGCACCACCACGTAACTGCCGCCGGCATGCTCCGGGTCTTCCTCGCCCACGATGGTGGCTTCCGGCAGCGACAGCCCTTCCGGGTTGGCGGTGCCGTCAACGAAATCGAGCAGGTCGCGGCCATCGAAATAGCGGAAGCCGGCCACGTCATCGACCGTCTCCACCGCATCGCCAAAGGCCATCAGCAGGTTGCGCTCGAACGCCACGATCAGGTCCATGGTACGTGCACGGATGTGGTACAGCAGGTCGCCCGGCGTGGACACAGCGGTATGGGTCGCGCCCTTGATCTCGCGGAACGGCTGCAACTCGCGCGGCGGCGTGGTGCCCACCAGCGGCTGCCACACGCGGTGGCCGATGGCCACGTTGCAGGTGAAGGTGCGTTCGATCTCGCGGATGGCGGTGTTCTTGATCAGGTCGTCGGTGCTGGCCAGCACCTCGCGTGCCTTGGCGATCGACGCCTCGTCATCCTTCACCTTCAGCACCAGGAACGCCGCCGAATGGGTCAGTGGCGCGGTGATCTGCTGCGGCTCGTTGTCGAGCGTGTGGTTGACGGCGGTGATCGGTGCGGGCTGGGAGTTCACGGCGGTTCCTGCTGGCTTGAGGCGGGCGCATCGCGTGTGGCGATGTGCGGGCGATCATAGCGGAACCCCCTGACCGGGGACGGAGCGGTTCTCGTTCCGTCCACCGGCGAAGGTACGAAGGCCTCAATCCACATCACTCCAGACCGCCAGTTCGTAGCCATCCAGATCGCGGAAGTGGAAGCGGCGACCACCCGGGAAGGCGAACACCGCCTGCACCACCTCGCCACCGGCGGCGATCACGCGTTGCTGTGCATCGGCCAGGTCCGCGCAGTAGAGGATCACCAGCGGCCCCCCGTGGGCACGCACCGCCGCGTCGGCCACGAAGCCACCTTTCAGACGGCCGTCGTCGAACTCGGTGTAGGCCGTGCCGTAGTCCGTGAAGCGCCAGCCGAACACCTCGCCGTAGAAGCGCTTGCTACGGTCAATGTCGGCGACGTTGAATTCGATGTTGTCGATGCGGCGTTCGGCATCGTGGGGCGCGGCAGGATTCATGGCGAGGCTCCGTGGTGGGAGCCCAGCATCGATGCAGCACAGTGGTCTTGAACAAAACGGCCATCATTGTCCCCACTCCAGGCGCAGCTCGCTGGCGGTCATGCCCGCCAGTTCACGCGCCTCGCGGCTGAGATGGGCCTGGTCGGCATAGCCGGCATCAGCGGCCAGCATCGCCAACGAATGCAGTGGCAGCGCGCGACTCTGGCGCAGGAAACGTTGCAGCCGCAGGATCCGCTCCAGCGTCTTGGCGCCGTAGCCGAACTGCGCCTGGCTGAAACGCCGCAGGCTGCGCGGGCTCAGGCCCAGGTGCGCCGCCAGCGTATCCAGCGTGGCATTACCCGCGGCGAGCGCCTGGAACAGGACATGGGCGCGCTGCGCCGGCGTATCGAGCGCGGCCGCACCCATGTGCTGTTGCAGGCAGTGCGCCATTCGCTGCAGGCGCTGTGCAGGCGCGGTGTCGCCGATGGAGGCCGCCGCCTTGTTCGCCCACGCGCCCTTCAGGTCGGCCAGTGGCATGGCCTGGCCGATGATCCCGGCCAAGGGCAGGCCCAGCGCGGCCAATGCCTGGCCGGGACGGAAGCGTGCGCCCAGCACCTGCGCACCGGGTGCCAGCGCCGGGTGCGCGGCCACGCGGTCCGGGCCGACGACGAACAGCGCACCGTCGCGCCAGAGGATATCCACGCAGCCATCGGGCAATACGGTGATGTGCCCATCGGCATCGGCAGGAAGCTGGCTCTGCCACAGCTGGCCAAAGTGGCCGCGCAGCGGCGCAGGCGCCAGATGCTCCTGGTAGATCGTGCCGGTGCCTGCAAGAGAGGAAGGGTCGCCCATGCCGCATTGTGGCGCCACGGGGCCCATAAAAGTGAAGCCCGGCGCGAGGCCGGGCTTCGGTTGGCGTGTGGGAGAGAGAGAGTCACACGCCAGCACAACACGCACTAACGACAGGCGTTTGTTACCAGGTGAAGCGCGGGCCCACGAACCACTCGCGGTCGCCGGCCTTGGCCAGCTTCACTTCGCCACTCAGGCCCCAGTTCTGGTTGAACTTGGCGGTGGCGCCGACACGGCCATAGAACTCGCCGTCCGGGTTGATGCCGTGCTTCTTGGTGTAGTCCTCGTAGCCGGCCATCACGTAGCCTTCCACGTACGGGTTGAACGCGGTGCGCACGCCAACTTCGGTCGAGTAGCCGTTGAAGTCCAGGCCATGCTTCATGTCGAACTTCTGGTACGCAACGCGAGCCACCAGGTCGGTGTTCGGTGCGATGCCGTAGTTGTAGCCGGCGCCGATGCGCCACTGGTCGACGTCATTCTTGAACTTGTCGGTCTCCTGCGCGCTGTAGTCGCCGAAGATGTGGAAGTTCGGGTGCACCGCCACGGAACCCTTCACCTTCCAGCCGTCGGCGTCGCCGCCCTTGGCATCGGTGTTCACGTAGCCGCCTTCAACGTAGTTGTACGACAGGCCATCGGTTGCCGATGCAGCGAACGGCAGAGCAGCCAGAAGACCCAGGGCGAGCAGCGAATTCTTGTTCATCGGGACACACCTTTAATTATTTTGGTTTCGTCGGCCGCCTCCCGGGAGGGGGAGAGAGAAGAGGCGGTCGACAGGTGTGAATTATCCGTTAGGGGGTCTAATCAACCCTGAATATTGAACTGACTGGTGTATAAATAAGGCTGGCGTTCAGGGAACTCCGCATGGGACCGCTGTCGGCTTCTTGCGCGCACCACGCTCGGTGCTTGATGCGGGCTCTGATCCTGATCGCCTCGCCGGTTGTGCTACTGCAGGCACAGGCCGCTGAGCGCATCGTTTCTGCCAGGCACATCGTCGTACAGACAGACGATGTCACGCGCTTCTTCAAGATGCTGGACGCCAACCAAGGGCGCCCAAGCGCCGATGATCTGCAACACGGCTATCTGGATGCGGGTACGGATGCCCTGCGCAGCTTCACCGACCGCCGTATCGGCTCGATGGAGCGGCTGGCCAGGGCCATCCAGGACAAGCCGGCATTGTTTGCGAAAGCGAGAACCTGCGCGACCGCATTGCCATCGATCCGCACGCGCGTCGCCGCTGCCGTCGATCGACTTGGCGCCCTGTTGCCGTCTGCGCGCTTTCCCCCGGTCACCGTACTGGTGGGCCGCGGCAACAGTGGTGGCGTGACTACCGAAGCAGGTGTGGTCATCGGACTGGAAGCACTGTGCAACGCCGACTGGATGCAGACCGACGTAGGTGACCGCTTCGTGCATCTGATCGCGCATGAGTATGTGCACGTGCAACAGCCCGGTGCACGCGTGGACATCGAGCAGCCCACCCTGCTCTATCAGACCCTGCTGGAAGGGGGCGCCGAATACGTGGCCGAACGGATCTCCGGGCAACCGGCCAACGCGCATCTGCAGCGTTGGACGCAGGGTCGCGAGTGTGCGCTGGAGCGTGCGTTCCTGCAGGACAGCATGGGTACCGATCTTTCGGGGTGGCTGTACAACGGTCCCGGCAACGATGCGCGCCGCGGAGATCTCGGCTACTGGATCGGCTATCGCATCGCCCATGCCTATGTTGCGCGCGCGGCCGACACGCGCAGCGGCGTCGCCGAACTGCTGGATGTCCAGCCCGGGAACGCTGCGGCGCTGCTGGAAGCAAGTGGATGGCAACCTGCGTGCGGAGTAGGCGAAAGCACGCAGACGCGCATGCCGTGATGCCGGCTTCATGCAGGTGAATGGGTAACGTTTAACAGGCACAAGGCGCTTCGCCGATGCAGATCAGTTCGCTTGATCCCTCTTGTTAAGGTTTGTTGATCTACAGGCCTTCACAGCCCATCCACGTACTCAAATTCCAGCTGAAAGCACGGGCTAGCGCCGGGAACAAACGCCGCTATATTCCAGCTTCCCCAGACGAAGGAGGGAGTTGGAAATGAAACTGACCAAGCAGCACATCAACGCAGCACGCGCCATCACCGTCGCCATCGTGGCCACCGTAAGCCTCGGCGCTTGCGCCACCTACAAGGACGAGTTCGCAACCATCAACTCGCGCCTCGATCAGCTCGACGTAAAGGTGCAGGGCGCTGCCCAGAGTGCCGAGTCCGCCAACCAGTCGGCGCAGCAGGCCAACCAGCGTCTGGACCAGATCGAAGGCCGCGTACAGCAGCTTGAAAGGGCACCGGCCGGTCGCAAGCCGCGCGGCTGATAGCTCCCTCATCCTTTGAATTGATCCACCTCTGTATCGGGAACCAGTGGCCTTCGCCGGCCACTGGCATCCTTCCACCCAGAATTGCAAGGAGCCGTCCCATTCGTACCTCCTCCTCCCCTGCACGCCGCGTCCTCCATGCCGCACTGGCGATGGCACTGGCCGTTGCGTGCAGCGGCGCAGCCAGCGCCAAGGGCAAGGACAAGGAAGCGCCTGAACAGCGAATTGCTGCCGTTGATGAACTTCCACCCGACCAGAGCGTGTCCGAAACAGTGATCGAGCTGGCCGGCTGGGTGGTTGCCAGCAAGGACAACCAGGGCTACCCGTTCGCAATCATGGACAAGGCCGCCGCGCAGGTCCTGATCTTCGGCGGCGACGGTAAGCTGCGCGGCGCGGCACCGGCGCTGTTCGGTTCGGCCATCGGTGATCACTCGGCCCCTGGTGTTGCCAAGCTCGCACTGAGCGCGATTCCCGGCCATGACCGCACCACCCCTGCCGGCCGTTTCATTGGTGGCTACGGCCCCTCCGACGATGCCGGGCGCGTGCTGTGGGTGGACTACGATTCCGCCGTCTCGATGCACCCGCTGCCGCCAGGCACCCCGAAAGAGAAACGCGCCCAACGGCTGGCAACGCCGACGCCGGACGACAACCGCGTCACCCACGGCTGCATCAACGTCTCGCCCGCGTTCTACGAGCAGATCGTGCAGTCCACGTTCGAGAAGGGCGGTGTGTTCTACATCCTGCCGGACAAGGATTCGATCGCGAAGACGTTCCCGGAGTTCGCGCAGAGCCGTGGCGATGCGAAGGACGAAGACGAGAAAGGCGCGCGGCGCGCAAGCAAGTAGAAGTGGGTAGTGGAAAGCGTTTGCGTACTGGAAGTCAGGAAGCCGCAGCGCCCGCCGCCCGCGCCAATGCAGCGGCATGCGCATCGCCCTTCCTCTCGCTGTAACGGTCCACCAGGTAGTCCGTCCTGCCACGCGTCAGCAGCGTGAACTTCACCAGCTCTTCCATCACATCCACCACCCGATCGTAGTACGGCGAGGGTTTCATCCGGCCGTCGTCATCGAATTCCTGCCAGGCCTTGGCCACTGACGACTGGTTGGGGATGGTCAGCATGCGCATCCAACGGCCGAGCACGCGCAACGTGTTGACCGTATTGAACGACTGCGAGCCGCCACTCACCTGCAGCAGCGCCAGCGTCCTGCCCTGCGTGGGCCGCACGCTGCCATCTTCCAGCGGCAACCAGTCGATCTGGTTCTTGAACACGCCGGTGACCGTGCCATGCCGCTCGGGGCTGACCCAGACCTGGCCTTCCGACCACTGCGACCATTCGCGCAGTCGCTGCACTTCAGGGTGGTGCGGGTGCACGCTGTCCAGCATGGGCAGCGCATGCGGATCGAACACGCGGGTCTCGCACCCCAGGTGACGCAACAATCGCTCGGCTTCCAGCGCCAGCTTGCGACTGAACGACTGCGGTCGAAGCGAGCCGTAGAGCAGGAGGATGCGTGGCGGTTTCGGATCTGCCGCGGCGAGCTGGTGGTGATCGGGCTGGGGCAGCGAGGCGTCTACCAGATTCGGTAGATGGGGGCTTGTGATGGGCTTATTCATTCGATTATTCTAGAAATATGGAAACTTTGAATGCAATTGCTGCCCTGACTGCCCTGGGCCATGCCACCCGCCTGGCTGCCTTCCGCCTGCTGGTGGAGGCTGGCCCGGCAGGTCGCATGGCGGGCGACATCGCCACGGCCCTGCAGGTGCCCCCAGCCACGCTCAGCTTCCACCTGAAGGAGCTGGTGCAGGCCGGCCTGGTGGAGAGCGAAAGCCAGGGTCGCCATGTCTGCTACCGCGCCAACTTCGATGCGATGAACGGCTTGATCGAGTACCTGACGCACAACTGCTGCGCGGGCTCGCCAACCGAGCAATGCATGCCCACGGCGCCCGCCTGCAAGGGCTGACCCCACACAGATCCTCTCCACTCAAGGCAATTGCTCCATGACCCGCAATGTCCTGTTCCTCTGTACCGGCAACAGCGCCCGCAGCGTGCTTGCCGAAGCCACCCTGCGTGCATGGGGCGGCGATTGCTTCGCCGCCTTCAGTGCCGGCAGCCAGCCCACCGGCCAGGTCAATCCGTTCGCGCTCGCCCAGCTGCAGGCCGAAGGAATGCCCGTCGAAGGGCTGCGCAGCAAGTCGTGGGATGAGTTCGTGGATGCAGCCCCGATGGACCTGGTGATCACCGTGTGCGATTCAGCCGCAGCGGAGGCCTGCCCGGTGGTGTTCGGTAACTTCATCCGCAGCCACTGGGGCCTGCCCGATCCGGCCGCCGTGGCAGGCAGCGATGCCGACAAGGCCGCTGCCTTCGCACTGGCCCATGCCATCGTGAAAACGCGCCTGCGTGCGCTGCTCGCACTGCCCGAATCGGTGTGGTCCGAACGCGAAGCGCTGCAGCACACGCTGGATCGGATCGGACAGCTGCTGCCGACTGATCGCATGCCGTGACAGCCCCCATGAATCTGTTCGAGCGCTACCTGACGCTTTGGGTCGGGCTTTGTATTGCGGTCGGCACGCTGCTGGGCCACTTCCTACCCGCTGTTTTCGCGGAGCTGGCTTCGGCCGAAATCGCCAAGGTCAATCTGCCGGTTGCCGCGCTGATCTGGTTGATGATCATCCCGATGCTGCTGAAGGTCGACTTCACCGCAATGCGCCAGTTGCAGCAGCACTGGAAGGGCATCGGGGTAACACTGTTCATCAACTGGGCGGTCAAGCCGTTTTCGATGGCGCTGCTGGGCTGGCTGTTCCTGCGCCATGCCTTCGCGGACTGGCTGCCCGCAGCACAGATCGACAGCTACATCGCCGGTTTGATCCTGCTGGCGGCCGCGCCCTGCACCGCCATGGTGTTCGTGTGGAGCAACCTGTGCCGCGGTGATGCCAACTTCACCCTGAGCCAGGTGGCCTTGAACGACGCGATCATGGTGGTCGCATACGCACCGGTGGTTGCGCTGTTGCTCGGCCTGTCGGCGATCACTGTGCCGTGGGACACGCTGCTGTTGTCGGTGGGCCTCTACATCGTGGCGCCGGTGCTGGTGGCCGCCCTGCTGCGGCGCGGAATCCTGTTGCGTCGTGGCGAGGCAGCATTGCAGCGGGTGCTTCACAAGCTTGGGCCCGTCTCGCTGTCTGCGCTGCTGCTCACGCTGGTGCTGCTGTTCGGGTTCCAGGGCCAGCAGATCGTGAAGCAACCGCTGGTGATTGCACTGATTGCAGTGCCGATCCTGATCCAGGTCTACTTCACTTCAGGCCTGGCCTACCTGCTCAACCGCCGCCTGGGCGTGGCGCATTGCGTGGCCGGTCCTTCAGCGCTGATTGGCGCCAGCAACTTCTTCGAACTGGCTGTGGCCACAGCGGTGGGACTGTTCGGCGTGCACTCGGGAGCGGCGCTGGCCACCGTGGTGGGTGTGCTGATCGAGGTACCGGTCATGCTGTCTGTGGTGCGGATCGTGAACCGTACACAAGCCTGGTACGAGAGACGCGAAGAGCACTGACAGATCAAAGTGTGCGGGAATCGATTTACGTTCTTCGCCCCGCACTGTCGTCATCGACTTGGTGGGGTGCCCGTACGCCACGTCATCAACTTCGACCCATGTCGCATATTCCCCATGCCGCTACGGCCGTTGCGGCGCCTGCGTCTGCGACAGCTTAACAGCGTGCAAAAATGCCAGAAGCGTCTTTGATCAAGCGTTGAATGCAACTGTTCTGATTGGCACCGCGCAGCAGCACGCGTACAGATGACGTGCCATCGAAAAAGGATGGCCGGGCTTCGAAAACCCGTGCGCTTGTTTAACAACGCTTGCCCGCCGGCGTCACCCCTCGTGGCGCCGGCGGGCAAACCGTCTGCCGGCTATGGCGGGCGGAGCGTGGAGGCCCTGTGCCTGCCGGTTTCAACAAGCGCCCGGTTTTCGAGCCACGTCTCCGCCCGCCACCTTTGCGTGGCGGCTGCCGTCTGTCCTGCACGGAGCATTGCCATGAGCACACCCGAATCCTCCCGACTACGCACGCAGTACGTGCCCGCCAACGCGGACGTGCCTTCGGAAGCACCGCATCCGCACGATTCTCTCGGTTTCATCGCCACCCTCGACCGCATTGGCAAGGGCGCCGCCGCCGACGGCCAGCCCTGGCCGGAACGTCATCAGATGCCCGGCCGCCGCATGGCCTTGGCCGACGCGGACTGCGCATTGACCGGCCTGCGCGTGGCGCTGGAAATGCTGCTGGCTGCCGAGCGCGTGCGCCAGAACGGACCCGACGAGGAGTACGTGGGCGACCGGTTGATGGAGGGCCTGATGATGGTCAGTCTGTCGCTGACAGCACAGGTCAGCGCACGCATGCGGCCGGAAGGGTGATACGGGGAACAACGCTCACTGCAACGCCGGGCACGGCCCGGCGCTGCGGCGCGCGCCACATCACTCGCAGAGTGCGCTGTCTTCCTTCAACGCGGCATCCTGCAGTGGCTGGCGCTGTTCGATCTGCGCACGTTGTTCCGCCGTCGGCTCGCCCAGCCACCATACACGGCAGCGCGCGGTAAGACGGCCAACCATCTTCGACTGATCGGGCGAATACAGCATCGCCAACGCCGTGCCGGGGCAGTCGTGGGCCTGGCAGGCGGTGTAGAACCACCACGGCTCACCCTGCAGCACTACCAGTTCGCCAGGACCGCTGGGCCCGCTCAACAGGCGTTCGCGCAGCGATGGAATCTCCTTGTCAGCGGATTCGGCTGCGGCCGTGTTCTTCATCAGGGCGTTGAACGCGGCCAGCACCTTCGGATCCTTGCGGCCGCAGTCGTCCACGGTATTGCCGCCCACCAGGGTGAAGAAATGCGTCGCCAGCGGGTTGTCCGCGCAGGTGAGTTCCCCGCCAGCGATCGGGTCTTCCGGTTCGCCTTCGTTATCCCACACCGAGGGGTCCACACCGTCTTCGGCGGATGGTTTCTTCTCCACCACCGTGGCGGTAGCGGCCGGTGCTTCGGTGGTCGGTGCCGGCGCCACAGCAGGTGCAGTCTCGCCAGTCTTCTCCGGTGCCTGTCCGCAGGCTGCCAGCAGCGCGGCCATCATCGCCATCCCTGTGATTCGCATCTTCATTCCGTGTCCTTGTCTGATCTGCGCTGCATCCACCAAATCGGCGGCCGCGTGATTCTAACCAGCGGCGCGCTAGGATGCGTCTGAAGCCTTCCCGTCGTCGCCAGAGCCTGGACGCATGCGCCGCACACGACTCGCCATGATCTTCTGCAGTGCCCTGCTGATGGCATCGCCGGCAACTGCCCACGATGCAGAAGGCGCGAAGCCCGCACAGCCGCTTCCCGATATCGCGCTGCCCGCACCACTGGACCGTGTACTGCGCGACTACGAGCAGGCGTGGCGCACGGGTGATGTCAAGGCATTGGGTGCGCTGTTCGCCGAGGATGGCTTTGTGCTGCAGAGCAACCAGCCGCCGGTGCGCGGCCGCAGTGCGATCGAGGCCGCGTATGCCGGCCAGGGCGGCAGCCCGTTGCGGCTGCGTGCGCTGGCGTATTCGATGGAGGGCAACACGGGCTACATCGTCGGTGCGTACAGCTACGGCAACAACGTGGGCGATACCGGCAAGTTCACGCTCACGTTGAAGCGCGTGGGCGATGGGCCGTGGCTGATCTTTTCGGACATGGACAACACCAGCGCGCCGCCACGAGCGCGGTGATTGCTGCCGCTGGGTGCCAACCAAGGTTGGCAGCTACCAGAAGCGGGGTCCGTCGTAGATCCACGCCATGCGTGGATGGGGCGCGCACAAAAAAAACCCCGGCACGTAGCCGGGGTTTTTCGATTCACTTGAACAGCGTGTCCGGGTATTCCGGTTTCTGTTCCCGCGCCAGCAATGCGCGCAGGCCTTCTTCCGGCGTCTGCTCGCCATGCAGCACGGCACGCACGCGGTCGGAGATCGGCAGGTCGATGCCATGGCGGCGCGCCTGTCGCATCACTTCGTCGGCGGTCTGCACCGACTCGACCACCTGGCCGATTTCGCGCACGGCATCCTGCAGCGTCTGGCCACGGCCCAGGGCCAGGCCCAGGCGGCGGTTGCGCGACAGGTCGCCGGTGCAGGTCAGCACCAGATCGCCCAGGCCCGCCAGGCCCATCAGCGTTTCCGGCTTGGCACCGATGGCAGCGGCCAGGCGCAGCATCTCGTTGAGGCCACGGGTGATCAGGCCGGCACGGGCGTTGAGGCCCAGCTGCATGCCATCGGCCACGCCGGTGGCCACGGCCAGCACGTTCTTCATCGCGCCGCCCAGCTCGGCACCAACCATGTCGTCGCCGGTGTAGGCGCGGAACGCCGGGCCATGCATCGCCTCGGCCACCATCTGCGCGAACTCGGGCACGTCGCCGTGCACGGTGATCGCGGTCGGCAGGCCCTGGGTCACTTCCTTGGCGAACGACGGCCCGGTGACAACGGCCAGCGGCACGTCCTCACCCAGCACTTCGCGCGCCACTTCATGCAGGAAGCGGCCCGAACCGGGTTCGAAGCCCTTGGTGGCCCAGGCCACGCCGGCACCGGCAGGACGCAGCGGCGCCAGCGCACGCACGGTTTCGCCGAAGGCATGCGAGGGGGTCACCACCAGGATCCAGGCCGCGCCCTCCACCGCCGACGCCAGGTCGGTGGTGGCACGCAGGCTGTCCGGCAGCGGGATGCCCGGCAGGTAACGCGGGTTCTCGTGGCGCTGGTCGATGGCTTCGACCACGGCAGCATCGCGCCCCCACAGCACGGTCGGATGACCGTGCCGTGCGAGCAGGCTGGCCAGCGCGGTTCCCCAGGAACCGGCGCCAAGCACGGCGATCTTGTCAGCGGTAGTGCTCATCCGTGACGTCGCGGCAGGAATCAGGCGTTGCCAGCCGGCTCGGAGTCAGCCAGCGACGGTGCGTCGCCCTGCTCCTGGCGCTGGCGCAGGGTTTCTGCGTACAGGCCTTCGAAGTTGATCGGCTGCAGGAAGAACGGCGGGAAGCCGCCGGCCTGGATCAGGTCGCTGATCAGCTGGCGCACGTACGGGAACAGGATATTCGGGCACTGGGTGCCGAGCAGCACGTCGATCGACTGCGGGTCCAGGCCGACCAGGCCGAACACGCCGGCCTGCTTCACTTCGGCCACGTAGGCGGTGCGCTCACCGGCCTGGCAGGTCAGAGTCACGGCCAGCACGACTTCGAAGGCGTTCTCACCCAGGCGCTGCACCTGCTGGTTCAGGTTCAGCTGCAGCTCCGGCTGCACCTGGTCATTGAAGATGGTCGGGGCGTTCGGCGACTCGAAGGAGACGTCCTTGACGTAGATCTTCTCGACGGTGAAAGCGGGGCCGGTGGCGGCATCGACCGGCGCAGCAGCGCCGTTGGTGATCTCTTCGGACATTTCCAGTAACTCCAATGAATGCAATGAAAACGATGGTCGAATTACTGCGATGGGGGCGGGATCAGGCCCATACAAGGCCGGATCCGCCACCCGCGGCAATCAGTTGCGGCCCTTGACCAGCGGCAGTTCGGCCTGCTGCCAGGCGGGAATGCCGCCGTCGAGCACGTAGACCTTCTCGAAGCCGGCCTTCTTCAGCGCCTTGGCGGCGGTTTCCGAGGCGTTGCCGCTGCGGCACACCAGCACCACCGGCGACTGCTTGGCGTTGGCCACCAGCTTGTGGTCCGGGCCGAAGGCACTGGCCTGGGCGTTGCGGCTGCCGGCAATGTGGCCCTTCTCGAAGTCACCGCTGGCCGACAGGTCGACCACCACCGTGCCGCCCGCGTTCATCAGCTGGGTCAGTTCGGCGGGCTTGATGCCCTTGAAGCCCCGGAACAGGCGGCGGATCTCGGTGACGATGATGGCCACGGTCAGGCCGACCAGGGCCGCGGACAGCATCGGGTTTCGGCCTGCAAAGGCCAGCAACTCTTCGTAATTCACTCAGGTCACGGGTCGATTAAGCGGGCGCCGATTGTCGCACAAGCCGGACGCGGCCCGTCACTGCCCCTTCCACAGGTCCGGCAGGCCGGCGGTCTGCCACCAGCGCTTGGCCTCCGGATCCCAGCGCCAGCGCTCGACCACCATCACGGTGCGTTCGGCCTGGGTGTTCTGGTTGATCACCCCGATTTCGACCCGGCGCTCGACCAGGCCGCCTTCCAGCGCCGCGCTGCTGCGCTCGCGGTAAGACGACACGCGCAGCTGCGCGTAGCGGTTGAGCTCGAACTCGGTAGGCGGCTTTTCCTTGCGCAGCTTGGGGTCCAGATAGCCGATGGCATCGTCCATGCTGCCCCAGCGGATGGTGGCGCCGTAGGCGATCTGGGTCTCTTCCAGCAGCTTGCGCTGCTTGCGGCTCAGGTCGTCGGCCGAAGCCACGGCGCTGACCAGCAGCAGGGAACACATCAGGAACTGGATGAGGCGGCGCATCGGTGGTTTCCCCAGAACGTCAGCCTGCCATCCTACCCTTTGGCGAAGGCAACAAAGCGACCGCTGAACTCTGCGGCAGGCTTGCCATCGGCACCGGGCTGGGTGGCGATGATGCTGATGCGGGCCTTGCGGCGCTGGCGGAAGGTGTTCAGGAAGGCGTCCCAGCCGGTGGCCTCGGCCGCTTCGGCGTGGGCGTGCAGGTCTTCGTAGACCGGGGCCAGGTAGCGCAGGTTGCTGTCGGCCACGTAGACCTCGGCATCGTGGCCGGCCAGGCGCAGGCGCAGGCTGACCAGCGCCCAGCCGGACAGGGTCAGCACCGAGGCCAGGCTGCCACCGAAGGCGTTGCCCTTGTCGTTGACGTTGGCGGCCAACGGCGCGGTGATGCGCAGCACGCCGTCGGCATAGCCGTCGAGCTGGATCTGCATGGCGCGCACCGCCGGCATGCAGTCCAGCACGTCCTGCAGGGCGGCCAGCGAGGAAGTCAGAGCATCAACGGACATCGGAGCAGAGACCACGACAACGAAGGGCCCGCATAATGCAGGCAATGGCCGACCATACGATACCCACTGGCGCCGCCGGTTCCGACGCGGGCTGGACCCTGGTTTCACTGCGCCCGCAGGGCCAGCATGTGGCGCTGCGCCGCGCCGTTGCTGGGCTGGGCGGGCATGTGCTGGCCCTTTCGCCGTGGCGCCTGCAGCGCCTGAAGGGCACGCCAGTGGTGCGCCAGCTGCAACGCGCGCTGAACTGCGATCGGGTGGTGTTCACCAGCCCGGCCGCCGTTGCCGCAGCCGCGTCCCTGCTGCCACTGGCCGAGGCGCAACGCAGCCCGTGGCTGACCGTGGGCGAAGGCACCGCGCGCGCACTGCGGGCGCAGGGCGTCGGCGAGGTGCATGCACCGCAGCGGATGGACAGCGAGGGCCTGCTGGCGCTGCCGGTGCTGGCCGAGGTGCAGGGCCTGCGCATCGGACTGGTCACCGCCCCCGGCGGACGCGGCCTGATTGCTGCCCACCTGCAGGCCGCAGGCGCCACGATCGAACGTGCCGATGTCTACCAGCGCCGCCTGCTGCGCCTGTCGCCCCGCACGCTGGCTCGATTGGCGCATTCAGCGCAGCCGTGGGTGCTGGCGGTGAGCAGTGGTGAGGCGTTGCTGCATTTCTGGCAGCAGCTTCCGCCGGCATTGCAGCAACGCCTGCAGGCCCAGGCCACCGTCGTCGTGGCCAGCGAACGGCTGGGCGATCAGGCGCATGCACTGGGGCTGCAGCGCGTGGTGCGCGCGGCCGGGCCCACCACGGCACAGCTGGTGGCCGCTGCACACGCCATGCTCACCGTCCCGGCAGCGACCTGAACAGGGACATGGGTCACGCTTGCCGCTGTGGTCGGCAACAGTGATGCTGTGCACAACGCGGCCTGCCGGATCCTGACCGGCGACGTTGCCGACAAGGAAGCCCCATGAACGAGACTCCGCCCGTTTCCCCGCCCCGTCGACCCGTGCGCTGGCTGCTGCCGCTGGCCGGGGTGGTCGTGCTTGGCGTGGGCGGCTATGCCGGCTGGTACGTCTGGCAGCAGCAACAGCACGAACAGGAAGCGCAGGCACAGACCATGGCCGTGCAGCTGCAGGGCCTGGAGGCGACGCTGGATGCACTGCGCCGCGACCAGCGCGCGACCAGCCAGCGCCTGCAGGATGCGGCGACCACCAACCGCGTGCTGCGCGACGAGATGCTGGGCCTTTCGCAGCGCAGTGCGCTGCTGGAAGAGAACCTGGCCAAGCTGGCCGACAGCGCCAACCAGGGCCGCCAGGCGGTACAGCGCGATGAGGCCGAACTGCTGCTGACCCAGGCGGCGCAACGGCTGAATTATGCCGACGACGTGGAAGGCGCGCGCCGCCTGTATGCACAGGCCGCCACCGCGCTGGCCGATCTGCCCGACAGCGATGGCCTGAACCTGCGCCAGGCATTGGTGCAGGAGCGCGATGCACTCGATGCGCTGGGCGCCGGCCCGCGCGTGCAGTCGCTGCAGCGGCTGGATGCCTTGGCCAGGGCACTGCAGGGGCTGCCGTCGCAGGTGACCGGCAACGCTGCGACCGACACCGCAAAACCGTGGTGGCAATCGACGCTGGCCCCGTTCGTGGACATCACCCCGAGCCGCCAGAATGGCCCGCTGACCGCCGCCGAACGTCGCAATGCCGACGACGCCCTGCAGCTGGAACTGACCCTGGCGCGCGCCGCGATCGAACGCGGCGACCGCACGGGCCGCGATACCGCACTGGAACGCGTGGAGCACTGGGCACAGCGGCGCTGGCCGGATTCACCGGCCCTGCGCGCGCAACGTGCTGAACTGAAGGCCTTGCGCGAGCTTCCGCTGCAGGCCAGCAACACCGTGCTTGGCAGCACCCTGCAGCAACTGCGCACCCAGACCGACCGGAGGTAATCCCGCATGAAACCCCTGCAATCCCTGGTTGTGCTGTTGCTGGCGGTGGCCATCGGCGTGGTGGCCGCGCAATGGCTGGGCGCCGATGACCTCAACCGTTTCGGTGAAGTAACCCTGCGCTACGGCGGTTACGACTACCACAGCAACCTGCCGAAGGTGGCGCTGCTGTCGGTGATCGCAGTGCTGGTGCTGTGGCTGCTGTGGAGCCTGATTGCCGCACCGTTCCGCGCCTGGGGCCGCTACCGCCGCAAGCAGGGCCGGGTGCGCCTGATCGACGGCCTGCAGGCCTACGAGCACGGCCAGTGGCAGCGTGCCGAGAAGCTGCTGGATGGCGCTGCCAAGGACCCGGAAGTGAGCGCGGTGGCGCTGGCCAATGCCGTGCGCAGCGCACAGGCACGTGCCGACGGCCCCGCCGGTGAAGCGCTGCTGCAGCGTCTTGGCGAGAGCGATGCCACCCTGCAGGCGCTGCTGCGCGCCGAACAGCTGCTGGCGCGCGATCTGCCGGTGGATGCGATCAACGCATTGGACGTGGCGGCGATCCAGCCGCTGCCGCCGCGCGGCCTGTGGCTGCGTACCGAAGCGCTGGCGCGTGCCGGCCGCGCACACGAGGCCTATGGCCAGCTGGGTGCGCTGCGCCAGAGCAAGGTACTGCCGGCCGAATCGAACAGCGAACTGGAAGCCCGCCTGGCCGCACAGGCGCTGCTGGAAGCGGCCGACGTCAATGCATTGGCCGCACAGTGGGAAGCCACGCCGAAGGCGCTGCGGCCGACCCCGGACGTGGTGGGCGCCTATGCCAGCCGTGCGGTGGCCCTGAACTGGGATGAGCCGGCGCTGCTGGCGCTGGAACAGGCGCTGGACCAGCGCTGGGACGACGAACTGGTCGCGCTGTACGGCCGTCTGCCGGCCGAGCGCCTGGCCACCCGCCAGGCCAACCTGGCGCGCTGGCGCAATGTGCATGATGGCTCGGCCGCACTGCATCTGGCGCAGGGCCGCGTCGCCCTGGCCCAGCAGCAGTGGGATGCTGCCGATACGTTCCTGCACGAGGCCATCGCCGCCGGCGCCGGTGCCCCGGCGTGGGAGGCACTGGGTGAACTGTTCGCGCAGCGTGGCGAGCACGCGCTGGCCGCGCAGTGCCTGGCCAATGCGCTGCGACTGCAGCGCGGCGAGGACAGCGTGGCGCTGGTGCGCGGCAGCGAGGCACCATTGCGTGCCACGGTGGAAGAGCAGCCGATCGCGGTGCAGCCGCCGGTGTATGACGCCAATGAAGAGCGCGACGAGTTCGGCAACCCGCGGTTGCCGTGAGGCGTGCCGACCAACGGTCGGAGCCCACCGGAGCAACAAAAAAACGCCGCCCATTGGGCGGCGTTTTCATGTGTGGAACCCGGTAGTCGCCAACCTTGGTTGGCGCGCGGTCGCAACGATCAGCGTTCGACGATCGCCACCACGCCCATGCCGCCGGCGGTGCAGATCGACACCAGCGCGCGGCCGCCGCCACGTTCGGCCAGCTGCTTGGCTGCGGTAGCGATCACGCGGGCGCCGGTGGCGGCGAACGGGTGGCCGGTAGCCAGCGACGAGCCCAGCAGGTTGATCTTGTCCGGGTCGATACGGCCCATCGGCGCATCCAGGCCCAGGCGGTTGCGGCAGTAATCCTCGCTCTCCCACGCACGCAGGGTGCACAGCACCTGTGCAGCGAAAGCCTCGTGGATCTCGTAGATGTCGAAGTCCTGCAGGGTCAGGCCGTTGCGCTTGAGCATCTCCGGCACGGCCACGGTCGGTGCCATCAGCAGGCCTTCGCCATGCACGAAGTCCACCGCAGAGACGTGCGCATCGCGCAGGTACGCCTGCGGCTCATGGCCGTGCGCACGCGCCCACTCTTCACTGGCCAGCAGCACCGCGGCGGCGCCATCGGTCAGCGGCGTGGAGTTGGCGGCGGTCAGGGTGCCACGGCCGGAGACCTTGTCGAAGGCCGGCTTCAGCGTGGCCAGCTTTTCCAGCGAGGTATCCGGACGCAGGATGTTGTCGCGCTCGACGCCACGGAACGGTGCGATCAGATCGTTGAAGAAACCGCGCTCATAGGCAGCGGCCAGCTTCTTGTGCGAGGACACCGCCCACTCGTCCTGCGAGTCGCGCGAGATGTTCCATTCCTTGGCCATGTCCTCGCAGTGGTCGCCCATGCTCTTGCCGGTGCGCGGCTCGGCCACACCCGGGAACTCGGGCTTGAGCTCGGAGAACTTGAAGCCGGAAGTGAGAGCGCGGATCTTGTCGCCGGTGCTCTTGGCACGGTTGGCGGCCAGCAGGCGCGCGCGCAGCTTCTTGCCGTAGACGATCGGCACGTCGGAGGTGGTGTCCGAACCGCCGCCGATGCCCGATTCGATCTGGCCCAGCGCGATCTTGTTGGCGACAGTGATGATGCTGTCCAGCGAGGTGCCACAGGCGCGCTGCAGGGTGATGCCCGGGGTCAGCGGCGACAGGCCGGACGACAGCGTGGCTTCACGGCCCAGGTTCCAGTCGCTGGAGTGCTTGATCACCGCACCCATCGCCACTTCACCCAGCTGCTGGCCGTGCAGGCCGAACCGTTCGACCAGCGCGCCCAGCGTACGGACCGACATGCCGAGGTTGCCGACATCCGAATACGCGGTGTTCTGGCGGCAGAACGGAATGCGGACGCCACCGAGGATGGCGACGGGACGAGCGTTGGGCATGGAGATACCTGGCATGGATGAGGGTGTCTGCAACATGGCCTGCACGGCGGAGCAGGCATAATGGAGCCAAGTGTAGCTGCCGCCCTGTGATGGGCCAACCGTGGAACCATGAGCAAACCCGACCCCGCGATGAATGCCCTTGGCGTGCTGGCCCTGGAACTGGCCGGCGGTGAAATCCCCCGCCAGGCGGTACTCAGCGCCGAACAGGCCGGTGAACTGGCCGATCGCGTCGGCCGCGACCTGTCCAAGCTGGTGCCGCAGGTGGCCGAGCTGGACCTGGTGTTCGCCGCCGCCCATTTCGACCCGGCCGAAGTGCTGCGCCCGGGCTGGCCGATCCACCGCCGCCTGGAAGAACTGCAGATGCGTGCCCCGGGCCGCAACCAGGGCCCGCGCCTGCTGGCCTTTGGTACCGACGCCCAGGGCGACGTGCCGCTACCGTTCCAGGCCGACGCCAGCCTGGTGGGCGGCGGCCTGCGCGTGGTGCCGTTCCTGCTGACCGGCAGCGACGTGGCGACGACCAATGCGGTGGCCGAGGCGCTGGAAGACACGCTGCTGGCCAACGGCATGGCCCATGCCGACACCGCGTTGATGGCGCAGAACACCTTCGGTGCCCGCATCGAGCACGCGCGCTATTTCACTGTGAATGATCTGGCCGCGATGATGTCGATGCAGTACGACAACCAGGGCCTGGCCGCACTGTGGCCGCTGATCGAGACCGCGATCATGGCCCCCGGTGAAGACGAATGGCTCAACGCCGCGCCCGAGCCGCTGCTGCGTTACACGCATGGCGAAGCACGCATGGCGCTGTTCGATCCGGCCGGCTGGTGCGCGCACTACGATTACGGCAAGAACGATTGCGACCGCCTGAAGGGCATCTACGAGCAGTTCCTGATGCGCCAGCGACAGATGGCCGCGGTGCTGGAAGCACATGGCGTGCCGGTACTGTTCGTGCACTGCGAGGCCGGCCAGGACGCGCGCGAACTGCTGGCGCGCTGATCAAGCCGCACCACGCGCCGCCAACCGGTTCGGCGGCGCGATGTGCCACCATTGCGGGCTTGTGCATGGATACTCATGCGCGATCAAGGACGAACTGCATGCTGTATAC
This sequence comes from Stenotrophomonas sp. I18B00994, assembly GCF_014145825.1. Classification (NCBI taxonomy): domain Bacteria; kingdom Pseudomonadati; phylum Pseudomonadota; class Gammaproteobacteria; order Lysobacterales; family Lysobacteraceae; genus Stenotrophomonas; species Stenotrophomonas sp. I18B00994. The sequence goes on along the minus strand of NZ_JACIUW010000012.1, from coordinate 134,034 downwards.
ACTTCAATGCGCAGGGCTGACCCTGCTTGCCACAGCCGTCTGTGGCCTTCCGATCATGGCCCAGGCAGCGGCACCGGTTGCCGCGACACCCACCTGCACAGTTGCGCCGGCCTTCGCTGCTGCCGTGGCGGAGCCCGAGGTCTATGACAGCCATATCAGCTTCAGCAACACGGTCAAGGTGCAGGTCAACGTCGATGCGCAGGGCCGCGCCCACGATGCGCGCGTGCTGAACGGCTCCCGCAACCGGGTGCTGGATGATGCAGCCCGGCAGGCGGCCCTCAGCTGGAAGTATCAGTGCACGGGCCCGGGCGGCATCGCGCAACCGGTCGTGCCTGTTCCGGAACCGGCTTGCCGGCTGGACCGCCTGAGCTGGGCGGACAACGAACCCAGGTTCTCCAGCGCAGTGCGGTCCAGCGGTTTGCGCGGCTCGGCGGAAGTCTGGTTGCGCCCGGTGGCCGGCGATCCGGCAAAAACGGAGGTGAAGATCGGCCGGAGCAGCGGGGATGCACGCATTGATGACACGCTGCTCAACGCCGCACGGAACTGGCGGCTGACCTGCCCGCCGGACGCGCCCGTGAAGCACCCCTGGATCAGCTTCACCCAGTCATTCAACTTCGAACCGCGGCGCCAGCCAGCGGCCACGGAGGCATCAGAGCCGGAGCCAGATGATGTGGTGATTGCAAATGATGCCCTGCTGGAATTCGGCACCGTCGCCGGCTTCGTCGAAGCGCTGCCGAAGATGAAGGGTGTAGATCTTGCGCCGGATCAGTCGAGTCAGCCGGGGATGACGCTCTACAACACCAGTCTTGGCGCGATCATGCGGGAAATCGAGATGACCGAGGGACGGTTGAAGCCGGTGACCATGACCCACTGGCTGGTGATGGTGCCGCCCCACCGCACGGCACCGGCCGTGGTGCGCACCTTCAAGCGCGAAGTGATCGATGCCAAGACGGGCAAGGCCCACATGCAGACCGATATCTCGATACTGTGTGAAAGCGGCCCTGCCGAATGCGCTGAACTGCGGCAGCGACGCGACACATTGCTGCGATCCCCCTGACCGCAGCAAAGGCAGCCGAGCATCGGCTCGGCTCTACAGGAAGGGATACAAGAAAAACGCCGGCTTGCGCCGGCGTTTTCCATTTCCAGCAGGAGCGCGCTTACGGCGCCTTCTGGATCACCGCACACGCCAGGCGCGCGCCGGCATTGCCGGTCGGCTGGGTCTTGTAGTCATCCGCATCGGCGTGGACGATCAGGCCACGGCCGATGATGTCGAAGTCATCACCCTTGCCGATGTTGACGTTGCTCGACACCGGGCCGTCGATGGTGGCCACGCCCTTGTCGTCGGCCTTGATGTTGGGCATGTCGCCGCCGTGGTGCGGATCGGTGGCGACATTGCCGTGATCCTGCTTGCCCGGGTTGAAGTGGCCACCGGCGCTCATGCCATCCGGGGCGCTGCAGTCGCCCTTCTCGTGAATGTGGAAGCCGTGCTCGCTGCCCGGCTTCAGGCCGCTGATCTGGCCGGTCACGTGGACCTTGCCATCGACCACCTTGAAGGTGACGCTGCCCTTGGTCTCGTTGCCCTGGGTCGGTGCCAGCTCGGCGCTGGCCGTAGCATCGGCAGCCGGTGCAGCCGCCGGGGCCGGCGTTGCAGCCGGTTCGGTGGTGGCACCGTCGGCCGGCGCGGCCGGAGGGGTTTCAGCCTGCGGCGCGGCCGGCTGCTGGTTGCAGGCCGCCAGGCCCAGCGCAGCAATGGCTGCGAACAGCGAAGTGTGGATCAAGCGCATGGAATCTCTCCCTGGATGATGCCTGCAGTGATCAGCGGACAACCCGGATCACGCCACAGGCGATGCGGACGCCGGCATTGCCGGCGGGCTGGCTGCGATAGTCGTCGGCGTTGGCATGCACGACCAGTGCACGTCCGGCGATATCGGTGGCGGCGCCTCCGCCAAGGGTAACGCCCTTGAGGTGGATATCGACGTTGGCGCGGCCCTGGGCGTCGGCACGCAGATTGTCCATGTCGCCCAGATGGTGCTTGCCGGTGCCGGCGCGGCCATGCGCAGCGCCACCGGGATTGAAGTGATTGCCGGCACTGCTGGCATCCACCGCACTGCAGTCGCCGCGCTCGTGGATGTGGAAGCCGGCCTGCTGCATCGGCTGCAGGCCACCGATCAGGCCGGTGATGTGGATACCGCCGGGCTCCACCATCAGTGCGATGCGGCCACTGACAATGCTGGCCGAGGCCGGCGCAAGATTGGCCTCGCCCTGCTTCGCTGCGCTGACCACGGTCGGCGGCGGCGGAGTAGGTTCGGTCTTTTTCGGCGCGCTGCCGCAGGCAGACAGCAGCACGGCGGCGGACAACGGCAGGATGGCAAAGGACAGACGCATCAAAGACTCCTTGCAGATGACACTAAGCGTTGCATCGTCCATGAACGATCAACAGTTCGGCAAGCGGGCGCGAGGATCGCGTGCAGGGGCCGTTCAATGGCCCCCGCGGCGGCGTCCGGCGCCCAGCTTACGGGTAAGGGTATTGCGGCCAAGGCCCAGGCGGGCCGCGGCTTCGGCACGGCGGCCGTGGGTGATCTGCAGCGCGGCCTCCAGCAGGGCATGGTCGACCCGCTCGCGCACCTGCGCGTGCAGCCCTTCCACGCCTTCGGCCAGCTGACGGCGTGCCCATTCGGCCAGCAGCGCTTCCCACTGCCCTGGATCGGCGCTGGTGGTGCTGCTGCGACGACCGCGCGTACGGTTGAGCGCGGTATCGACGTCGGCCACGCCGATGGTGTCGGCGGCCGCCAACGCCGCCATCCGCCAGCACACGTTTTCCAGTTCGCGCACGTTGCCCGGCCAGTCGTGTTCGCGCAGCGCCTGCAGTGCGGCCGCGGTCAGCCGCTTCGGCGGCGTATCCAGCTTGCGCGCGGCGGCGGCCAGGAACGTACTGGCCAGCTGTGCGATGTCCTCGCGGCGCTCGCGCAGCGGTGGCAGCTGCAGGCGCACCACGTCGAGGCGGTGCAGCAGGTCGGCGCGGAACTTTCCTTGTGCAACCAGCCCTTCCAGGTCCTGGTGGGTGGCGGCGACCACGCGCACGTCGACGCGGATCAGTTCACGGCCACCGACGCGGAAGAACTCGCCCTGCGCCAGCACGCGCAGCAGCCGGGTCTGCAACGGCAGCGGCATGTCGCCGATCTCATCCAGGAACAGCGTGCCGCCATCGGCCTGCTCGAAGCGGCCGATATGGCGGCGCTGTGCGCCGGTGAAGGCGCCGGCTTCGTGGCCGAACAACTCGCTTTCCAGCAGCTCGGACGGGATTGCAGCGGTATTGAGCGCGACGAAGGGCCCCTGCGCGCGCGGTGATTCGCGATGCAGCGCATTGGCCACCAGCTCCTTGCCGGTGCCGGTCTCGCCGGTGATCAGCACCGCCAGCGGTGCCTGCGCCAGGCGACCGATGGCGCGGAACAGCGCGCGCATCGGCGGGGTATCGCCCACCAGTTGCGGCGGTTGGTCGCTATGCGCTTCGGCCGCAGGTGTGGCCGCCGCCAATGCCGGTGCGACGGCCGGCAGCACCCGTTGCGCCAGTGCCACCGCATCGTCCAGATCGAACGGCTTGGACAGGAATTCATGCGCGCCACCGCGGAACGCGCCGGCCGTGCTGGCTACATCGGTATAGGCCGACATCACCACCACCGGCAGCTGCGGCAGCGCGGCCTTGAGCTTGTCCAGCAGCACCAGGCCATCGTCGCCGGGCATGCGCACATCGGTGAACAGCAGCGCCGGTGGCGGGCTTTCGCTCAACGCCTGCAGGGCGGGTGCGGCGCTGTCGAAATCGAGGACCTGGTAGCCCGCCTCGCGTAGCGCGGTGCACAGCACGAAGCGCACGGCCCGATCGTCATCGACCACCCAGATGCACTGCGGGGACGAAGATGACTCAGACATCGCGCGGGACCTCCTCGGCCGGGGCGGCGCCGCTGACGATCGGCAGCAGCAGAGTGAACACGGTATGGCCCGGGCGCGAGCGGTAGGTCAGCGTGCCGCGATGCTCGCGCGCCACCTGCTGGGCCAGCGCCAGGCCCAGGCCAGTGCCTTCGGCACGGCCACTCACCAAGGGCAGGAACAGGTGTTCAGCCAGTTCCTCGGGAACGCCACGGCCGTCATCGGCGATTTCCAGGCGCAACGCCAGCGTGTGCAGCTGCTCGGCAATGCGCACGCCATGCTCCACGCGGGTGCGCAGGGTGATGTTGCCGGCGCCGGCCTGGATCGCGTTGCGCACCAGGTTCCAGACCGCCTGGGTGAGGCGGTCGGCGTCACCATGGAATTCGGGGATGCTGGGGTCGTAGTCACGCTGCAGGCGCACCGCCCAGCCGGCTTCGCTCTCGGCCAGGCGCAGCACGCGTTCCAGCGCGGCATGGATGTTCAGTTCGGCATGCGGCGCGGCCGGGGCCGGCGACAGCAGCTGGTCGAGCAGGCCGTTGAGGCGCTCGATCTCCGAACCGATCAGTTCGATCAGCTCACGTTCGCCGGCGTCGCGCTGAGCGGCACGCCGCGCCAGCAGCTGCGCCGCGCCCTTCAGCCCGGCCAGCGGATTACGCAGTTCGTGGGCCAGCCCCTTCAGCGCCGCGCTGAGCGCGCTGGGCAGCGCCTGGGTGGGATCGAGTCCTGGGAACTCATCGACCGGATGCGCCTCCAGCAGCCAGCCGCCATCGTCGCGGCGGCTCATCCAGCCCTCGGCGAAGCGCGGCGCCTCGCCGGGCACCGCCAGCGCCAGCCGGTTCAGGCGCAGGCTGTCGCGCTCGTCGCGGGCCAGGAAATGGGCCAACGCCTCGCCCTGCACTTCCAAGGCGACCAATGGCCGACCCAGCAGGCGCCGGACGCTGACGCCCAGCCAGCGGGCGAAGGCCGGATTGCAGCCGGCAATGCAGCCATCGGCCCCGGCCCAGGCCAGCGGCGTGCCCAGGGCATCGAGGGACGGCGGGGGTGCGGGGTCGGACATTGCACCAATGTAGTGCAAAACGGGGGTCCGGGGTCGGATCCCATTCCGTCAGGAAAGTGGACGGTTTGCCAAAGCTTGTGCTTCTAGAACCAACTTTGGTGAACTGGATAAGTACGAACTATGCCGAATGGCTCATTCAGCCTAGCTCTGGCTCCTGGAACCCAAATCGGTAGAAGTCATTTCCTGTTTAACCTGAGCATAGTCATTACGTACCTACGCTGCTTAGCAATCTTCGGCGAATGGGGAAGATTTGGCACGTCAGTGAGACCTACTGGCCTCTACGACAAGCCGACGTGCCCCTTGATCCAACTAGGACAGAAACTTTGCGCCACGCGACGGATATGTCGGCCACCGCCCTAAGCCGCAACCACTAGCCGAGATGCGCCTTTAATCGATCCACGATATCCGATGGTGAGCCTTGATGATCGCATAGCGGGCTTGCACGTCGTAATGAAGGCCGGGTACCCTTTTTGTAATGGACGTCTACAGGGGGCGTACAGCAAGGAGCAGGATGAGCGTCGACAGTGCGCGTGTGGTGAAGTTCATCGTTCACCGAGTAGGCAACCGCATTCGGGAAGAAGGAATGCGGCTGTCAAGCGATGCCATTGACGCCGGTCCGGACGTTGACGCAATTCTAGTTGACCACTACCTCAGGGGCACCCAAGAGGGAGGCGAGCGCTACGCGTTCACCCATGAATCTACGCTCGACCTCAACGACGTGAGGCGTTTTGCAGCTGACGCTCTCACCGACGATCAAAATTTCGTCGAGAGTTCGAGGGCCGTCGCCCGCCATCTCTACAGCAAATCGACGCATCCAGGCGTAGCCGGTGGCGACCTCTTCGTCGTTCTTTTCGAATTGCGAGGGGGGCTGAATGATGGTGGTCGAGTGCTAGGCCTGTTCAAAACAGAGGTGACCGAGCGGTTTCTCGTGGTCGACGACGCAACCACCGATCTCTCCATCACAGGACTTTCTGGGATAGATCCACGCCACCTGCAGAAGGCCGCACTCGTATCTGGTCACGATGGAACGGTTGTCGCTTTGGAGCGGGGCAAATCGCGGACACGATACTGGCTTGAGGACTTCCTGAAGGTGGCCCCCATCCAGAGCGACCAGGGCGTCGCCACCTTTGTTAGCAGTATTGCCAAGCAGGCAAGTGCGGAGCTCAAGGATCCGTCAGCGCAGGTGGCTTTTAAGGCATGTCTTGCCGCCCAACTTACTCCCGGAGCAACCCCTAGTGTTGATGATCTTCTCGACTTAGGCGCCAATTTCGTCGGCCAGGACTCAATCGAGGCTATGGCCGAGAAAATTGAGGTTGAACTCGGATACAAGGTTGACCGTGAAACCGTAGCGGACGTCCGGCAGATAAGGCGTTCGTTGAACGCGACGCTTCGCAGCACGCCCGTCTCACCCGGTGTCGACCTTGTCTTCTCGAAAGGCGTGACTCCTTCGACCATTGAGATCAGCCATCCGGATGGCACAGATGCAATCCATATTGTCATCAAACTTGAAGGACCACGATGAGCGGCGAGAAATCCAAAAAGTCCGGCGAGTATGGCGAGAAGCTCGCCGAGTCATTTCTGAAGGCCATCGGATGGCATCAGGACTTGAAAGCCCTGACTATTCCGTGCACTGACGGCAACCACACTGGGTCCGGTGGAAATCCGCGGAACACGCATGGCGACGACCGAGTGTTCATCTACAACAATCCCTTTTATGAAAGCCGGACTGACATTGTCCACGTCACCGTAAAGAACAATATCGGCGGCTATTCAGAGAAGGATAGCGAACTGAAGACTGCGCTCAAGGGCTTTGTTCTCGAGGCGAACGAGATCATCGCCTGTGCCCAATACGACACCACCATCCACGAGCTCGGTACGGCATTTGCCGGCCGTAGGCGTCACGAGCACAGCAGCCTACTCATCTGGACCAGCTCGCACAACGACTCCTTTGATCGAGACATACTAGGATCTTGTGCCACGGTTCGCGCGCTTGATGAATCCTGCATTTACAATGTCTATCTTGTCGACGGCGCACGCATCAACTTCATTCTTAGCGCGCTCGACCATGTTGGTCGTGAGCAGAACGCCACATACCGCTTTTACTTCCCTGATACGGGCTTAGTCAACAAGAGCGATGAGCGACATGGAAGATTTCTGCCCCTGGAGCTAGTTGTCGCCGACATGCTGCCCTTGAAGGTCTCGACACCTGAGGGTGAGCGACTCCACCTCTATGTCAGGCAGAACTTTGATGAGGAGGCGTACACGCGCTCCATCGCACTTGCACTTTCGCTGACCGGGGGTTGGGGCCAAGCGGTTCGCATTGGCTTCCCGGACTACAACGCTGCGCAACATGCAAGTATCGCCGCAAAGGCAAAGCTGCCTTTTGACAACCGAGAGGCCGATATTTTGGCCTTCTGCTACGTTCGCTCCAATCTCAACGCGCTGGAGAACGCCTAATGCTTGACGGACCCAATAAAGTTGACATATCGACTTGGCTTCCCTTTGGCGAACAGTTGCGTGTGCTTCTCTCAGGGGATCGTATCTCGACAGGTGACCTTACCGCTCTGGCCCGCAGGAAGGGGCTCTTTGTCGCCAATCCTGAACGCACCCAACTCATCCAATTTCTCTCAACGACGCTCCTCCAACCCTTCGAAATTGGAAAGCTGCTCGACGACAGCGTCTCCCGTGAGGCCAAACCCAAGGCACAGCCCCAGAAGGTCACATTGACCGCAGCCGATGCACGCTGGCAGGCCGTTATTGAAGGCCTCAAGACAGACTTTGTCACGGTGGCAGGCATCGAGCGCCTCCCGGGGGTGTCGTTCGCCCGCGAGCCGTCGATACAGAGGTCCGACCGTAATCATCTCGTCGTTTCTTATGAGATCAGACGGGAGGATTACAGCCGAGATCTCCTGCATAGAGAATTGTTGTTCACGGCAGATATCTCCATCCGCCAGGATGCAGGCTCACTGGTTCTCGATGTTCTTTCCACACATACGGCGAAAGAAACCGACCGCATCAATGACCTCATAATCACCCATGTAACGCGCGAGCTCAGGGCGGCTGGCATCTCAAAAGACGAAGCACCCGTGAAGATCAGGTTGGGTTCTTTTGATGGGCACAACCATGTCACATTCTTACTGCGGCTGGCCGGTCCAGGCACCGTTGGTAAGGACCCGGGCCAGATTGTGGATTTGACCCTCAAACCCAATAGTGCGCGGGCAAATGCTGAACTACCTCCAGAGCTTAAACTTCTCGAGGGCTCAATACGCAACATGCGGATGGACGGCGACAAGCTCAATGAAATCAGCCTTCTCGCCGACGAGCAATACCACGGCTCGTTTCTGATGACGCGAATTTCCGTAGACCATACGTATGAGGTTGACGGCATCAAGGGGAAATGCACGGTCGTCTACTACTTCCAGATAGCTCGAGGAAGCCAGGACGTCGCCAATGCGCCGTTCTCGTTTAGCATCGAAAACATCTCTGTTACAGGTAAGCGCAAGTCGGAGCGGCAGCCGCAGGCCAAGAAGGATCTTAGTTCGGCAATCCTCGCGGCAGTGGATCGGCACTTCACAGCCCTTCGTTCGCTCTAAATGGAATGTCGTACGCGCTTTGGCGATTTTCCATTCCAGCGCGATTACACACCATCGGACGCAGCAATCTGCATGAAGCCGTCACCGGGCCTGGAGGTTGGAGCCGTCGCTGCATCTGGAGATCCCACTTGGGTTCGTCCGCGATATGCGCCGGATCCTAGAGCCGGGACAGGCTACGTTGCTTCAGGTCGGGCCACCGCTCTCGGCCAGCCACCAGCCCGATGCATCAGCCCATGTTCTTGTCTGGGTATCGCGCTGGCTCGGTCAGGGAATCGCTCAAGATGCAATAGACAGGCACCACCCTCATTGGGTGTCCGCTTCCGGGCAATTGCGGTCATCGGTCTGGGCAGAGCAATACGTGAATTGCGCACGCCTCGAAGCGGTATCACCTTGTAATCAAGCCTTCTGAAAACTCGCCAAGCCACGAGGCTAGCGGGGGTGATAGCATGCGTCCAGCAGGAATGCCGCCGCACCATCGACCGGATTGATGTCGCCTGAGGCGGGCGACGCCGCAGCCTCGATATTCGGTGAAGGCAGAACCCCATTCATTGCCATCTGGCCGAGACGCGATGCCTTCAGTGCATCATGAAACGGCGTGCGCTCGCGCTGGCCACTCCAAGCGAGCAGACAGTCCACCGTGACGCCGGCAAAGAGGTCCGCCAGTTGCAGTTGCGGCAGTGCGATCGAGTCTGCAAAGCGCAGTTGTTCCACCCGAAGCGGGAGGTTCATTCGCCTCGCGCCGTAACCAAACTCCCGCTCCGCTTGGTCTCGATCAGTCAAGGCGCGAAGCAACCGTTCCTGAGCCCGCATTGGCTTGGACTCATCATGGATCACCGCGATCGCGCCGCCCTGCTGCGAGACGGCTTGGGTTACCAAGGCGATAAAGGCGTCGACTGCTGGATCGAACGCCGCGGCATTCGGAAACACGCCCAGAAGCTGGTCGAGCTGGCCGTGGCAGGCCTGCAGGTCTACGACGAGTTCGGCATAGTGCGGCGGACAGTCGCGCGCGCAGAGCTCAAGGCATGCTTCAAACGCTGTAAACGAGGTAGCGTCGCGTGTGCGCAGGGCGTTCTGGAAGGTGGACAACACGTGATCCCAGCGCCACCCGGGAAAGATGTGCGGCCCGGCGTAATGCCAGAGGCGCGCGAGATTGACCGCCCCATCGCGGGCATAGAGATCATGGCCGCGGTCGTACCAAGCAGGTTCAATGATCTTGTCAACCAATTGGCAGGCCAAGTAGAAGCGCTTATCGACTGGAAACAGAAGCACGGAGACCCCGTCGAGCAGCGGGGAGGAAAGCGCCTCGAGGATCGCCTGCTGACCACGTGGACGACCGCGGACTTTCGAGTACTTGACCTCGAGAGCTCCGCCTTTAATCGGTGCGATCAACTCTGTCGCCACGGCGGCGTCGCAACGAACGGCCGCAAGCACGAACACGGGCTGGTCCGCGTCGAGCAGTCGTGCGCCGGTGTTGCCGGATTCGTCGAAATACCAGTCATTGTGCATGCGAGTCTCCGGTAGGAAATTGGCCTGCACCTAGTGCAGGCTCAGCATCAGGCTGTGCTGATCAACAATTGCCCCTTGATGTTCAACAGGACGGCGCGTGGGTGGATTGTCCCCCACCTGAAGCCATCGCAAGCGCGAATGGGGGTGAACCCGTGCCCTATTCGTAAACCAATAGATCATGTGCATCTTCCAGGAAAAGCTGAAGATCGCAACTGCTGTAGTGCACCAGTGCTGGAGGATAGAGACCGTAATCGCCAGCATGCGCTGCTGCATTCATGACCTGGTAGGACTGATACACCCCCACAAGTAGCGCATACCAGTTCCGTGTACCAACTGCATGCGCGCCCCGTGGCCTGAGGGCAACCCCAAGATAAGACGGCTTCAGGAGCCTCTGGCCTTTGGGAAGGTGGCAGTCAAGTTGCTTGGCGACCTTCGCGGTGTCATCGATACTGCGCGAAAGAAATAGTCTCAACATGTCGGAGACTATAGAGTTCGTCGCCTCCGATGCATTCGGTCGATAGCCGCGGGGAAGACCGATGCCATTCAAGTGTGCCCGATACTTGTTTATGCGCTGCGCTACATCGATACCGCTCTTGTCCATGAGTTTGCCAAGGAAGCCAGCCGCTCGTGAAGGGTCGGCTATTTGCAATGCTTGGAGTGCATCGAGAAGGGCACGTTCCAAGTTGAATACTAGTTCCGCTACACGATCAATTTGGGCCTCGGGGCCACTAAGCGGTGTTCCGTTGGCTAACCCGAGCAAGTCGGTGATGTAGAGATGCGTATGTAGACCGGGCCGAATGGGAAACCATGCAGGCAGCGTGATCGGTGATCCAACCTGAGCCCTGCTGAAACTCTCCTTAACCAGGGCCACAATGGTTACTCGCTGAGCCCTGCTTTCCTTCGCTTGAGTTAACTGCTCTCTGCATGACTCTAGTAGAAGGCTTAAATCGGCGAGTATCCGATTTGCGATCTTAAAAGAATCATCTCGAACAATAACTGCAAAGACCTCTTCCCTCCCCAGCGTGGCACGAAGGGACTCTGCCATCTTGGTTCGAGCGCCATCGACTTGCAGCCAGAAAACGCGCAGCACATCGCTATCCGGCCATGGCGCCTGGGAAATCAGCTGGATTGCTCTTTCTGCACTCACAACACTCACGACAAGGTCCTCGACATAGCCGTGGCAGCCAGGCGCGCCATCAGCGGAATGCCCGCCGAGACAGTGCCATTGGATTCGCTAAAGAAGTTAGCCATTGCTGCACTCGCTAGAAGCTGCCGAGACGGCGCCTTTGCCAGTTCCTCGTATGGTTTTGCGATTACGTCGAATTCAGCGAGCGTGCAGCTCATGCGCTTTGGATGTCGTCTGACGATCTCCCTCAGAATACTGGTAACGGAGTAGAGCCATGGCTCTTGCGCACGGCTCCGCTCCGAACTGAACTCCGCAAGCATTTTGTGAAAAAGTCGATAATGGGGGCTGTTCCTAATTGCAACAAGATCTAGACGCTCGCGAGAAAAATCTGCGAAATAATGTCCGCCGAGTTCCGATCCAAGCTCAAAGCTAGTAGATTCCATTAGCCACTCACAGAAATCGACAAGGATATTAACAGTGAGATAGGGATGCCCCTTGGTCTCTTGATACGCAGCTTCGACGAATGAATCCGTGACCCGGAGATTCTCGCCCAAAATGCGATAGACCAGTGTCGCAAACTCTGAAGGGGTTCCCGGCTGATGTTCAAACAAAGGGAATGCGTATTGGCGGACGTTAGGGCTGAGCTGGTTCTGACTAAGCAGAATCATGTGCGCGTCCGGACGCTGACCCATGAAGAGAAGCGTATTCTTCATGGAGAATCCTAGAATTTGGCTGATGAGCGGGAGAGCAACTAGCACTTTAAGACCAGGTAGCCGCTCGGTGTACGTGTCAATCAGTTCGAACAACGTCTCGTACTCATCTATGATCAGGACAAGGTTGCGCCGCGGAGCATTGGCTTGAGTGGTGGCTGCCACGCAGTCCTTCACAAGCTCGGCAAAGAAGGTCTCCGGGATCGCATTCCCCTCTTCCAAGGCAGCGCGAATTCGTGAGCTCAGAACGTTTAACTCTGGCGAATTCGGTCTATGATCCATGGTCTGGAGTACCACCATCCTTTCCCCGGATGGCCCGGCGATGGCCTCTGCGGAGGTCGTCTTTCCTGAGCGCCTTACACTACACCACAAATACACACCAATGCCTCGCTGAAGGCCTTGAATGATTCGGTTCACGCTATGACGCTCGACCTCGTAGTGACCTTCTCGGAAAAGCGGATCGTCAAGTGGAAAATCCTTCGCATAGTTTCTGGGAAGTCGTCCGGAAAGCGGCTTGTTATTAGATGGCGCCGACCGCGAGGTCAGCGTAGCTGCAACGGTTTCCGCCAAATCGGCGAATCCGGCGATCTGTCCATGGACATCTGAAGAGTCAATGACATCATTGGTGCCGTTGCTGTCAACCCACTCCCGTGTGCCAGGAGTCAGTTCAGCGACGACAACATCGGCCAGGGCGATGGCATCCGAGAGGTCATCCTTAAAATATAGGGGCGATCCAAAAAATGCCGAGGCCGCAACATCTTGGCTTACTTGATCTACGCCCATGCTGTAGGTGATGTCCAATCGGCTTAGGCCTATTGCAACACGACTGTACTTAGGCATCACAGCAGGTGTAGATGCCTGCGAAGCCCATCGATCTACGCCCATCAGCATCGAGCAAATGGAAGCCTCACTCCCATTAAAAACTGAGCGCCCCTGCCCAGCCAAGAGAATGGCGTGACGTCCGCGACAGAAGCCCAATGCTGGGGCCCAAGCGTTCAGATAATCGCTTAGCAGATCCTCTCCCACTAGCTCGCCAACGGATACATCGCGGTAGCCAAGCAGGATTCCAGAGATCATTGCCGAGGCAATATCCCAGTACATGGCAGCGTGTGTCTTGGACGGCGCACTCTCTCGCTGGTCTCTGAGTACGCCTACGATGACGTTCATGAATTGCTGTAGCCCACGGATAGACTTTGCTAGCCCTATCTCATGGGCTAATCCACGCTCGAGAACTTTTTCATAGCCTTTTGCGAAAATCTCACGGGAATGCTCGGCGAAGATCGTGCGTATCCGGTCCTCCGCTTCCGTGTTGTCGTGCAATGCAGGGAGCCGGCTGACTACATCCTTGAGAATGTAGGCGCAGTTCTCTCGATAGTGTGTAGCCCACTGAAATATATGCCGACCCGCAAGCTCAGACATCTGGCGCTGGTAGCCATCATATGACGAGGCGGCCTGGACTGGCACAGGTCCGCCGGGCTGTCCGCCAACATGACGTGGCCCGCGCTCGAGCGTCTGCTGGAGAAGATGGCCTAGATCGCGCTTGCGACGCTTCTGAAACTCTTCAAGCACGTCCCATAGGTCATGAGATATGAGCGTTAGTGTCGCGTGGTCTGAGCCGAGAACAAGGATCTTGAAGGCTTCTTCGGCTTTGGAGAACTGCCAGCCCTTAGCTAGCCCTCGAAGCTCATTGAGGCCTTGGTGCGTCTTTGCATCAACTGCGGACATCCCTTCCCCCTACTTTCCAATTGAGCCAACAGGTTGTGCTGTAACGAATGAATTGTGCCAATTCGGCGGCCCAATCGCCACAGCAGCATCGCCGGGCTCGGCTCAAGAGCAGGCACCTATCCGAACTTCTGAACGCCAGGTGGTGGTGAGCCGGGTACTGATTCAGATATCCCGTCCCAAGAAGTCTCTTCGGCCATTAGGCCCACACGGGTGGGACCAATGGCAAGGCCGGGCTATTGGTACAGAACAATCTGAGCGAATGAGCTAATGCCAGGCCTCCGGCTATTCCCTATTCGCTTCTGCTTGGCGGCGTCCCGCCGCTGGCAGCACGGCCATACACCAGCTTGACGGGAGCGTATGCAGCTGGATCGGCCGGGAGTCTTGCGGCGAACCGCGCGGCCCGCGTGACTTGGCCGAGGCCGGCTCTCGGTTGGGTTACTACCCCCGATAGATATGCGTAATCCACTTCCCCGCCGATGTCCGCTTCCGGCCAATAGCGAACGTTCAACACCCGAGTTAAGCCGTGCCGCGAAGCGGCATCGGCTTGAACGAATTGTTAGATCTGCGGCCTCGAATTCTCCGCGAGCCATTCGTCAAGTCGGGTGCAAGAGTCGCCTTCGTACTTCTTACATCGCCTGGGTTCACGAGGCCCCTATTGTGCGCCCTGGCGCTGGAACCAAGCGGCGGCCCATATGGGCCGTCCGCCTTGAACGAATTGTTAGGTGCGTGTGCGACGTTGCACCGAGATCTGTTGGGTGATGCGGCGATTGATCTTGCGCTTCCATTCAAGCTGCTTTTCCGACAGCTTCCGCTTGAGGCGCGTACTGACCAAGAATTCATATTCAGTGTCATAGATGTATCCCATCTTGCGCCCATGCTCGATGACGTCGAGGTTAGCGTTGGCATACGGGTCTTTTGCGATGCGTTTCAGGCCATCGAACAGGTTGCCCGTATCAATGCCAATAAAGCGATTGATGCAAACGTTGCCAACGTAGGTCGACTTTCCTGTGATGCGATTTGTTATGTAGCAGTGCTCCTTGATTTCTTGGCCGCAAGGGCAGTGATCGAACTCTTCCGTGATCTCCACACTCACCAAGTCCCACTCGGTGCGGGCTATCCCGAAAACGTCCGAGCGTGACAGCGGGAGTATGTGGGCTTTCAGCCTTTCGAAGTTATGTTCCATAGTGATCTCCGGCACGGACCTAACGCCTGAGTTGAGCCAACCGGCGAAGCCGTTTCGACTTGAATGAATCGTTAGACCTAAACGCTCCCCCGGAACACGATTTGCAGCGAACCAGGCGAAATCAAACTTGGTGCCCGATGATTGGCGCTGGTGGGACTGCTCATGCGGACGCTGAAGCCGTGTTGAGCAAGAATGCCAAGCTCCCGAATCGACTCAACACGAACGTAGTCTTGCTCGAACCGGCTCATGCTCGCTACGTACTTGCCGTCCTCATGCAGGTGCGGAGTGAGAACCGCGCCCGGCTCGTTGCCGCGCGACACGGTGTAAGACATGGCCGTTGCTTCTGACACTTTGCGATCCCCTGTGATTGAGCCCTGACGCCAGAATTAAGCCGACCCGCGAAGCGGATTTGGCTTGAATGACCTGTTAGGGCGCGCACCGAGCAAGCCCAGCGCATGGTAGTAAGACGCACCCTCCAGTTCGGCTTGGACTGCTGTGCAGCCGATACTGGAAAGTGACTGGAGTAATGGACCACGAAGTGACCCAGCAGGAACTACTGTACGTCTGTCCGGACCCAGAGCAGTACGAAGAACATCTTGCGTTACACGGTGGGTAACATTGGCGATGCGAACCAGGTGAGCCTCCGGCGCTAGAGCAACGAGGGCCAAGAGGACCCTCTCCGTGAATCGTTGTCCTCTGGTGATGCATGCTCTCTCAATATTCTCTAGCTGGATCACGCACTGCGAAGAAATCAGCCAGCCCCTGATGTAGGGAAGATTACGTTCTTGCGGCTCAGCGAGAGACGCCGAACAGTCAAGGGTTGAGATCCTGACAGAAACGTGAAAATCGTCGCGGCCGAGCGAGAATGTCGATGCGCACCTCGACACAATCACTTCAACTTTCCGTTCGTTACCAGCAACTTCAGCTCGAAAGGTTCCGATTGACCGTTCACTTTGCATAGCGGCCTAACTACCTAATAGACGGACCCGTGGCTCCGGTTATACGACTTACCCACAAAGCACCGTATGGGGGACTTCTTCCTTGATACGGCTCGATCTTAGGGCGCCTGAGTCCGGTTAACAAGCCAACATATAACCGGACCCAGCGGTCGGCTCGATGAACGCAGCAAGCAGAGGTGCAAATGCCCGCTTTGGGTCGATAGCGGACTCTAGCATTCCTGGTCGCGTTGTCTGGTGCCGCCGCGTCTGCTTTCGGCTAAGGGCGGACAATGAGACGGTCCGTCTAAGAACTCCTAAGCAATTCCCTGCGGTCATCGCTTAGGTCTGTTCTAGGCGTGAACGACGGCGAGCCAAGCTCTCGATATGAATGTTGCGCAACAAGTAAGACCAGGCCGCTGCTACTTTTGTTTAAATTGCTTGAGCAGCTGCTCGGGGATGAAAGTAAGGTTCCCTCTCGCCCGAGAGCATGCCACGTAAAGCTTGTTTCGTGGGCCTGGTTTGAGTTGGCTCAAGGTCTCCGCGTGGAAGGCCTTGACGTAGGGAGCGCTGAGGACGACGCAGACGTCGTCATAGTGATCCGCACCTTTCGAAGCCCCCCAGTTCTCCGAGAAGCAGCCGTACTTGTAGTGCTCTTGGTAGAAGAGCTTTACAACCGAGGGGGCGCGGTAGAGAGCCAAAACAACCTCCGGATCACACTCGAATCGAACTGCGGTCTCTCGGCCCTCATGCGCAACGATTGAAACGCCCAACTGGTTGCTGATGAACTGGCAGACACTCACTGAGCAGCGCCTGCTGACCTTGAGGGAATCCGTGTCCACTCGAAGCCCTGCTGCTACGAACCTAGCCTTGTACCTTGCGTAGTTATCATGCAAGGTGCTGTTCTTCTGGCCATCCCGGCTTGTGTCGTACGTGTGCTGGTAGAAGTCCCCGACAAAACAGATCTCGACGTCTGCCTTCGCTGCTTCGAGCAGAAAACTGAAGTCATGACCGCCAAAGTCTTGGACTTCGTCCACGAAGAACGCATCGTAGTACTTCTCGAGTCGCCTACGGACCAACGGCAGGACACCCGAGCGATCAATGAAATCGGCTAGTCGGTTCGAGTATAGCCATCTCTTTGGTGTCATGTACCTGCGATCATCGTGGAGCTTGAACGCCGGGCGCTGAGGCGGGATCTTGAAGGTAACGCCTTGTGACCTCTTCTCCATTGCTAGGAAAGGGCGATAGCAGAAGCCGTAAAGGAAAGAGAAGTAGGTTGAAACCTGGACGTTGCGCGGGATGTGTCCAAACTTTTGAATGATCTTCTGACGAATGTTCTCGATGTTTGCATCGGTGTAAGTGACGATTAGGAATCGGCGATCAAGATCAAGCTTGGAAACCAGCATGGATGTCTTGCCGGAGCCTGCGACAGCAAGCGTTACCCTCTTATCCATGCAATCGCCTGCTCGATGTAAGGGGGAACAGTGAGGGCCTTGCCGTGCTTCTCGAGAAGCCGGAAGGCGACTTCGGTCTTGTTCTCGAGCATATAGTCCTGAACAGAAAGCGTGCGACGTCCCGCGGCAAACAGATCATCGCAGGATTTGGTGTTGTCCTGATAGATACAGATTTCGAATGTGCTTCTAGCTGGATCTGGATCAGCGAAAACTCGTATCTTGTCGCTTACGAAATCCTTGTAGTTCTCAACACAATTCAATTGGTAGTCATTGTCGTTGTCACGTACAATCGCAACCTTGATCCCTAGTACCTTTGCAAGTTCCATGTAGCGTTTGAAGCTGGTTCCGTCGACAGATATGACATGAATCCCGTCATTCTCTGTGCTAGACCCGCCGGAGCATGCCTCATACAGAGCCCCCAGAAGAATGAACTCGGCATCTCCTTCAACAAGGATCGCCCGACTACAGAGTGACAGTTCAAGCACATTGTTATCTGGCGCCTTCATGAAGAATCTGGCCGTATCGTCGGTCAGAGTCTGCAATGATGCTGGCTTCGCTGCACCAACCTCGTTCAACAAAAGTACTTTTCGCAGGTTTAGCCGTGTGGCGATGAAGCTGCTGTGGGTCGCAATGAACAGCTGCTTGTCCTTGGATGCGTCGATTCGCTCGATCAGCTTGTGCATGTGCACGTGACTCAGGTGATTCTCGGGCTCTTCAAGGAGAAGCAGGTCGAGAGCCGACTCGCGATTTCGGAGCGCAAACTCGGTCTTTATGAAGCATTGCCGTCCTTTGCCCTTTCCTTCAATAGGAATGTCATCCTCAGTGATCACCAAGTCTGATTCGATACTGGACTTTGAGCTGCTACGGACGTCGAATTTTTAGTCAACGACCGTATCATTCATTGCCTTAAGATTTGTGTCGCGGAAGACCCTCTTCGCCTTGCGGTATTGATAGGCGTGCTTGTTCCGCTCGGTGGCGGTCGACTGTGCAACATACATCGCACGCGTGTAATCGCGATTGGCGTAGTCGTTGTTGATCTGGGAGCTATCAATCAGAAGATGCTTAAGGGGCTTTCGGTATGGAAGCAGTGTTCTGTCAGCAAACGTTCTGAACCTCACCTCGTAGAACTCAAAGGGAAAGCTGCCTTCCTTATCGGCCAGAGCCGTCTTGATCTCGTCTGTGTACTCGTCCATTGGAAGACAAGACACTCGAATACCGCAGCCGTCCCGACGGAGGCTGTTGTTCCTTCCGTCGAACTCCTGGTCGCCCAATCCCTTGAAGTACACCTCGATGTGGAGGACCGGAAGATTGGCAACATTCCGATCACCGCCGAGGAACTCTGAGATCGCCTGCGCGCTGAAGATCGTTTCAATTCCCAGCGCATCAACCTTGCTACGACTAGAGCTGAGAGCAATGTCTATTGCCTGCAGAATTGAGCTCTTTCCTGCTTCATTGCCTCCCGCAAGTATGTTCAACTTGTCGTCGAAGGAAACATCAAAATCTCGGAACTTCTTGAAATTCTTCAGGATCAATCGTTCAATTGTCGGCACCTGACACCCCCTGTCTTGCCTATTCCATGGTTGTTCTGACTGGCCGCTAAGATGGCAGGGTCGACCGTCCCCTGGAGCAACAGCACGAATATATATATACAGATGTGCGGGTCTGAGAAGTGGCGAACAAAGCCAGCGACGACATCTGGTGCCCGGGCTAAGCGACGGTATGAGGTCGGCGGCTACCAGACGGCTTTTTTCGCAAGCGGTTGTCACGTAACGCCTTCAGCACGTTTCGTGCTCCGAGCATCACCGAGAATCCCACATCCAGCGGCACATTGCATCGCTGGCCGATTTGCTTAGCTGCCTGCTGAAGTTTGCGGTGGGATCCCACCTGCTCTGCATCTCCTTCAGCCATCTGTAGCGCAAGATCCAATGCCCTGTTCAAGTGAACTCTCTGACTGTAAGGACCTTGCTCCTCGTATCTCGCTTTGTACTCCTCGTAGACGTCAAGATGCATCTCTCTTAGCAATTGCCTATTGAGCCTGAAGCGCCGAAGTACAACTTTCATCTGCGGTACATAGTGGTCGTCTTTGGACGCCTTTAGAACATCTGAAAAGCATTTGGCACATCGCTCGAGCCGCTCCGCATGCCTGCCAACAGGCAGCTTTAACGTTGCATAGCTAAACCAAAGATCCAACAGCGGCTCGGAAGCCGCCGCATCCGGGCTTAGCAAGATGTCGCGTGCTGAGATGGACTGGAGAGCGCAGAGATTGACAATGGCACGAATGGTCGTCCGACCCCTGGTCAAGTTCTTGGTAGCGCGGTAGAACTCCGCCTTGAGAGCGTTAGGGTATGCGCGCCTCATAGGATGTCCGTCAACGAGCAGTTTCACGAATCGAACATAGTTTTCGAAGGGAATCTGGGGTTGTGAGGGCGTCGCGCAAAGTTCGATTATGGATGCAAGCTGTTGCTGACCCCATGCCTCGTCGCCAGTAATCGCTGCGGCGGAGCCATCACCGGAAAGCGATTGCTTGCATTTGTGGCATCTTCTACGGCGCTGGTAGTCTGTTGAGCTCGGCTGGTCCGCGCCACACCTTGAACAGGTGGTTTCGAGCTTGCATTTATGCAGGTCACACTCAGCTTGGATGTCGACGATCCACGATAGCGGCTCATATGAGAGATCATCGTCCCAATCGCGGTAGCACACTGGGCACCAGCGGCGGCGCGTTGTGTCTCGGCCTCCTCCGTAGGTTGCCAGTACGTCCTCCAAAACCCAGAATGTGCCGCACTGCAGGTCGTTCTGGGCGGTCAGCATCTTGAGCGTGCTGATACGGTGACTGAAGTCACGGCTGGGACCGCAATACTTGCCCGAGCCCATGACTTGTCCTCTACGTCCACCATCAATAGCTGGACCTACTATCGACATCATATTGGCCATGGTCACGCCGACTGTCCACGCTTGCCGTAGAACGTAGTGCTCCAAGGATTCAACTCGCGACGTTCCCACACCCTTCAATTGAAGTGGAGGCAAGGACGACCAGGTAAATCGCTCAATACTAGACTTCATGGCACACCTCCCCATAGGAGGAGGCCCAACCAGACTTGAGCTGCTTCGCCCTGGCTGTAGCGCTTCCAGCCATCATTGCATCCTCGAAATCATCGATATCTCGCCAAAGGTTGGCAAGATCTTTGTCTGAATAGTAGGAAGCCTCTATGTGACGTTTAAGGATCCGCTCGCTTCCTTCCTGCTTGGCCGCATCCGCAGCTCGCGACAGAAGCTGAGCCACCTCTCCGTAGACACCTGCCGTCGCGACCAGTAGATCCTCCGCCATTCGGATCAATAGGTCCTGTTCAGAGAAATTGTGCCTTTCGCTTAGCGACGTAAGTAGGCGCAAGAATGGAGCCCGGTCCTCCCTTCTTTTAACGCTATATGGCGGAACCCATATAGACGTCACGCTTCGGCGAAGCTCGGATTCGATCGACCAGAGTTGAACTGCCCTGTGGATTCCGGTCATTATGAGCATCGACCCGGCGGACTCTGCTAACGCCATCAAGTGCAATGCATGGTCCGCAGGTGACTTGTCTTTGTGATTCACCAGAAGCGCTGATATTTGATCGATAGCGACATACTTGCAGTCACGCGCAATCATGGACTGCCTTACAGACGACCAACACTCCGCTTCGGTGAGCCTGAGTTGATACCGTCCAAGCTGAAGGTCTTTGCCGCGAACTTCGGCTTGAATGTCCGAAGGAGGACTTGACCGAGGTGATCCGCCCTCCAGCGCCCAAGTCAGAGTCGGCGCATTAAGCTCTTGCAATAACTCGCGGGCGAGATATCGCGAACTAAAGTATGCTCCAACTGGCAAGCACGCGAACGTCTCGATGGCAGGAACTTTTCCCTTTTCCCACAGGTTTGGGTTCCCAAACATCTCACGCATTACGCTCCGACGCATCGTGGTCTTCCCTACACCGGACGGACCGATGACGAAGACCATATGTCCTGGTCTGTGATTGTCTAGGGCTGCCCTCAGTCGATCTCGCGGCCCTCTGTATGCTGAGTGCTGGAGAAGTCTCATCAGATATCCTCCGCTTTGTCGAGCGCTTCTACACCATCCTGCGGAGGACCTATATTTCGGCCCTCGTGACTGGTGGATTCCACCACCTCCACTAGGGGGGATAGGTGTGCAATCGCAATGATTGTTGCAGCCGCGGACTGCCTCCTGGCGTGCAGCTTTCTCGCGAAATCTTCGCGCCACCGCCTTGCATCGGCGCCCCACCGGAACTGATTTGAGTCTGTAGTCACCATTTCCCTCCCTCAGGTTGGAGATCCCCAGCGCGCCTTCACATGTTCTGATCGCTCAGTGACACTGCCGGCAACCATGCTCATCTCGAAGGCGTCGATGTCCCGCCATAGGTTCCTAAGATCCTCACTTCCGTAGAAGGAGATCTCGATGTGTCGCTTAAGAATTCTGCTGCATCCCTCCTGCTTCGCAGCAATATCGGCCCGCTCCAGCAGTTCGACCACCTCAGCGAATACGCCGCCGGTAGCGGCGAGGATATCGTTGGCCATCCGGATTAGCAGATCATCCTGTGACAGCCCGTAGCGATTGGCCAATGACTTGAGCAAACGAAGGAACGGCAGTTTGTCATCCCGACGCCTATCACTATATGGAGGCACCCAAATGGTTGTGACTCGACGTCGCAACTCGGAGTTGACCGACCACAACTGCGTGGCTTTGTGCACCCCAGTCATGACGAACATCACGCCTGTGGCTTCAGCTATCGCCATTAGATGGAGGGTGTGGTCAGCGGGGGACTTGTCTCTGTGGTTGACTAGTAGCGCCGTGACCTGATCGATTGATACGTACTTGCAACTACGCGCTCTCAGGCTTCGCTGCACCATCCCCCAGTACTCGCCTTCTGTCTGTCTTGTTCGCGCTAAGGACGCCCACTCCGATGTTGCTGCGGCGAGCTCGCGTCGTATTCGCAGTTTTGCATCCTCCCCGAGATAGCTTCCGTCCAGTAGCCACGCCAACGTGGGCGCGTGTAACTCCTGAAGAATAGAGACTGCGAGTTGGCGGGAACTGAAGTACGCGCCGTGAGGAAGTGTGGCGAATGTCTCGACCAGGGGTATCCGCCCACAATCCCAGCATGCTGGGTTGCCAAACATCTCCTGCATTACCGAGCGCCTCATCGTGGTCTTGCCCACGCCTGATGGCCCAATAATGAACACCATATGTCCTGGCCTATGACGGTCGAGCGCCATTCGCAATCGCTTGCGTGGGCCCTCGTAGGCTGGGTGCTGAACCATCTTCATCAGTAGTCCTCCCGTTCATCGAACGGAACGATGTCCTGCGCGATCGCAGGTGGCACTGGTTCGATATTTAGCCTCTCATCGCTGCCGGGCATTGGCACCGGGGCAAGGTGCTCTGTTGCGGGCCTTGCCGCTTGGGCCTGCACTCGGCGCGAATGACGAGCACGGGCAACTTCCTCTTTTCTTTTTGCCGATTGTGAGCGCAACGAGGGTGCCCAGAGCAAATGAAACAGTCGCTCCTGATCCGATAAGAGCGCATCGCTTTGCACTTTGTTGTGGAAGGCCTTGAACCAGCTCCCGCGAACCTTCACGTAGATCACACTTGGGTCACAACAGTCGCTGCGAACCTCACTGGCATCCTCAGTTCGCAGCTCTTGTAAAAGCTCGTCACTGGTGAACCAACCATCGGCAGTGCGTACGCCACGCTGGCGGTCGATTCGCTTCTTGGTCTCCACCTTGATCGCAGTTCTGATCAGGAACCCATCGTCCCATTCGCACGGTGTTCCGACAGCGCCGTAGGCCGCGAGCGCCTCAACCCTCTTTTCGGCTGGCGTTGTATCATCTGGCCCCGGTGTCATAGGAAGGTCGTGATAGACGAACTTCAGGAACTCCTCGTGCACACGGACGAAGTCCGTCCTCGCATTGTTTCGGCTCTTGAACCTGCCGTCGACCTTACGTCCCATCTGGTCGGGCCGCGTGCTTCCCGGGAATCGCTGTGCTACTTGTTCGTTGACCTGCTTGATGGCGTTCTCAGCAATGCCATTCCAGGCGCTGCCCGCCGTTGGGGAGAACCTTAGACTGATCTCGCCATGGCAGAAATCTTGTAGCCAACGGGAAGTGTTCTCCGGCCCTCGATCCAGATGGATCAACTTGGGTAGAAAGCCCTGTCTTTTGACGTACTCACGCATGAGCAATGCCAAGGCGTCGGTTCTTGCTGAGCCAAATACCAATGCATGAGCCATCGGATAGCCCGTCGCTCCGTCTATGCCGATATAGAACTTTGCTTTGCTTGCTGGGAAGCAGTGAATCAGGTTCGGCGCGCAGCGAACATCTAGATCCGACGAATCCACGTGCAGTGTGTGGCCATATCCGATCGGAGGCAGCGAGCGATGGCGAGGATCGGTGCGTGTACGCGTCGCGTGGTAGGCGCGAAAGCCGCCCGTGGAAAGGGCATGGCGTGTTGGGCTCTCGCTTCTTCGTCTGGCATCCAGTCGGCCCCTACCGCAAGGCTCAACTCCTAACCGAAGGCACTCCTCTTCGAACACATAGAGCAAGTCCTTCGGTCTATGTACCCTCCCGGTGTTCCAGTGCAGCGCGATGACGGTCTCTATGGCTTGCTCGTGTTCCGGAAGCAGGCGCGATGCTCGGTTTCCGCTAAAGGCATATTTGGTAAGACAAGCCGAAAGCGCGGATCTTCCTTCGGCAACGGCCTTTCGAACCTGTCGCTGCAGAGCGCCCATCCGTCGTGTTGCGGGCAGACTTCCGGCCTCAATCAGCGCAAGCCTACTGAGTCGCTGGCGTGCCCGCTGGAGGTCTGTAGCGGTTGCCACCAGCAATGGATCGTCCACAGCTGGTTGCGACTGAGCTTTGACAATGGCTCCAAGCAGTAGTTCGTCCGCCTCCTTGGCCTGCTCCTTCGTGCCATACAGATGGAAGCGGTCAGTCCTAGCCACGGGAGTGCTCTGCCATGGACCGAAAGCCGCCGATCTTCCCAGCATCCAAAGCGCTAGGCGCGGTGTGAAGCCGGGCACCTCGGCGAGGAGACTGTCCAGCAGAAGGGGGCGCTTGGCGATTAGCCCAACTGCCTTGGTTACTGCGGTAGTTTCATGTTGCTGAAGGGCATCACCGGCTACCGCGTAGCAGGCTTCAAGGTTCTGGAGGTACACACCGGTTGGAGTGGGCGGCACCCAGACTCTGAACGCCAGGCCATGCTGCTGCGCCCATTGGGCGTAGGGGGAATAGGTCCATACCGCGTCCTGCTTGACCCAAAGGGAGTCCGGAAGCGCCAGTTGGCTCTCCAGCCACGATAGCGGCTTGCACTCCACTAGCTCTACGTGGTCCCTGCGAAATACAAGAAAATCCACATGTGCAGTGCTGATGTGATTGCGCCCGGACGCCGTGGTGCGCTGCACGCGGCGGCATGGTACTTGTACGTAGTAGCCCAGCACCTCGGGATCAAGCTCAAGCTCATAGGCAAAGACCAACTCGCACGTGTGGCTTTCAACTGTTCGCGCACTACCGTTCTTGATTGAGTTGTGCCTAACACGAACGTTTCTTAGCGCCGCCTTGCCTACAGTCTTTGTTCCGCTGCCGGTAACCATGCTCTCGATCTGCCGGATACTGAGCTCACTTGCCTTTATGCGGGTGTAAAACCGGTGGCGGTCTTCAAACGATAGGCCACCAGATTGAGCGTCTGTGGACATGCCGATTCCTCATGCGCCCCCCACGGGAGCACCGTCCAAAATGCCTGGGCGAGCCTTACCAGGCGAGTCGGACATAGGTGCCCGTGACAGGCCTGCGCAGGCTTGACAGGGGAGTCAGGGAAGGGGAAAGTATCGGCAAGACCTGCAAAGTCGCCGACCTGAGAACCCGTGAGTCCTACCTCACGGGTTTTTTCTTTCCAACTTCCGGCGAAGGAAGTTTAGATTGGGCTAGGTCATGGGCTGCCTGCCTCCCTCGGAAATTGAGGTGCCTGAGATCGAAGGTATGCGCTGACATCGGCGGCGTGAGCGAACCACCCGCGACGACCTTGTGGACGAAACAGCGTCACTGGCAAACGACCTGTGGCGCTTGCCCGCCTAAGTGCTGCCGGGCTATTGAACCCGAGCAGTCGCGACAGGTCTTTGGCCGGCACCAGCCCGCCATAGGTTTGCGCCACCCAAGCCACAGACAATGCATCCGGCTCTTTACTTGGTAGGCTCACGTACGCTCCAGTGATGCTAGGTTCCAGGTAACCCTAACGCTCTACCGTAGCCTTTTCATCCAGCAAAACTACCCTTCCAACGTCTACTTTTTTTGGAGGTTTCCGATGGGGGAGTTGCACGAAGCTTGCCAAGCACTCCAAGCGATGCAGTGCTCCAATATAGGTCGTCCTGCCTCTGATGCATCGGACAGGCTGCACTCCAGGATTCTCTGGAATACATGGTCTCTGGTGGAAGGCGGGGAGGAGGAGTTGAGGGCACGCTATGTTCTTCGGCGCCAGAGCCTAGATGGTCCGTTAATGATGCGCAGCGATGAGTTCAGTGCATATCGGCAGGGATTGCGGTCGCTATCACCCAAGCGGCGCAAGCACCTTGCCATGCAGCTTCCCCAGCTTGAAGAGGTGGTTAAGTGGCCCTTTGCAGCCCTCAGCCACCGAGAGTGGGATATGAGGACAGTTGTTGGCTGGAATCGCCTATTTACGTCCAGCGCCGGACTACTCGGAGACCACTATTCATTCCCGGGCGATAGGACCAGTACTGATGAGAACCGCGTGCCTGTGATGGCATATGACTTGGATGGCCTTTACCAACGAGGTGACATCTATGGCTTTCTCATGCTGACGTGCACGTATCGGCTGTTCCACTTGCAGCGGTTGGCTGATCGCCAGTGGTATGCGGCAAGCCACATGATACGAGCACTATCGGGAGCATGCAGAGATCCCAGAGTGCGTCCATACGCTCATGAGTTGATCACACAGACGAAGCAACTTCTTCGCCTGCTGCCGGACACGAGCTTTCCAATTCACGTTAATGACGACGTGATCTGGGATCAGATCCGGAACGACGTCCACGAGCCCTCCTACTTGATGAGACGGGCTGCTGAAAGGCGTGGCGTTCACATCCCAGAGCCTGTGAGCCCAATCATCTCCTACCGATACCAAAAGTGCGCCCCTCAGCAACAGCCTTTGCTGTTCGCGCGTAACGGGTAGTCTTCTGATCCGACAAGGCCAAAGAACTGCGGCCGGGGTGGGGTCGGGAGGTTGGCAGTATCCGCGATCGCCTTCTATTCGAAAGATACCCTCTGGCAATGGGCTATAGGCTGATCCAAATCCAGCTTTCGAAATGCGCCCATCGCTGCAGCGTTCACCACGGAGGGAGCCTTGCTCCCGCAAATCCAGCGCATCGCCTGCATCAATTGGCCGTGGCTAAACACGACCACCTGCTCATGCGCGGAATAGGATTTAAGAATGCGCAGCGCTCGCGCAGCGCGGGCAACTAGCTGGGCAAATGACTCGGCACCAGGTCCATCCACATAGTTTGGATCGCAACGGGACCAGTAGTCCTCTACCCACTGCTTGCGGTCTGCTGCCGAGGTGCCCACGCACCGCTCAGGCGACAGATAAGTGAACTCGTGGACCCCCAGGGGCGCAACGACCATCTTGAAGCGTTCGGCGAGTGGTTGTGATGTCTGCCTAGCCCGGAGGAATCGTGAGGTAAAGATGCGGTCAGGCGCAGCCGACCAGGTCATTGCCAATGCGCGAGCCTGCTCCTCCCCTGCGGCAGTGAGGGCAATGGATTCGGGATCGGCGGTTGCAAATCCCGCATTAGCCATGCTTTGCGCATGCCTAACTACCACTAGCATCTTCCCTCTCCCCCTGTTCTGTTTGTCTTCTGGGCAGGTGCCTGCCGCCCGTCTCGGATGCACCCTGACTCCGACGCATAGGCCCTCTTAAGCCAGTACCTAGTGCTGTTAGGCCGCCTCGCATTGTCGCAATGGTTCTGGACCATTGTCTGCTGCGGCGGGCTACGCTCGTTTGCCTCGCACCACACAATCTTTGCCACTCAAGGGGGGGCAAAGCATGGTCCAAACCCTAACAGGCTGCACAGACTTTGGGGTTCCGGTGGGCACCTACTTTGGTGATGGGATCAAAAGGGCTCTGACCCCTGCCGCAGGTCGAGCAAGCTCGACCACTACCAGATGCGTGGCCGGTTACAGCTTCATGTTCAGGCCGACGAACACGCTGCGGCCCGGGGCCGGCGAGAACATCGGGCGGGCGCTGTCCCAGAAGAAGCTGTCGTACCAGGCGTAGGCGTACTGGCGGCCGGTGACGTTCTTCAGCTGCAGGTCCACGCTGAAACGCGGGGTGAGCTGATAGGCCGCACTGAGGTCGAGCACGGCGAAGCCACCGAACTTGCCGGCCACGTTGCGTTCTTCCAGGTAGTAATCGCCCTGTGCACGCGCCTGCAGGCCCAGCCGCAGCGCATCAGCGGCGCGGTAATCCACACCCAGATTGCTGATATGGCGCGGGGTGGCAGCCACTTCGCGGCCCTGCAGGGAAATGCCGGCATCGCGGTCGTCGCGGGTGATCTTCGCTTCCTGGTAGGCGTGCGAGGCCCATACCGTCCAGTCGTCGCCCAGTTGCAGGCTCAGCTGCGCATCCACGCCGCGTCGGCGGGTCTTGCCCAGGGTGACCGTGGTGCCGGTGGCCGGCATGTTGGATACCTCGTTTTCCGCGTCCTGCTGCCACACCGCCAGGCGTGCCTGGCTGCCGGCAAACGGCTGGAATTTCAGGCCCAGCTCCATGCCGGTGTTGGTGGACGGCTGCATCGGTGCCTGCCCGGGGGTGAGGTAGGCCGGCGCGGTGGACCCGGTCAGTACCTGGAAGGTGCGGCCCCAGTTCGCGTAGACGTGGGTGGTCTGGCCCAGGCTGTGGATGACGCTCAGCTTGGGCTGACCGATGGTGCCGTAGTCCTGCAGGCGTCCGCGGACGCCATTCATCAGGTGCGTGCTGCCACTGAAGCGATCGATACGATAGGCCGGCACGATCTTCCAAGCCTCGACCGGCTGGTAGACGGCCTGCACGTAGGCACCCCAGTTGTCGAAGCTGTGGCGATCGTTGTTCTGCACCCGCGCCGGCGGCTGGCTGAAATCGGTGGGTTCGGCGTAGGCGTAGCGCTCGCGGATATAGCCGTTGTCCTGCTGCTCGTAGTTCAAGCCGCCTTCGAGGGTAAGCGCTGGGCTGGCCTGCCAGGTCAGCGTGCTGAACAGGCCAGTCTGGCGCTCATCCCACACGCGGCGCTGACGCGGCAGGTTGCCGGTGGGCAGGTCGCTGAAGGTCACGCGGCGGTCGTCTTCATAGCGGTTGTAGTAGAGCCGCGTGCCGAAGGTGAGTGCGTCGGACAGCTTCAGGTCGACGTGCGCGGCGATCTGCCGCATGTCGCGGTCATCGCCATCATTGCCGTTGCGCAGCTCGCTGCCACGGCGGTGCGTGCGCAGTTCCTCGGCGGTCATGAAGCCGGGTTCGTCGGCCTCATGGTGATAGGCGCGCGCCGTCAGGCCCACGCGCAGCCCTTCGTCCAGCGTGCCGAAGAACCACTTGCCGCCCAGCGAGTACTTCTTCGAGGTGTCGTGGTCGCGATAGCCATCGCTGGCCTGGGTGCCAACAAAATAGTTCTGCGCGAAGCCATTGGCTTCGCGGCCAACCGCCAGCTGTGCATCACGGGTGTTGTAGCTGCCGTAGGCCAGGCGCGCATCGGTGTAGCTGCCGCCCTGACGCGTACCGAAGTTCACGTTGCCACCGATGTTGTGCAGCCCATAGCGCGGGTCGTTGGTCCCGCGCACCACTTCGATGTAGCTGATGTCCAGCGGGAACAGCATGTCGATGAAGCGCTGGTTGCCACTGTTGACGTTGCTGGGGATGCCGTCGATGAGGGTCTTGATGGCGTTGAGGTAGCCCTCGCCGTTGAAGGCGCGGAAGCTGACCTTGCCCGATTCGGCCCCCTGCCGCGTTTCGGTGAGCTGGATGCCGGGCATCTGCCCCAGCAGTTCCCAGCTGTGCGAGACGTTGCGGTCTTCGATCTGGTCCGCGCCGAGCACGTCCACCGAAGTCAGCACCTGGCGCGCGCTGAGCTGGCCTTCGCCATGCTGGTGCACCTGCACCTTGCCGAGGGTGAGCGCGGCATCGGCGGACTGTGCGAAAGCTTCAGGGGCGAACGGAGCGGCCGCGAGGGCGGCCACAAGGGTGGGAGTCTTCATGGGAAGGGGCGGCTGCGGTGAAATGTAATCATATAACATTTCACATGCCCGCTTTTGCAGCGTCGAGCAAGGCTCGGCGCTACAAGGGCGGGTGCCGGGGGCTGGGATTACACCGGGTAGCCGGTGGCTTCCCGTGCCTTCTTCCAGGCGGCTTCGAATTCACGCGCGGAGATTTCGTCGTCCTCGTCGAAATCCAGGAACGACACTGGCTGGTCGGCCAGCAGGAAGCGGTCGTCGCTGTGGGCCTGCTCGTCGGCCCAGACCATCTTGGTGCCGTAGATTTCCACCTGGCGCACGATCTTCTCGCCACGGGCTTCCATCAGCACGTTGCCCTTGCCCAGGCCCGATTCGGCCCAGTGCTTGTAGTACTTCTTTGCGGCGGACTTCGCGCCGGGTTTTGCGTTGTGCTTTGCGTAGGTCATTGCAGGGGTCCTGGCCGCAGGCGCGGCCGGAAAGTTCGGAATGGCGCCATTATCAGGCATCCGGGGTCAGAGCCCTTCCCTTTGGAAAGGGATCCGACCCCTGCTGGTTCAGTTCGGCAGGGGCACGCCCTTCGGCCACAGCATCCAGATATTGCCCTTCTGCTTCATGTCGCCGGCCAGCTTGCCGGCGGCATCGCCGCTGCCCCAGTACAGGTCGGCGCGCACCTCACCGGCGATGGCGCCGCCGGTGTCCTGCGCGGCCACCGGGCGCACCACCGGGGTGCCGTCCGGGCGCGTGGTGGAGAGCCACAGCAGGCTGCCCAGCGGCACCACGCTGCGGTCCACCGCCACGCTGTAGCCGGCGGTGAGCGGCACGTTCAGCGAACCACGCGGGCCTTCCGGGCTGTCCGGGTTGCGCACGAAGAACACGTAGCTGGGGTTGCTGCGCAGCAGTTCCGGCACGCGCGCGGGATTGGCCCGGGCCCAGGCGCGGATCGCGTCCATGGTGACGTCTTCCTTCTTCAGCTGGCCCTGGTCGACCAGCCAGCGCCCGACGGCGCGGTAGGGGTGGCCATTCTGTTCCGCATAGGCCAGCCGCACCTGCTTGCCATCGGCCAGGCGCACGCGGCCGGACCCCTGGATCTGCAGCAGCTGCAGGTCCATCGGGTCGGTCAGCCAGGCCAGCACCGGGGCGTTGGCGCCCTTGGCCGCGATGGTGCCGGCGTCGTCATAGGGCTTGAGCACCTTGCCTTCGACGCGACCGCGCAGGCGCTTGCCCTTCAGTTCCGGGTAGAGGCTCTCCAGCTGCACCACCACCAGATCATCGGGAGTGCCGTAGACCGGCACCGTCGCCTTGTCGGTGCGGGTCAGGCTGCCGGCATAGATCGGCTCGTAGTAGCCGGTAATCAGTCCGTCGGCCTGGTGGCCACCGGCACGCAGCGCATAGGCATCAAGGTCGCGCTGCAGGAACTGGCGGATCGCGGCCGGGTCCTTGTCTGACACCGCTGCGGCGGTGGCGCAGGGTCTGGCCCAGACGGCATCGTTCTTCAGGCGGGTGCAGCTGCTGCGCCAGGCAACGAAACCGGCCTGCAGATCGCTGTTGGAGACCGCTGGCAGGGCTTTCCAGTCGACCCTGGCGTAGGTGGCCGCCGGCGGTGAGGTCGGCGTGGGCGCTTCGGAACCCGTGCGGGGAGCGGTGGTGGCGCAACCGGCGAGCACCGCCGCTGCCAACAGGGTCCAGTGCCTGCGCTTGAAGAAGGTAGCGGAATCGATCATGCCGCCATGGTGGCGGGCCGGCCGCTGGGCGGCAACCCAGCGCGGGGCCAAGCGTTCATGCGCGGGGTCACGGCGTCTGCAGCAGCAGCGAGTACAGGATGCGCGCGTCTTCGGCGTCCAGCGTCATCGGCAGGTCGTCGCGGCCTCGGAAGCGGCGGTGGAAGGCGGCGACGGTGGCTTCGCGGTTGTCCAGTGGATAGCCGAAGCGGGCCAGCGCATTCCACGCGTCGAAGCCTTCCGGTGCTGCCCCGTCGGCCGCGCGCGGCCAGACGCCGAAGCCGGCCTCGGCCAGCTCCTGCCACGGGAAGAAACGGCTCGGATCCTGCTTGCGCGTCGGCGCCAGGTCGGCATGGGCGATGACCTGGCGCGGCGGGATGTTCAAGCGGGTGGTGAGGTCGCGCAGCAGCACGATCAGCGATTCGATCTGCGCCGCACTGAACCGGCTGCGGCCATCGTTGTCGAGCTCGATGCCGATCGAAGCCGAGTTGAGATCGGTGATGGTGCCCCAGCGCCCGGCACCGGCGTGCCAGGCACGGCGCTCATCGGCGACCAGTTGATAGCGATGGCCATCGGCGCCGATCAGGTAGTGCGCACTGACCGGCCCACCACTGTTGGCGGTACGCAGCGTATGCAGGCTCTGCTGCACCGACTTCTGCTCGGTGTGGTGGATGACGATGATGAGTGGCGTGCGCGCGTTCTGGTTGGGTGACGGCACCCAGGTGGCGAGCGGGTTGTGCTGCACGGGCGCGGTGGCGGTGCAGGCCGTCAGGGCGAGCGCCAGCAGTGCGGAAACCAGAAGGCGGGGGCTGATCATGGACGGATTGTAACCATGGACTGCAGCAGTCGTTCGGCGCGAAGTGCCGATCTCCCAGACACCCCTTGGCCCTGAAACCGGATATTCGACAACCACAATTCGCCTAATGACCCGCACGAGCCCATAGAAACAATTGCACGCAAACACCTCGCCCGACACTAGACACAACCCCACTCTCCAATGACAACCAAAATAATCAAAAACCCACAACCTCAATCAGACCACAAAGTACCAATCAGTATCCGCAAACAACCAAAATCAAACTATCACTTCAAACACCAATTCATCCCTGAAAAGTGTAAGTCTTGAAACTTCCGCAATGGACGCAAGGTCTCTCCGGGTCGTCGCTTCGCGAACTACTCCCGATATGAGGATCTCATCAAAGTATGAGGAAACACCACCAACCCATCCCCCCACTGCCTCATCAAGCAACCTTTCGAGACCAGGTGAACACACATCCATCCTAAGATCAGAAAATTGATGATCACGACTATCCACCAGAAAGCATTCCCTACCACGAACAACAAGAAAAGCCCTCAACGAAACCACACTTCCATACAGAGCCGTAAAATCAATGCAAGAGAATTTTTCGAAACTATCCGACATTAAAAGCCACCCACTTTCCATTAATAATTTCTTCGCCAGAGAATTTTCTTCCAAACTCATCATCGCAGTGCTTCAGAACTGCCCGCCTTCGCACCCTTCCCGAGGCCTCCGCTCCCTTCGATTATGGTAACAGCGCCATATTTTCGAAGCAGTACCTTCGAAAGTCCAAGCCCCAGCTCAGCTGATGATTCCTTCGAGAAGAGGCCGTACTGATCAATCGTCCTGTCAAGATTCCCGGCCTACTCCGCCAGTGCAGCTACAGTGTGTTCTTGAGGCAGGATATAGACCGGCTGGAGCCCCCACTCTCAAAAATCAGCTCACGATAGGCACGTCCGTTCAGGGAGTGGCCGAACGAGGAAAGCGCCTCGCTACTGTGACCAAGTTCATCGAACAGCCCAAGCACTCCGGGCCACGAGCCGTACTTGTAGGAGACGGCCGCATTGACAAACACCTGACACGCAGGGCTCGACGAGTTCGCGCTACACACCGATAGCAGCCCGTAGTCCATTCGCTCCGACAGTTGCTTAACAACATCACGCACCGTCTTCTGGCATGAAGTGTCGCCGCCGCACTCGTCGAGCTGCTGCTTCATTGCACGAGCCTGTTCTTCCGCAAGGAAGTTGTTCTCAACCGAATTCTTGGCAATCCCCGCATTCAACGTGATCCCAGCCAGATCCTGCGCTAACAAGCCACCCGCCAGTACTCCGACCGCGTGCGACAGCGCCAGCGCCACCTCCTTCTGTTCCGGGCTCAGCTTGGCGGGGTTTCCGCCGGTCAACGAATTGGTCAGCACTCTCGCGGCCAACTCGCCGCCGGTCGCGGACACCGCTTCGGTTCCCGCGCTGCCTCCATTGGCTTCCGCCAGCGGCGCACCCAACACCGTATGCGACAGAAAGTGCAGAGTCGCATTGGGATCGCTGCCGTGGCTCGGGTCCAGCTTGCTGCCGATGAAGTAAGCGGCATATGGCGCCAGTGCATTGGGCGCGACCTGACCAGCGCCCTGTCCCGCCACACCACTCACCAGCGCCGTCGTCACTGCGTTCAGTGCACGGTTGTAGTCATCGAGGCGCCCCACTTCCCCGCGCCGCTGTATGCCTGGCTGTCAGCCGCCGCCACCTTGCTGCGCACAGGCACCCGATTCCATCGCCCTCAATCACAGGCCGTGTTGACCTTCATCATTCGTCCAATCCGCGGCCAGATCAACATGTAGAAGGCACCCGCGGCCAACCCAATGAAAAGCATGATGCCAGCGCGCCTGGGAGCCCACTCAAGCCAAAAGGAAGGACTGGTCCAGACCTTTATCCAAGCGCCAGGAGAGAAGGCACCCTCGAACGCGAGCCACGCCAACAAGGCACAGACTGGTGCAGCTACAACATGGCGAGCTTTGAGCCGCGGAAGAAATTTATCCACAAGCATAACCCCAGGCACACCGAAGATGAGGCCCAACACAGCAGCTATGGCGCAAACCAGCGATGCGAAAATTGCAGCCTGCGAAAGACTGCCTATCCGATAACTCAGCGGAATGCCTATGAATAAAGCCCCTCCAAGCGCGGAACTGGCAATCACGGACACAATCTTTGCCCCCAACTCACGCTCACTCACTGGCAGACCTCCACCATCTTTCCATCAGGGCCCCGGTAGCTCATGCGTTTCTGCCTCGAGGGAAAAGTAGTCCAAAGCCACTGCAACTTGCCAATTTCGCTACCAATATCGCGCGTACTGGAACTCCACACTTGTCTATCGGCCCACGAATTCTAGTTGAACATTGGACTCGAACCCGTACCCCAGCCTCTGGTTGAGACTGAGAATCCACCGGATCCATTCGTATGCACCTGTCGGATCACAAAGCCCGGATCCAATGCATGTGCTCCAGGCACCGTGATGTTGATCAGACTACTGGTGCTCGGATCGATGAGGTGCGTTACGTAACCCGTCGGGTCATCCCGTCACGCTCCGGACTACTGCAAACCCAGAAGCGCTTTTGCGCGGCGATTGAACTACAGATACTCCTCATAGGAAAGATCAACCTTGTCACTCAGGAGAATGTAGACACCACTCGCTGTCAGTTCCACCTTATCAACCTTACCTTCAAGGCGGGAGGAAACCTCCTCGGGTCCAAATCCAAGTGCGTCGCTGCAAAGCCGGGCATCCCAGAACTGGGCAGGGTACATCGTCAGGATGTTCTTCCTGCCGTCGAAATCCTTGACTCCAGCAGCTTTCAGATCCTCAAGGGTTGGCCCCTCTCGGCCCACACCGTCCTGATAGTCCATCGAATGCATGCCGTACGTGACCTTCACCCTGTACGCACCGAACGCCTCGGCAACAGAAGCGACGCAGTTCGTCAGAACGCTCGGATAGTCCCGTGCCTTGTTGCTGCTTCTGAACCCATACAGAATGATCTCGTCCAACGCAGCCACATCCGCGTAGTCGTACCCGGTCCCCCTGAAAGCGTATGTACCGATGATCGACAGACCTTTCAGTCCAGTCTTGATCTCATAGCTTGCCAGCAATTCTCCTCCACAGTCGGGTACAGGCGGCAGCTCGAGAGCATGGAATCCCAATGGGCACTCGATTGCCGACATCCTATCCATGACATGGAGATGCCTCTCGGCAATCGAGATGGCTCTGTCAGGCCGTGCCTGAAGATGGATTGCAATGCCCTCAGTACTCACTGATTCCTCGTCCTCACAGAAATCACATCATCCATTCCATCCGGCGTGTGCGCGTTCTGGTTCGGCGACCACACCCAGGTGACGAACGGGGTGTGCTGCACCGGCGCGCTAGCCGCGCAGGCCGCAAGGGCCAGTGCCAGCGGTGCGGAAACAGGGAGGCGGGAACTGATCATGGACAAATCGTAGCCAGTACACTGGCGATTGACAGAAGCGCGATCGACCACTTCGTCATCTTGCCCACATTGCTCATATCGCTACTGCCGAGCTGATTGAACCTGTTTCATTCATATGGAGTCTGCACTTGCCGGACGCCGATCACCCGAAGCACCGCTGCCCCCCCCCTTGGCCCTGAGCGGATATCCAGCAGGAAGTGAAGTACGTCGCGGAAAGTCCGAAAACAACCAACGAACAAATAAGCAAAATAGTTCAGGACGCCCGCAGCTGCGGTGCCGCATGAAGCGCACGATCGCCACGATACTCAGGACAGGTAGGGTGACCAACCCAAGCATGAGGATACAGCGAACCAAACCCCACAGTAGATCACATGGAATGAGTGCCACCACGCGCACCTGACCGCAGCGGAGGGAGCTGATTCGGAACTCAGAATCGAGGAAGACAATCGCCCCTGCGACCAAGCACGCCGACCAGATGGATAGATACATACCCATAACAGGTCGGTAGCGCCACGCATTTTGTCAACTTTCCATGTACTGATTGATTACTCATTCAGTAACAGGATCGTAGACCGCACCAACCACCCCAGCCTCATCCAGGCGACGCCTCACCTCTTCACTCACGATCAACGCGCCCATGAATTTCTCGATTCGGAAAATATGCCTCGCGCCGATCCTCTCTCGATCGACAATGAGTTTCGTGAACGCCCTGTACTGACCCGCGAGATCCGGTCTGACCGGATCATCCTCTTCAAACTTCATGAAATCGGAACGACCTTCGTCTACGCAGTCAACGCGCGTCTCCACGATCAATACAGAGTACTCGCCACGAACATCCTGACCCTCGATGATCAATGGTTCGACAACGACATTCATATAGGGCTCATCGAACTCAGGCAAGCCAACAAGCGCATCTCGAAATCTCGCACTTACCACTGGAACACTTGCATACCCGGCAAGAGAGTAATCGACCTCAACCCCACAATTCACGAGATCAAGGCTGTAGGTCCCAGGTTCCATGAAGTTGACGGGAGGATCTATGAAGAGCCAGTTATCCACATGATTGATATTCCCTAGAGTCCATCGCTCTGCAATGCTCATGTCGGGCCTGATGCGAAAGTATTTCAACTCAACTCCTCGTCAACCACTTGTTGACCTGACTTCCCACGATAACCGCTTCTGCCTTCATCCTCTCCAGCGTTCTTGTGACTGCAGAGTTGTACGCTGCCGTGCCAGGCTTCAAGCCACTGGTCGCTCTGTCAAGATTATCATATACGTACTGATGGTATGCCTCAGGGTGCGGCCCACGATGGCCCTTGACTGCAACCAGATTCTCTACAGACTTGTTTATATCAAGCCCTGCGCCTTCGAAGAACCGCATGTACTCTTTGGTCCACGCGACCTTTCCATTGGCCCCCACAAGACATTTATTGGTGCAAATATGATGCTTGGGAGCAGACTCGAAATCGACGGGAGCGGGGACCGATGAACGCGCACCATCCAAGGTGACGTAACCCCCACTATTGTCTTTGAAGATCGGCTTGCCTTCATCCGTATATCTCCCGGTCGAGGTGTAGGTTCCTCCTCGCGGACCAGTAACGCTGGCCGTGCCATCGGCGTTCTTGACCAGCGTGTAACCGTTGGGAACATTGAACTCTGGCGAAGGCAGTGCCAACGGCTTGTTCACAGGCGCCGGGACGTCTGCCGGCTGTCGCGGGGGGACCAGATCGGGTGCCACCGGCTTTGCAGCGGCGCCTGACTCCAACGCCGCCAGTTTCCTGGCCTTCGCGGCCGCCCGCATCGCGGTGACATCACCCAGGCTGATCACAGCCAATGCGACGTCCAGCCCCATGTCACCCTTGGTGAATCCGTTTGCGGCCACATCGGCCAGGTTCCATTTCTGGTTCAGGCCCAGCTCGTAGGTCGCCGCATCCCAGCCGTTCCCGAAGTAGCCTGAAATGGACGACCAGGCGCCGGCGCCCTTTTCCTTCATGACACCCCAGCCGCCAATTTCACCGATGCGCTGGAAGTCGTTCAAGGCCTGCTTGGTGCTCTCAATGGACATGTAGATGGCATTCATCTTCGCCATGTCCATGACCATTCCACCCGCGTTGGTCACCACGCCTGCTCCCGAGCCCGCCTTGTCGAACAGCAGATTCAGTGCCGCGTTGGCCGCCGCCTCCTGTGTCTTCCCATTCAACGCGAGCATGCCGGCGGTGAATGGATCGCAGCGCCCTGCCGCTGCACAGGTGATCTTGTAACGGGCATCCAGGGAAGACGTATGCGTCAGCAGATCGGAGGCGAGCTGGCCACCATTGCCCTTCGTCAGTGCCGCCTGGGCCAGATCAAGGCCATTGTCGTTGATCCATCGCAGATAGGTGGAATCATTCTGGGTAAGTGACCAATAGGCGTCACCCAGTTTCGACTGCTCTGCGCGGCAGGCAGGCGAATCGGCAGCCGCGGTACATGCTGCAATCAGTGCCGTATTGCGCGCATCCGACAGCGCTGCCAGCTCCTTCTGTTCGCCGCAACGCTCCCCGCTCTTCATGCAGCTAAGCATGGCGTCCAGGAACTGCATGCGCTCTGCATGATTCAGGTAGTTGTTCTCGACGGAGTTCTTGGCGATGGTGGCTCCCAACGCCGCACCCATGGCTCCGTCTCCACCAATCCCACCAGCCATCGCGCCGACCGCCTGGCCCAATGCCTTGATCTGCTGTTCCTGCTCCGGAGTCAGCTGCCCGCCATTCTGCCGCGCGTAGTAGTCACCCAGGAATTTGGCTGCCAGTTCACCACCTCCTGCAGCAGCGGCTCCGGTACCCGCCGAACCCCCATTCGCCTCCGCAAGCAGCGCGCCAAGAAGCGCGTGCGAGAGCATCTGCATCGCCTCACTTGGGACGGCGCTCTGCTTGTTTGGATCGAATGTCTTTCCAATCAGCTCAGCGGCGTAGGGCGCGAGTGTGTTCGGGATGACCTGACCACCTGCCTGCCCTGCCACGCCGCCGACCAGCGCGGTGGAGACCGCGTTGAGCGCACGGCCGTAGGTACCGTCGGGTGCCCACTTCTGCTGCGTGACCAGTGCATCAGGGTAGGAGCTGTCAAATCCGGCAAGGGCGGCGTACTGGTCCTTGGAACTGAGGTTGGCAAACGCCTCCTTCTCTGCGGCGCTCTTCCCTTCCAGGTAGGCATCAGTGATCTTGTTGATCCCGTAGCTTCCAATGTCCGATGCGATCTGCTTGCTGGTGGCCAGTACCGTGCCTGCTGCATTCGCCATCGCCTGCTGATCGGCCAGCATCTTGTTGGCATCCGGCATTGCCTCCAGCGCGCGGTGTGCCGCAGCTGCATCGGTATTGACACCAAGTTCGGCCGCTGTGGTCTTCCTGCCGCCGATGGTGATATTGCCCTCGGTCAGTGTTGCACGCGTGCTTGAACTGTCGCTGCCACTTTCATGCATCGGCAGTCCACCGCCGAACCCGACACCATCCACGCCGCCGAACGTTCCGGATTTGATGCTGCTGCCGATACCCTGCAGCTGCTCAACCGCTCCCACACTCTTGTCCGTCGGGCCCTTGCCACTGCTGCCGAAGCCACCGCTGATGCTGCCCGACGTGGCCTTGTAGTCCATATGGTTCTGCAGGTCGGTAAACGTCAGCGAATCCGCAGTCAGCTCGCTGTTTCCTGCATTGGTGCTGGCGATCGCGCCGCCCACCAGATTCACGTGGCCAGCATCCACGTGATAACCACCATTGCCGGCAAACAGGCCGCTCTGCTGGCCAACGCCCTGATAGCTACCGTTGGCCTTGCCTCCGCTGGCGTAGCCGTCGGCGTTCCACGCGGTGCCGAACGAGACCTGCACGCGGCCGCCCACCTGGCTGTTCTTGGACATGCTCTCGGCGACGTCCTGCAGCGATTCGATGGTCAGCGTGCCCCCCGTCTTGACGTCGATGCGGTCGGCGGTGGCGGTCGCGCCGCGAAGGGTGGTATCGCCCTCGGCCTTCATCGAGATGTTCTTGCCGGTCAGCGTGGTGTTCTGCCAGGTGCTGCTCTCGGCATTGGACTTGCTGCTGCCCACACTCGCTTCGGCGTAGACATACACACCGGTCTGCGCACCCACCGCAACGCCCACGCCGACTTCGGCGCCGGCATTGCTGCTCTTGCTACGGTCGGCCACATGCGCCTTGCCGGCTTCCAGCAGGATGTCACCGGCCGAATCCAGACTGAGCGTGTTGCCCGCGCTCAGGTTGCCCTGCACCACGTGGATGTCGCCCTGGGTGCTGGTCAGGTTGACGTTGCCGCCGCCCTGGATGGTAGAGCCACGCGAGACCTGGCTGCTGCCGTCGGCACTGCTGCTGGAGGTCTTGAAGCCAACGCCGGCCTCGGCACTGATCAGTGCCCCGCCTCCGCCCTTGCCGGCCATGCTGGAGATGGCACTGGCGGCCTGATAGGCATTGGCACCAGCAGCAAGCCCCTGCATCTTCTGCAGGCGGTCGTCGGACTTGCGGGCGGCGTCGACGTTGTTGAGCAGATCGATCAACGGCGATTTCACCCGCGCGAAGGCGCCGATCTTCAGGTCCTTGTCGCTCTGCGAGTAGTGACCGCTTTCGTCAGCGGTCAGCAGCTCGATCTCAGCGGCAGTGATGTTCACGTCCTTGGCCGCCACCACATTGCTGGCGCTCTGCGTGTACTTGCCACCGGCGGTGAGGTTGACGTTGCCGCCGAGACTGCCAATGGTGCTGGCTACCTGCGAGACCTGCGCGCTGTCATCGCGATGCTGCTCGCGATGCCAGCCGGAGAACTTCTCGGTATCGGAGATCTGCACAGTGCCGATCGCCTTGCTGTCCGAGCGGTTGGCATTGCTGACCGTGTCCTGCCCACTACGGATCGTCAGGTCGCCCGCAGCGCGGATGCTGACGTCCTTTTCCGCCGCAATGTTGGCGGCGGTCAGGCTGATATCGCCCTCTGTGGTGGCCATGCGTACACCGCCACCCACCGACAGCTGTGTGCCGGTGATGGTATCGCTCTGGCCGGCGCCCTCGCTGCGCGAATTGTTGGTGCCAAACGGCAGACCGGCGGAGTTGGTGGCGATACCCCAACCCTTGCCCCGGCTGTCGCTGTCACTGCGCTCGGTGTTGTGCGCGACATCGAACACGATGTCCTTGGTGGCCAGCAGGACAGCATTGCCCTCGGCCGTCATCTGCGCACCCTGGCTGGTGATCGAGCCGCCATTGGCGATCAGCGAGAGATTGCCGCCAGCATTGAGGTTGCTGACCCGGGCGTCACTGGTGGAGTGGCTCTGGTTGCTGTTCGAGCGCTGGCTGCCGGCCGTGATCGCCGGCAGCACGGCCGCCGACACGCCGGCCGCTACGCCTTCAGCGGTACGCGT
This sequence comes from Stenotrophomonas sp. I18B00994, assembly GCF_014145825.1. Lineage (NCBI taxonomy): Bacteria > Pseudomonadati > Pseudomonadota > Gammaproteobacteria > Lysobacterales > Lysobacteraceae > Stenotrophomonas > Stenotrophomonas sp. I18B00994. Next base: position 93,215 of record NZ_JACIUW010000012.1, on the reverse strand, counting down.
GATCCGGCCCATCATCGTGCCACTGTCGGCCATGCCTTCGGTGGCGTTGTCGCGTGCAGTGCGGTACGCCTTGGCCGGGTCGTAGGTGACGCCCACCGAGAACCCGCTGGACTTGCTCGACTGGCTGGCCTGGGTATCCACCGTATCCTGGCGGGCAATCAGGTTGATGTCCTTGCCGACCAAGGTCAGGTCCTTGCCTGCGGCCACGTCGGACGCGGCGATCGTCAGCTGGTTGCCGGCGTTGATCAGCACGCTGCCTTCGCGCGAGGCGATGGCGGAGCCGACCTGGGTGGTCGACTGCTCGGCAGAACTGCTGCTGTTCTTCGAGCTGCCGTAGCCGATCGAAGCGGTTCCATTGGAGAAGCCACCGGTGAAGCCGGACTTCTTCCTGGTCTCGCTGGACTCACTGCTGTGATGGTCTTCCGCAGAAGTGATCAGCACATTGTTGCCCGCACCGAGGACCACTGTGCCGGTGGCATCAACCACCGCGCCTACGGCGGTCAGATCGCGGCCGGCGGTGACGCTCACGCTCTCGCCCATCAGGCCGGTGCCAATGGCGTAGCTGTCGCTGCTCTCGGCGTGGCGGGTGGTGGTGGTGCTCGACAGGGTTTTCTTTTTCTTGTCGTAGCTGTCCAGGCTGAAGTCATGCGTTTCGTTGGCCGAAAGCAGGTTGACGTCGCGATCGGCCGCCACACTCAGCGTGCCATCCGAGCTGGCAACCTGGGTGGCAGTCAGGTTGATATCGCGGTTCGCTCTCAGCACTACATTGTCGCCAGCCTGCAACTGGCTGCCACGCACGGTCTCATCACTCTGGCTGATCTGCAGCGAGCTGCGCTTGCCACCTGCATTGAAGTCGCTGCTGCGGCTGTCCACCAGCGCCTGGCTGTTGATATCGCCACCGGCCTGCAGGGCCATGCCGCCATCGGCCTTGATGCGGGTTGCAGCCAGGTTGATGTCCTTGCCCGCCGCCAGCACCACATCGCCAGCGCCCTCAATCGACGTCACCGCATGCGTGGTCTGGCTGTTGCTGGTGTGGTTGCGGCTGTCGTGGTTCAGCGCACTGCTCTGGCCCAACGTCTGCGCACCCAGGTCCAGGTTGCCACCGGCAACCAGCTGGGTGATGCCGTGGCTGCCGGCATTGCGGATCTCTGCAGCCTTGAGGCCGATGTCACCGCCGGCCACCACCGACAGCACGCCATCGCCACCGGAGTTGGTGACATACAGGCCCGCCACGCGATCCAGCGTTGTCTTCTGCTGCGACAGGCGGTCGCCCTGATCCTTCCATTCCGTGGTGGTCGAGGCCACGGTGATGTTGCCGCCGGCCTTCAACGCCAGCGCATCGGTAGCCTTGACGGTACTGCCGATGATGTCGATGTCCTGCCGCGCCGACAGGCCCACCTGGGCACCGCTGATCTGGCCGCCGGACAGGTTGCGGATGTTGCCGGCATCGATGCTGACCAGCTGCCGGCCGGCAATCGTGCCGCTGTTGACCAGGTCACCGCGCAGTTTGACGTCCACCTCCGCGCCGGCCAGCAATGCGCCATCGTTGCCAAGGTCGCCCGGCAGCACCCGCAGGTAGACCTGCGGGACCAACGCGCGAACCACCGAGCCATCGGCCAGGGTGACGTCCTTTTCCACCAGCCAGACGATGTCGCTGGTCAGGCGTGCCATCTGCTCGGCGGTGAGCGCTACGCCTGGGCGCAGGCCCCATTCGCTCGCCACCGTGGCACCGGCCTCGAGCAGCGCGCGGTACTGGTCCTCGTCGCTGGCATGGCCGGTAAGGAAGCGGCGGCCGGTGAGTTCGCCGATCTGCTCGCGCACCAGCTTCTGCTCGTAGAAGCCGTCGCCCAGGCGCTTCTGCGTCTGCGAGGGATCGAAGCCTGCGCGCTGCAGCAGGTAATCCGAGCTGAGCCAATCGCGATAGCTGGCAAAGCGCGGGTCGGTTTCCACGATGTGGTTGCCACGGTTGGCGTCCACATTGAACAGGCTGGCGGTGGGTGCACTGGCATTCGGGCTGGTGGTGATCACCACGCGCGGATCAGCACCGGTTGTCGTCGTGGCCTGCTTGCCATCCACTGCGGCATTGCCACCACTGCCGGCATGCTCTCCGGCGCGCACCGCCGCCGGGCCGTTGGCATTGGCCTGCCCGGCCTGGGCGGCATTGATGTCCTGCGCCGTGCCAGCACCCGCCCCGGCGTTGCCGGCCTGGCTCGGGCCCTGGGCACCCGTCGCGTCCGCGCGCACGCCGTCGGTCTGGGCGACCGCCTGCTGATGACCACCGTTGGCGCCCTGCGCCGCGCCAGCGGTGCCCGGCCCCTGTGCGTCCACGCTGCCGGCACCCTGGCCTGTGCTCTGGCCGGGCCCCTGCACGCTGCCCGCGCCGGGGCCGACCGCACCTGCACCGCGGCCGTTGGTATCCAGCTGCGCGGTGCCCTTGCCACCACCGGCGTTGGGGTTGCTGCCCCCGTTGTTGTCGTTGCGCAGGTTGCCGACATCGATGGTGAGCTTGCCACCGGCGGTTATCGACGAACCCAGCGCGCCGGTCTTCTCGGTGATCGGTGCCGCCTTCCAGCGGCTGGAGGAGCCACCGTAGGTGATGGACTGGTTGTCGAAGGTGCTGGTACGGGTCAGCTGCTCGGCAGCATTGATCACCTCGGACTGATCGCGGTTCAGGCCGACGATGGCCAGGTCGCGACCCGCGGCGATGTTGGCGAAACGGTTCTCCAGCCGATCGGTGCTGATCCGCATGCTGCCGCCCGCGTTGATCACGGCGTTGTTTCCTGCCGAAACCACCACGTCTTCCACGGTGGTGCGGGTGGCAATGCGGGTCTTCTCGTTGCCGCTGGTCTCCTGCGGGTGACGCTGCATGTTGATCAGCGTCGCGTCCGGATTGTCATAGTCCGGATAGGTGATGATCTGCACGCAGGTCGTGGTGCAGGTGCCGTAGGCGTTGTTGTACCGAAGGGTATCGGTCACGTACTCGATCGGCGGCGACCCCGGACCACGGGTGGACAGATCGCGGAAGGGATCTTCCGCGCCTGCGCCAAGCTGATCGGGATTGTTGCGGTTGTCGGCGCGGCTGACGTAATAGATCGTGACCGTGCCGTCCTGCACGCTCAGGCGCTCACGTGACGCGCGTGCGCCATGCACGCCACCGCGGGCGAACGCATAGGCGCTGGTGTTGCTGGACAGCCGGATCACCGCCTTGCGGATCTGCTGGCCATCCGGAGTGACATAGGGGGTGTCTTCGAGGATGTCCGCCGGGTTGAGGTAGTAGATCTCATACGGCTGGTAATTCGAGGTAGCGCGGAAATCCCGGTTGTTGTTGTTGGCGTTCTTGAACCAGCCGGGTTGTTCCAGCCGCACCGGTGCATGCACGGTGGTGACCTTCTCCACGACCACGTTCTCGCGGATGTTGTTCACCGCCAGCGCGGACAGGTCCAGGTTGCCGCTGACCTCGATGGTGGAGCCGATGTTGTCCACCTTCTGGGCGCTGCCTACCGCGCCCAGGCCGTTCAGGGCACCGCCGATGGCAGCGTCGCCATCGCTGAAGATCAGGCTCTTGCCGCTGTTGGTCAGCGTGCCGACGCCGAGGTCCAGGCGCTGGCGCGCGGCGATGGTACCTGCACGGTCCACGCCGCCGATGTTGGCTGCCAGGTTGTTGAGCGAACTTGCCTGGATGGCGACGCGGTCACCGTAGATGCGGCCGCTGCCGATGTTGTCGACGGTCGCGGCGGTAATATGGGTGACGTTGCCGTCCAGCAGGCCGTAGTTGACCAGTGCGCCGCCCGCTGCAAGGCGGGTCAGGCCGATGCTGCTGATCTCGCCGGTGGAGGCGTTGGTGATGTTGCCCGCATTGATGTTGACGTTGGCGCCGGCCAGCTTGCCGGTGTTGTCCAGGTTGCCCTGGATGGACAGGCTCAGCGTGCCGTTGGCCACCATCTCGCCACGGTTGGTGTGGCTCTGGCCCAGCTCCAGAGTCATGTCACCCTGCGACATCAGCCGGCCATCACCAATGATCTCGCGGGTGCGGAGGGTCTGCTGCCTGCCGGCCACCAGGGTGCCGCCGCTGTTGACCAGGGTATCGGCGCGGACATCGGAGCCCAGCGCCGCCGACACCAGGCCACCGCTGTTGTCCAGGCGCTGGTTCACCTGCAGCACGAGGTTGTCGGCAATCACCTGGCCGTTCTGGTTGTCCAGGTTGCTGGTGGTCACCTGCAGGGTCTTGCCCTGCAACCCCAGTGCAGGACCATTGCCCGGGCTGAGCGTATTGCGGTTGTCGACATGGCCGGCCTGCAGGTCGAGGCGGCCGGTCGCGGCCACCAGGCCGCCACTGTTGAGCAGCGCGCCCTGCAAGCTGATGTCGGCATTGCCACCGGCGGTCACGCTGCCACCGGTGTTGGCCAGCTGCTGCGCGCGCAGCAGCAGGTCGGCCGCACTCACCAGCGAGCCGCCGCCACTGTTGTCGATGTTGATGGCCTGCACGTCGGCACCGGCCTTGGCGGACACCGCGCCACCACGGTTGTCCAGATCGCCGCTGCGGATCTGCAGCGTGCCACTGCTGACAATGCCGTTGCCGTTGGAACCGGCATTGATCAGCCGCTGTCCGGCGGTGTTGATGCTGAGGGCTGCCGCCGACTGCAGCAGGCCGCCTGTGTTGTCCAGGGCACCGCTGCGCAGCTCTGCGTTTCCGGAAAGGCTGGCAATGATGCCGCTGCGGTTGTCCAGTGCCTGGCCGCGGGTATCCAGCTGCAGATCGTTGGCGATGATCCGGCCACTGTTGTTGTTCAGGCCGCTGGCCGAGACCTGCAGGTGCTTGCCGGCCTGGACCAGGCCGCCCTGGTTGCGCAGCGCATCGGCGCTGGTCAGCTGCATGTCCTGACCAGCAGCCACGGTACCACCATCGTTGTTGATGGACTGTGCCTCGGCCAGCAGTGCGCCACCGGCAGACAGGGTGCCCTTGTCGCTGTTGTCGAGCATGCCGTCGACGCGCACAGTCAATGCGCTGCTGCCATCGCTGTGCACGATGCCGCCGCGATTGTCGAACGCGCCTGCGGTGAGGGTGGCGTCTCCTGTGGTCACGATGCGGCCACCGCGATTCTCCAGCGCGTGGGTGATCGCCAGGGTGGTGATACCGCCGCCGGCAGCCTGGATCGTGCCCCGGTTGTTGAGCAGCTGCGCGCTGCGCAGATCCAGCGTGCCATTGCCGGCAAGCGTGCCACCGCTGTTGTCCAGCCTGTCGCGCGCGGACACCTTCAATGCATCGCTGCCAGAGGCGATGATCGAACCGCCCGCGTTGAGCAGCGTGCCTGTATCCACGGCGATGCGGGTAGCCGACAGCGTGCCGTCACGCAGGTCGGTGGTTTCGCCGGTCAACTGCAGGGCGCCATTGCTGAGCAGCTTGCCGCCCTGGCCATTCAAGGTGTGTGTGTTGATGGCCAGCATGCCGGTGCCAGCTTGCTGCACGGTGCCGCCGGCATTGCCGAACACTGCACTGGTCAGTGTCAGGTCGCCATTGCTGGCGATCAGGCCGTTGCCACCGTTGTCCAGTGACGTGGTGGCCTGCACGGTACTGGCCTGCGCGCCCGTCGCCAGCAGCTTGCCGTTCTGGTTGTCGAAGCGGTCGACGTTGAGGGCGAAGTGATCGGCAGTGAGGGTGGCGCCGCGATGGTCCACGGTCACTGCATCCAGCTGCAATCCGCCTGCCGTGGCGATGCTGCCGCCGGCGCCGTCCAGCTGGGTGGCCTGTACGGTCAATACGCCCTTCCCTGCATGGACGATGCTGCCCGCGGCATTGACCAGTTGCCCGGCATCGACACGCAGGTTGCCGGCATTGCTGGCGAGGGTGCCGCCGCCGTTGTTGAAACGGCCGGTGACGGTGATCCGGCTGTCGGACGTACCTGCCGAACTTAAGGTACCGCCCGCATTCGACAGCGAACCGGCGCTGATCTGCTGCGCACCGTTGGCAGCGATGGTGCCGCCGTCATTGCCCAGCGCGCCGCGTACCTGCAGCGACATCGCCTGGTTGCCGGTAGCGGTCAGCGTGCCCGCCGTGTTGTCCAGCTGGCCGGCCTCGACGCTGACCTGCTGCGCGGCCGTGGTGCCCGCACTGAGATCGATGGTCTCGCCCTTCAGTTGCAGCTCGCCATTGCTGACGATGCGGCCGGCATGACCCTGCAGCGTGTCGGCATCGATCTGCAACAGGCTGTCGCCCGCCTGCTCGATGCTGCCGGTGCGGTTGTCCAGCGAAGCCGCTGACACGCGCATGCCCGCACCGCTGGCGATGACACCCTTGTTGCTGTTGTCGAGCAGGCCATCGGCCTTTGCCACCAGGCGTGCAGCGCTGTGCAGCGTGCCGCCCTGGTTGTCGATGCTGCCGGCGGTGATGCCGAGCTCGCCGTTGGCCAGGATGCGACCGCCACGGTTGTTGAGGTTCTGGCCGATGTTCAGCTGGCTGGCCGCTGTACCGGCGGACTGCAGCGTACCGCCAGCATTGACCAGCTCGGCGCTGCGCAGGTCCAGCCCACCGTTGCTGGATACGGTGCCGCCGCTGTTGTCGATGCGTTCGCGCGCGCTCAGCCGCAGCATGTCGCCGCCGGTCGCGGTGAGCGTGCCGCCGGCGGTGATCAGGGTGCCGGTATCCATCTCGATCCGCTTGGCCGAGGTGACACCCGCCCGCAGGTCGGTGGTGGTGCCCTTGAGCAGCAGGCTGCCATTGCTGACCAGCGTGCCGCCCGTACCGTTGAGCGTTCCAGTATTGATCGAAAGCACGCCTTCGCCAGCGTGCTGCACGGTACCGCCGGCATTGCCGAACACCGCCGCCTGGATGCCCAGGTCGCCATTGCTGGCCAGCAGGCCTCCCTCACCGTTGTCCAGGCTGCCGACCACGTCGATCCGGCTGCCCTCCGCGCCAGTCGCCATGACCTTGCCGGCGCGGTTGTCGAATGACTGTGCGTCCAGCGCGATGCGCTCGGCCTGCAGGGTAGCGCCGCGATGGTCCACGCTGCCCGCCTGCAGGGTGATGGCGCCCGCGCTGGCGATGGTGCCGCCCTGGCCATCCAGTTGCCTGGTGCGCAGCAGCAGGCCCTGGCTGCCGGCATGGCTGAGCGTGCCCTTGACGCTGGCCATGCTGCCGGCGTCGATCTTCAGCGCCGCGCCATTGCTGGCCAGCATGCCGTTGCTGTTGTCGAACAGGCCGTCGATGCGGAGCTCAGTGGACGCGCTGCCGGCCGAACTGAGCGTGCCGCCACGGTTGGAGAGCTCACTGGCTTCGATGTGCTGGGCACCGTTGCTGGCAATGGTGCCGGCGTCGTTGGCCAAGCGACCGCTGATCTGCATCGTCAGCGTTCCACTGCCCGTAGCGCGCAGCGCACCCGCACTGTTGTCCAGGCTGCCGGCCACGATGTCGAGCTGCTCGGCCGCCACGGTACCGCCGCGGAGGTCCAGCGACCCGCCCTGCAGATCCAGCGCGCGGGCAGTACCGATACTGCCGCCCTGGCCCGACAGTGTTTCCGCCTCGATGTGCAGGTTGCCGTTGGCAGAGATCGATCCGCTGCGGTTCTCCAGCTGTGCAGCCCGGATCGCAGAGGCCGCTTCACCGGCTGCAATCAGCTTGCCATGGTCGTTGACGAAGCGCCCTGCGCGTACGTCGATGGCGCCATTGCTGCCCAGCGTTCCGCCGGTATTGTCGAGCAGGCTGCGGGCCTGCAGCTGAAGGGGCTGGGCGCCCAGCGCGCTCAACTGACCACCTGCCGTGATCACGCTGTCACCATCGATGCTGATGCGTTGCGCCGTCGTGGTGCCGTCGCGCAGATCGAGGCTGTCGCCCTGCAGGTCCAGCGAACCATTGCTGAGCAGGGTGCCACCGGCACCGGTCAGGTCCTGCGTGGTGATGGCCAGGCTGCCGGAACCGGCCTGCTGCACGGTTCCCCCGGCATTGCCGAAGGTGCGCGCGTGGATATCCAGATTGCCGTTGCTGGCGAGGGTGCCACCATTGCCGTTGTCCAGCGTGCCCTGCACGCGCAGCGTATTGCTGCCGGTGCCAGTGGCGACGATGCGTCCGCCCCGGTTGTTCCACCCGGCTGCCGTGATGTCCAGTTGCGTGGCGGTCAGCGACGCGCCCTGGTGATCGACTTCGGCCGCGTTGAGCTGCAGTGCGCCGGCGGTGGCGATCTGTCCCTTCGCGCCGTCCAGGCGCCCGGTGTCGATGACCAGACCGGCGGTACCTGCATGGCTGAGCGTGCCACCTGCGTTCATCAGGGCGCCGCTCTGCAACTTCAGGTTGCCCGCATTGCTGGCAATGCTGCCGCCGCTGTTGTCGAGGGTGCCGTCGACCCGGATCTGCGACGCCGCGGTACCGGCCGAGTTGAGCGCGCCGCCGCGGTTGGACAGCGCGCCCGCGTGGATCTGCTGGGCGCCGTTGGCACTGATGCTGCCGCCGTCGTTGCGCAGCAGGCCCTGCACCTGCAGCTGCATCGCATTTTCGCCCAGTGACAGCAGGCTGCCGCCACTGGTGTCCAGCCCGGCAGCGTCGATCTTCACGTCACGGGCGCGGGTGCTGCCCTTCTGCAGGTCCAGCTGCTGCCCACTCAACTGCAGTTGACCGTTGCTGGCAATGCTGCCACCGGTCCCCTTCACCGAGGTCGCGTCGATCTTCAGCGTGCCGGTGCCGGCGTGGTCGATGCTGCCGCCCTCGTTCAGCAGGCCATCGGCCGTGATGTCCAGGTCGCCATTGCCGGACAGCAGGCCGCGCTGGTTCTGCAGCCGCTGGCTGGCATGGATGCGGCTGGTGCCGGTGCCTGCGGCGATCAGCTTGCCGCCATCGTTGATGACGGTGCCGCCGTTGATGTCCAGCGCACCATTGGCACCCACGGTGCCGCCGCTGTTGTCCAGGGTGCGCGCGACCTGCAGGCGCAATGCATCACTGCCCGTCGAGGTCAGCGTGCCGCCCGCGGTGGTCAGGTCGCCGGCACGTACATCGATGCGCTGTGCAGCGGTGGTGCCATTGCGCAGGTTGAGGGTATCGCCGTGCAGCTGCAGGATACCGTTGCTGAGGACGGTGCCGCCCTGGCCCTGCAGGTTGGTGGTGATGCGCAGGTTGCCGGTACCCGCCTGCTGCACGGTACCTGCGGCATTACCAAAGGATGCTGCGTCGATCTGCAGGTCGGCATTGCTGGCCAGCAGGCCACCGTCGCTGTTGTCCAGATGATTGCGCACGCTGAGCGTACTGGCCTGCTGGCCGGTGGACAGCACGCGGCCGCCACGGTTGTCGAAGTCCTGTGCCGTCAGCTCGAGCTGGCGGGCGACCAGCTGCGCGCCGCGGTGGTCGGCACGGCCCAGCAGCAGGTCTGCCGCGCCTGCGGTAGCGATGCTGCCCTGTACACCCTCCAGTACCTCCGCTCGCAGCAGTAGCCCTTCGCTGCCGGCGTGGTTGATGTTGCCCTTCGTGTTGACCAGGGTGCCGATGTCCAGACCCAGGCGCGTGGCATTGCTGGAGATGCTGCCCTCGCCGTTGTCGAGCTGACCGATCGTCCAGGTCGTCGCCGCGCTGCCACCGTGGGCAAGGCTGCCGCCACGATTGATCGCCGACTGCGCCTTCAACTCGAAGCCACGGGCGAAGGTCATGCGGCCGGCGCTGTTGTCCAGCTGCTGCACCTGCGCGCTGGCCGCACCCTGGACCTGCAGGGTGCCGCGCATGTTGCGCAGCGCCTGTCCCTGTACCTGCAGGGTACTGGCGCCCAGCGTACCGTCGCTGTTGTCGAGGCTGTTGCGGGCGCTGAGCTGCAGGTCACCGCTGGCTTCAATGCGGCCACCGTCGTTGCTCAGGGTTCCGGCGATGTTGAGCATGCCGGTTGCCAGGGGCGGGAGCGGCGTGACCGGCGGGGTGCCGGTGCCCGGAGAGCCGCTGCCTGGGGTACCCGTGCCGGGCGTGCCGGTGCCCGGATTGCCCGTACCGGGCGTACCGGTGCCAGGCGGGGTACCGGTGCCGGTACCCGGCGAGACGCTGGCCACGTTGCCGATGCGGCCCTGCAGATTGCTGACATCGGCCGCCTGCAGCTGCAGCGCCTGCGTTCCGAGCTGTTCAATGCTGCCGCCACGATTGCGCAGCGCATCGGCGTTCACTTCGATGCGGCGCGCATTGAGCGTGCCACCACTATTGTCGACGTCTACCGGGGTCTGCACGCGCAGCTCACGCTCGGCACTGAGCGTGCCGGCATTGGCAATCCCGCCGCTGGCGTCGATGCGGGTGTCCTGCTGCGCATGCATCGCGCCGACATTCTCCAGCCGGCCATCGGCGGTGACTACCAGTTCACCGGCCTGCGCGCCGATCTTGCCGGCGTTGCGCACGCCCACGCCGTGTTCGTTGCCGACCAGCCAGATCCGATTGGCGTACATGCCGCCCAGTGCGCCCACGTCCAGCGCGAAGACGGGCGCCGCCGAAGCTGGCTTCTGCGCCTGGACACTGCTGTGATCGGCACTGACCACGTTGCTTCCCAGGCTGGCCTGCAGCTGGTTGGCCCAGATGCCGGCGTTGACCTGCAACGAACGGGTGATGATGTCGGTGTAGTCGGCGCGACTGGTATCCAGGCCTGCACCACCGACTCCGATGCTGCCGCCTTCCACGCGATACCCGTCCAGCACGCCATTGGTGACGATCGGCGTGCCGGTGGTGAGGGTCACCCGGCTGGCGTTGAGGAAGCCTGCGCCATTGACCTGGATGCCGGCCGGGTTGGCGATGACCACCTGCGCCCGCGCACCCGCGACCTCCACGTAGCCATTGAGGTGGCTGGGGTTGCTGCTGTTGACCTCGTTGAGGATGACACGCGCGGTACCGGTGGCCAGCCACGGATTGCCCTGCACCCAGCCACCCAGCTGGGTCTGCACGTCGCCGCGCGAGTTGTTGAGGATGACACCCTGCTGGCCGACGTCGAACTGCTGGTAGGTGTTGCGCGACACACCGCCGGCGCTGGGCGTGGTGATGTTCACCTGCGGCGTGCCGTTGGCCGAGGTGATCACCGTCGGGCGCTGGTTTGCCGGTGCGCCGGGGTCGGCGGCAATACGGCCGCGATCAGCCGGCGCCTGCTGCGCGGACAGCGGCTGCACCAATCCCACCCAGCCCAGCACCAGCCAGAGCGCGAAACTGATCGGCCGCAGGGTGCCGACGGTATTGCCGCCGCGGTGGTCTATCCCGCCGTGCGCAGCGTTGACCAGCTCGGAGGCGACCTGCATGACGCCGAGCGTACGGTTGAAGACCAGACGGTAGACTTTGTTCACGGCGCTGATTCCTTTCGGTGCTGTTGGGTTGTATGCGCAGCAGGCTGCGCGGTACCGCATCGTGTTGGCCGCGCAGGGGACTGCGCAGGCCGGTCATGTGCAGGCGTCAGAACGAGACGCCCAGGTTCATTCCGAAGGTGGTGTAGGCGGTCTGGAAGCCACGCGGCTTGGAAAGCGGGCTGCCGACGAACGCATCCCAGTTGATGTGGCGGGTGCCACCGCGAAGCCCGAGGGCCGTACCGGTGAGCCGGTCGCCCAGCAATCGGGCCGTGGACGGGCCGGCGACACGCCCGTGATCAACGGCGACGTAGGCCTCCACACCGCCGCCTAGGGGCACGCCCACTTCATTGCGCAGCAACCAGCCACGCTCACCGGTCAGCGACATTTCGCCATCAAAGCCACGCACGGTGTAGCGGCCACCAATGGAGAACCGGTCCTGCGGCACCAATGGCGAGCGGTTCCACTGCGCACGCCAGCTGCCGATGTAGCGCAGGCTCTGCTTGCCCCACTGCAGCGGCAGGACCAGCTGCGCGTCCGCGGTATAGATGCGGCCATGCGCCGTGCCTTCGCCGAACGCCTCTTCCGGCGCACGCAACGCGTTGAAGGCACCGGTACCCTTGCGGTAAGCCAGGTTCACATCCAGTGTCGCCTTGCCGATGAAGTGACGGTGGCCCAGGCCCAGCTCCCAGCCAGCCATGCGCCGGCGCTGCACTTCAATCTCGGTATCGTTGATGAAGTTGTCCGATTCGCGGTACCAGCCACGCGCGTACATGCTGGTCTTGGCATGCGCGTTGCGGAACAGCATGCGGGTCAGCCGCAGTTCCGCATTGCGGCTGGAGCCGCTGTAGACGTAGTTCTCGAACGCACCGGCAACGGTCTGCTCATAGTCGTACTTGCTGGCGTTGGCACCCAGCAGCCAACCGCCCAGCGGTACGCTGTAGTGCGCCGCCCAGCTGTCGGTGCCACGTTCGCTGCCGTTGAACACCGATCTGCCCACGTTGACGTAGAACAGATCGCTCAGGCCCGCAGCGTTGTCCACCGACACCGTGGCACCGGCCTGCATCTTGCCCGTGCTCTGGCTGCCGGCATCGTCCAGGGTCAGGTTGACGCGTACCGGACGCGCCTGCTTCCAGCTGATCACCAGGTCGCTTTCGCCGGGTTTGGCGGCCGCGCCATCGGCCGGTGGCGCGATCTGTATGTCCACTGAGGCGGTCGGCACGCGCTGCAGGTTCTCCAGCGCCTGCTCGATGTCACGCAGGTTCAGCACCTCGCCACGCTTCACCGGCATCGCATTCCAGAGGGCGGGGGTACGGCCTTCTCCGTCAGCGAAGCGGATGGCGTTGACGCGCCCTGGCACGACCGTGAGCGTCAGCACGCCGGCCTTCAGGTCCTGCGGTGCGGCAAGGATGCGGGTGGTGACGTAGCCGCGCTCGATGATCGCGTTCTGCACGCGCTTCATCACGATGTCCACGCCCGCCGTACCCAGGCAGCGCCCGGTGGCGGGGTTGCTGCGGGGATCGGCTGCCGCCAGCGCCCAGCGGAAGCGGTCGGCAAGCTCGCCCTGCAGCGCGATGGTGGTGATGGTGAAACAGGGCGACTCATCAACCGGCAGGCGGCCGAGGTCTTCGGTGGCTGGCTGCAGGCGCACATCCGGTGTGGATTCCTGCTGTTCACGCAGCACGCGCTCGCGCTCCTGCTGCCGGAGCAGTTCCTGCTCCGGTGACACCGTCTGTGCCCATGCCGGCGCCTGGAGGCCAGTGATGGCCAATGCCACGCCCACGGACAACCGCCACTGCAACACCCGGCTGCGTACTTTACGTCCCTGTTCCACGATGCTTTTCCCTGCTGATGACTGCCAGACCGACGAAGATGCGGTTGGAAGAGGCAGCACTGTAAGGGAATCGTGTGGCAGGAAAAAGCACCAGCGAACCACGCTGGCGCAAGCCTTCAAGGCAAAGTGTGATGTCTGACGGAGGGCATTCCGCCAGCGGGCAGAGTCCTGGATCTACACTGGAACCAGCAGAGCTCCGTCATTGCGTCCACTGATGCCGGTGGCACAAGGAAAACCTGTACCTGACGCCCGCCACTGCGTGCAGCGCAGCAGTGGCGGGACGCCCTTGAAACCGTGAAACCGGTCAGGCCTCGTAGGCCGATTCACCATGCGAGGTCACATCCAGGCCGGTGCGTTCGGCCTCCTCGGTCACGCGCAGGCCGACCACGACCTTGACCACCAGCAAGATGACCGCGGTCACCACCGCCGACCACACTACGGTGAGGCCGACGCTGACCACCTGCACCCAGACCTGATGGGCGATATCCAGATCCGCCTTGGTACCACCCAGCGACTGTGCACTGAACACGCCGGTGAGAATCGCGCCGACGATGCCGCCGACACCATGCACACCGAACACGTCCGCCGTGTCGTCCACCTTCAGCAGGCGCTTGAAGCCGGTCACCCCCCAGACGCAGACCACGCCGGCGACAAAGCCGATGATGATCGCGCCGAGCGGGCCGACGGTGCCGCAGGCCGGGGTGATGCCGACCAGGCCGGCCACCGCACCCGAGGCAGCGCCCAGTGCCGACGGCTTGCCCTTGCTGATTGCCTCCACCAGCGTCCAGCCCAGCACCGCTGCGGCAGTAGCCAGCACGGTATTGAGGAAGGCCAGCGAGGCCACGGTATCGGCCGCTGCCGCCGAGCCTGCGTTGAAGCCGAACCAGCCCACCCACAGCAGCATCGCGCCGATGTAGGTGAACGGCACGTTGTGCGGCTTCAGCGCGGTCTGGCCGTAGCCCAGGCGCTTGCCGACGAACCACGCGGCGACCAGGCCGGCGACGCCCGCGTTGATGTGGACCACGGTACCGCCGGCGAAGTCGATGGCACCCAGCTCACCCAGGTAGCCGCCACCCCAGACGATATGTGCCATCGGGATGTAGCTGAGGGTGAACCACAGCGCCGAGAACATCAGCACCGCGCGGAACTTGATGCGCTCGGCGAAGGCACCGACGATCAGCGCGGTGGTGATGCCGGCAAAGGTCGACTGGAACGCGACGAACAGATAGTCCGGCAGGCCCTTGATCGGTGTGTTGCCGACCGACTCGGGGGTGAAGCCCTTGAGGAAGGCGAACTCGGTGAACGACCCGAAGAAGGGATTGCCCGCGCTGAACACCGCGCTGTAGCCGTAGGCCACCCACAGCAGCAGCACCAGCGAGAACACCACCAGGATCTGGCTGAGTACCGACAGCACGTTCTTCGAACGCACCAGGCCACCGTAGAACAGGGCCAGGCCCGGCACGACCATCAGCAGCACCAGCAGGGTGGAGGTGAGCATCCAGGCCACGTCGCCATGATCATAGGCGGCGGCCACTTCGGCCACGGCCGGCGCAGCGGCTGCAGCTGCAGGGTCCTGCAGCGGTTCAACGGCCACGCTTTCGCTCGGCAGCGGCGACACCTGCGCCTGGGCGTGGGCATTGCCCGGCCAAGCACCCGCAGCCAGCGCATTCAGCAGCATCAACAGCCACACGACATGGAACCGGGCTTGCCACCCGGTGAGAAGGCGCATCTTCATGGGGAGTCTCCGGAAAGGGGTTACAGCGCGTCGGCACCGATTTCGCCGGTGCGGATGCGGATGACCTGTTCAACGGCGGTGACGAAGATCTTGCCGTCACCGATCTTGCCGGTGCCTGCCGACGATTGGATCGCTTCGATCACCGCATCGGCACGCTCGTCGGTGACTACGGTTTCGATCTTGATCTTGGGCAGGAAATCGACGACGTACTCGGCGCCGCGATACAGCTCGGTGTGGCCCTTCTGGCGGCCGAAGCCTTTCACTTCGGTCACGGTAATGCCCGACACGCCTGCGTCGGACAAGGCCTCGCGGACCTCGTCGAGCTTGAACGGCCGGATGATGGCGGAGATCAGTTTCATGCGCATGTCCCGATGGTGGATGGGGCCAGCGCGCCAGCGCGCGTTGGCATCAGGCAACCACGGGTCATCAGGATGATGACCGTGGCTGTTGCACCGGACACGTACAGGGCCGGGACGGCCGTGCCTCTCTCCTTGCACGACCGACGCGGGAGGGAGGGCGGCCCTGGTCGCGTATCCGGTCTCTCTCTTGCCCCTGGATCAGGGGTCAGAGCCCATTCGTAAACGAACGGGATCCGACCCCGACCTGACCGCGGCTCCCCAGCCGCGAAAACGGAAGCGATGGCGGCGGGTGGGAGGGGGAAACCCACCGCCATCGCATCCGGTCAGCTGGCGTAGTACAGCTGGTATTCCAGCGGGTGGGTGGCCGCGCGGAACTTGGTCACTTCCTGCATCTTCAGCGCGATGTAGCCGTCGATGAAGTCATCGCTCATCACGCCACCGGCCTTCAGGAACTCGCGGTCCTTGTCCAGCGCTTCCAGCGCCTGGTCCAGCGAGGAGCAGACCTGCGGGATCAGCTTCTCTTCTTCCGGCGGCAGGTCGTACAGGTCCTTGTCGCTCGGTGCGCCCGGGTCGATCTGGTTCTTGATGCCGTCCAGGCCAGCCATCATCAGCGCGGTGAAGGTGAGGTAGCCGGACTGGATCGGGTCCGGGAAGCGCATTTCGATACGGCGCGCCTTCGGGTTGGAGACCCACGGAATGCGGCACGATGCAGAACGGTTGCGGGCCGAATAGGCCAGCATCACCGGCGCTTCGAAGCCCGGCACCAGGCGCTTGTAGCTGTTGGTGCCCGAGTTGGCGAAGGCATTGATGGCCTTGGCGTGCTTGAAGATGCCGCCGATGTACCACAGCGCCAGCTGGCTCAGGCCGCCGTAGCCGTCACCGGAGAACAGGTTGGTGCCGCCCTTGGACAGCGACTGGTGCACGTGCATGCCGCTGCCGTTGTCGCCGACGATCGGCTTGGGCATGAAGGTGACGGTCTTGCCGTTGCGGTGCGCGACGTTCTTGATCACGTACTTCATGCGCAGCAGTTCGTCGGCCTTCTGCACCAGGGTGCTGAATTTGGTGCCGATCTCGCACTGGCCGGCGGTGGCCACTTCGTGGTGCTGCACTTCCACTTCGATGCCGACCTGTTCCAGGGTCTTGCACATCTCGGCGCGCAGGTCGTGCAGGGTGTCGGTCGGCGGAACGGGGAAATAGCCACCCTTCACGCCTGGACGGTAACCGCTGTTGGCGCCGTCGTACTTGGCGCCGCTGTTCCAGGCAGCTTCTTCGGAATCGACCTTGAAGAAAGTGTTGCCCATTTCATTGGCGAAACGGACCGAGTCGAAGATGAAGAATTCCGGCTCCGGGCCGAAGAACGCGGTTTCGGCAATGCCGGAGGACTTCAGGTAGGCCTCGGCGCGCTTGGCGATGCCGCGCGGGCAACGGCCATACGGCTGCATGGTGGCCGGGTCGAGGATGTCGCAGCTGATCACGATGGTCGGATCGGCGTAGAACGGGTCGACGTAGGCGCTGGCGGTATCCGGCAGCAGCACCATGTCCGACTCGTTGATGCCCTTCCAGCCGGCGATCGAGCTGCCATCGAACATCTTGCCTTCTTCGAACAGCGACGGTTCGACGATGCTGACCGGGAAGGTCACGTGCTGCTCGACACCACGCATGTCGACAAAGCGCAGATCGACGAATTCGATCTGGTTGTCCTTGATCAGCTTCTCAACGTTTTCCACGGACATCGGTACGACCTCGGATGGGGATGAATGCCTGCTGAGGTAGAGCAACGACCGTGCCAACTTTTCAGATGCCGCAAGTCATTGATTTCATGAGGGCCGCCCCGTGCGGGTGCAGAACGCGGCGCACCAAACGAGTGCACCGACCACCAGACGCACCCGTTTGGTGCAGCGCGGATCGTCTATCCTCTCGCCCTTCCTCCTTCCGCCGCGCGTGCACGCACCGTCCATGTCCGACCTGCTCTCCGCCCTGCTGCTGGGCATCCTCGAAGGCTTGACCGAGTTCCTGCCGATCTCCAGCACCGGCCACCTGCTCATCGCCCAGCACTGGCTGGGTGCCCGTTCGGACTTCTTCAACATCGTCATCCAGGCCGGCGCCATCGTGGCCGTGGTACTGGTGTTCCGCCAGCGCCTGCTGCAGCTGGCCACCGGCTTCAACCAGCGCGGGAACCGCGAGTACGTGTTCAAGCTGGGCGCGGCGTTCCTGGTCACCGCGGTGGTCGGCCTGGTGGTACGCAAGGCCGGCTGGTCGCTGCCGGAAACGGTCAGCCCGGTGGCCTGGGCGCTGATCATCGGTGGCGTCTGGATGCTGCTGGTGGAGGCCTACACCGCGCGCCTGCCCGACCGCGACCAGGTGACCTGGACGGTGGCGATCGGTGTCGGCCTGGCGCAGGTCGTGGCCGGCGTGTTCCCCGGCACCTCGCGCTCGGCCTCGGCCATCTTCCTGGCCATGCTGCTGGGCCTGAGCCGCCGCGCGGCCGCCGCCGAGTTCGTGTTCCTGGTCGGCATTCCCACCATGTTCGCCGCCAGCGCCTACACCTTCCTGGAAATGGCCAAGGCTGGGCAGCTGGGCAGCGAGAACTGGACCGACGTGGGCGTGGCCTTCCTTGCCGCGGCCGTCACCGGCTTCGTCGTAGTGAAGTGGCTGATGGGCTACATCAAGTCGCACAGGTTCACCGCCTTCGCCATCTACCGCATCGCGCTGGGCGCGGCGCTGCTGCTGTGGCTGCCGTCCGGCAGCTGAACAGCACTGGGGCACGGCAACCCCGTTGCCGGCCCTACCCCGTTTCCCCCACGGTTCCCCAAGGAGAATCACCATGAACCGCAAGCTCACCCTGCTCCTCCCGCTGGCCCTGATGGCCGCCTGCAGCCAGACCCCGGCACCGGCCGGCACCGGCGGCGACGACGTGGCCCCGGCCGCGGCCAAGGCAGCAGACCAGCAGACGCTGGCGCACCTGGATGCGCAGCGCCTGCAGAGCCAGCACTGGCTGCTGCAGCAGGCCACCGGCGCCGACGGCAAGCGCATCGACGCGCTGTTCGCCCGCGAAGACAAGCCGGTCACCCTGGACTTCACTGATGGCCGCCTGTCGGTCAGCAACGCCTGCAACCACATGGGTGGCGGCTACACCCTGGCCGACGGCAAGCTGACGGTCAGTGCGATGGCCTCGACCATGATGGCCTGCAACGACAAGGCGCTGATGGCGCTGGACGAGGCTGTGTCGAGCCGCCTGCAGGGCGAGCTGAAGGCCGAGCAGGATGCCGATGGCAAGCTGACCCTGACCACCGCCAAGGGCGACGTGCTGGTGTTCAACCCGGAACCGACCGCTGAAACCCGCTACGGCGGCGCCGGCGAAACCGTGTTCCTGGAAGTGGCTGCGAAGACCGAGAAGTGCTCGCACCCGCTGATCCCGGACTACCAGTGCCTGCAGGTGCGCGAAGTGAAGTTCGACGACAAGGGCCTGAAGCAGGGCGAGCCGGGCAAGTTCGAGAACTTCTACGGCAACATCGAGGGTTACACCCACGAAGACGGCGTGCGCAACGTGGTGCGCGTGAAGCGCTACGAGGTGAAGAACCCGCCGGCCGATGCGCCGTCGCAGGCGTACGTGCTGGACATGGTGGTCGAGTCGGCCATCGAGAAGAAATAAAACGATGGAAGGGCGGCCGAGAGGCCGCCCTTCTTCATGGTCGGTAGGGCCGGCCGCTGGCCGGCTGCCCTGCGCGGCACTGCCAACACACGGATGCGGCCGGCCAGCGGCCGGCACTACCGGATGCATCGGGAGATCGGCATGAAGCACGTCCCCGTCCTCATCATTGCTGCGCTGCTCGTCATGTCCGCGAATGTGGCCGCTGCCAGCACGCCCAGCACCGATCAGCTTGAAGCGCACCTGTGGCAACTGGTGCGTGCCACCAACGCGCAAGGAAAGCGCATCGACGCGTTGTTCGTCCGCGGTCGCGCGCCCTACACACTGCGCTTCCAGTCCGGTTTCATGAGCGAGTTGAACCTGTGCAACCACGTCAGCAACGAGTACCGGCTGCAGGGCAATCTGCTGATCCTGCGCAACGGCGTGCAGACCACAGCGCTATGCATCGATCAGAGACTGCCCACGCAGCAGAAGCTCGCCGGAAAGCTGATGCACGGCGAAGGCTCGGCACCGACGCTTGCGCTTGACGACCGCGGCGCGCTGGTGCTGCGCAACGCGAGAGGCGACACCGCAGTGTTCGAACCGGCGGCGCTGCAAACGGATGGAAGGTAGGGCCGGCCGCTGGCCGGCATCTTCCCTGTGTGCTGCTCAGCCCAGCGCCGGGTTCAACGTGTAGGTGCCGTGCAGTGCGGCTTCGGCCAGCACGTGGCCGTGCATGGCGCGGTACGCGTCGGCGGCGGTGAAGCGCTGCGGCAGGTCCAGCGACGCCACGTCCAGCGCGAATACCCGGAAGAAATAGCGGTGCATGCGCTCGTCGTTGAACGGCGGATACGGGCCGTCATAGCCCAGGTAATCACCGGCCATGTCCGGGTTGCCCGCGAACCAGCCGGTGAAGTCGTTCAGGCCCTGGCGGCTGCCGGTCGGGCCGGCGGGTGCGGGCTTGCCCTTCACCACGAAGCCGTCGCTGCAGCTGCCAGCGGCGATCTCCTGCACCGTGGCCGGGATATCGGCCATCACCCAGTGCACGAAATCGCAGCGCGGCTGGTCGCGCGGCACGCTCATGTCGCTGCGGCCAACCGTCTCCGGCACGGTCGGTACGTCCGGGTCCACGCATACCAGCAGGAACGAACGGGTGCCGGCCGGCGCCCCGCTCCAGGCCAGGTGCGGGTTGCGGTCCGGGGCGAAACCGTTGGCGTCGCCCGCGGCGAACTCACGATCGATCGGTGCGCCGTTGGTCAGGCTGTGGCTGGTCAACTGCATCGGACTCTCCTCACTCTTCCGGGTAACCCAGGCGCACCGCAACCGGGGTGAGCTGGGCGAAGGCGGCGCTCATCACGTCGCGGTAGTTGCGCCAGTGGCCGGCCGGCAGGCGCGGGGCTCCCAGCTGTGCCGCCGGCGGCATCGGCCGCTCGAACAGGCGGCCCAGCAGTTCGGCCATCGCCTGCGGATCGTTGCCGATCTGGTCGATGCGCAGCAGCACGTGCGGGTACAGGTCGTCCTCATGCAGCGTGGCGATCTGGGTCAGCGCGCGGGTCAGCCATTCACTGGCTTCGGCCAGCGACGTCATCGCCAGCGGCGCGGCGGCACCGTAGGCCACCCAGTCCAGCAGCATGTCGCGCGGGTCGCGCAGCACCAGCACCAGGCGGCCCTGCGGCAGCTGCGGGCGCAGCGCCCACAGCAGGGCATTGTCCCACCACAGCAGCCAGTCGATCACGGTGTCGCTCTGCAGGCCACGTGCCGGCAGCTGTTCACGCCAGCGCTGCACCAGCCGCTCCGGCGTCAGCACGCCTGAGGCCAGGTCCTGCAATGTGTTGTAGTTCTGGAACGCATCATCGGGCGGCGTGTTGGTGTAGCGGTCGCTGCGCAGCACCGGGCTGGCAGCAGCCAGGCCGGTCGCCACCCGCTCAACGCCCGAACCCGGCGGGCCCCAGAGGAAGATCGGCGCGGAGCTGGCATCGCCGTCGATGCTGCCCTTGTCCGGCCAGCTCGGCGGGGACTTGGCCTGTGGCGGCAGTGGCAAGCGCTGCGGCGCCTGGTCAGCCTGCAGCGACAGCCAGGTGCGCAGGGCGTCCTGCGGCTGCCCGGCGCGGTCTTGGATCTCGCCCATCCACGTCCGCAGGTCGGCGCGATGCTCTTCCGGCGCCAGCTCGATCAGCGCCTGCACGCGGGCCACGGCGGCGGCGGGATCGCGCTGCAGCAGGCCTTCGACCAGCCGGGTCTCGCCGCTGACGCGGCCCGGTTCCAGGCTGACGATGCGTTCGGCGATCGCTTCGGCCTGAGCATGTTCGCCGGCCATGTCATGCAGGCGCAGGCGCGCCTCCAGGGCCGGCAGATGCGCGGGCATCGCCGCCATCCAGCGCTCGACCACGGTCACGGCGCTTTCGCTGCCCACCTGCTCGATGGCCAGCCGTGCCAGCCACACATCGTGCAGCTGGTCATTGGTATCCAGTACCGCATCCAGGCGTGCACGCGCTTCATCCTCGCGCCCCAGGCGCTGCCATGACATCAGCAGCAGCTGCAGCACCTGGCGGTCTTCCGGCTGCGTCTCCAGCAGCGGCAGCAGGTAGTCCAGGGCCTGCAGCGGCTGGCCATTGCGCAGCGACAGTTCACCCGCCAGGCGTCGCATCGACGGTACGTCCATCTCCGGCTGCTGCAGGGCCACCTGCATCGCTTCGGCGGCGGCCGGTACGTTGCCCTGGCGCAGTGCCAGCTGCACCACCAGCCCATGCAGCGAGGACAGTGACGGATTGAGTTCCAGCACGCGGCGGAACGACTGCTCTGCAAACGCCAGCATGTCCTTGCCCAGGTAGGCAAAGCCCAGCGCGTACAGCACGCGGGTATCGTCCGGCAGTGCCTTGCTGGCAGCCGACAGCAGCGCCAGTGCACGGTCGGCGTCACCGCGGCGCAGTGCAACCATGCCGTCGATGGTCAGCAGTTCCGGATGGTCCGGCTCCACGCGCGCGGCCAGGGTGGAGATGCGCTGCGCTTCGTCGAAGTCATTGCGGCCGATCGCCAGGTGCGCCTGCATCAGATAGGCGGAGAACGAGTTCGGATCGAGGCCGGTGGTGCGCACCAGTGCTTCGTCGGCACCCTCGAACTGGCGCAGTGCCAGCAGCAGGCCGGCATGCTGCAGGTGCAGCTGGGCGTCGTCCGGGGCCAGCCGCAGCGCCTGCTGCAGGGCCTCCATCGCCTCCTCGGCGTTGCCCTGCTGCTGCAGCGCAAGCGCCAGCCAGCGGTGGGCGTTGGCCTGGCCGGGTTCGTCACGGGTCCACGCCTGGGCCAGCTGCACGGCCTGGTCGGCCTGGTTCTGGCGCAACGCTTGGATGATCTGGTCTTGCATGGCAGTCCGGTTCAAGTGCAAAGCCGCATTGTAGCGGGCTGCGCGCTGTCGCCGGTTCAGGCCTGCAGGACCCGCTGCAGGCGCTGGGCGACCCAGCGCTCGGAGAAGCCGTCGCCGCGCCAGTTTTCGATGAACCCGCAGTGGCCGCCCCAGCAGGCGGTTTCCAGGCGCGCCTGGCCCGGCAGCTGCCAGTTGCTGAAGGTCGCGTACGGAATCACCGGGTCATCCTGCGCCATCAGGATGTCGGCCGGTACCTGCAGGGTCGACAGGCGGTCGCCGGCGATCGAGTAGCCGTCGAAATAGGCCTGCAGCGAACCGAAGCTGGTGTGGCGCTCGACCAGCCAGGCGGTCAGCGCGCGGATGTCCAGCTTCAGCACGCGGTCGTCGCAGTCGCTCAGCTCGGGGAACAGATCGCGCTTGCGGCGCAGCGAGCCGGCCCATTTGCGGCGGAAGTACCAGTCGTACATCGCCGGGCCGTTCTCGATGCTCTCCATCGTCAGCGCCGGGTCCAGCACCGGGCACACCGAGGCGACGCGCAGCAGCGGCACGCCGGCAGCCGGTGCGCGCAGGGCCAGGCGCAGCACGAAGTTGCCACCCAGCGAATAACCGGCGGCCACCAGCGGCAGCTGCGGCCAGCGCTGGGCGATATCGCCCGCGGCGTGCACCACTTCATCGATGAGATTGGAGTGGAAGATGCCGGGGTTCAGGTGATGGGTGTTGCCGTGGTCGCGGAAGTTCAGCCGCACCACGTCGAAGCCCTGCTCGATCATGCGCGCGGCGGCCATGCGCATGTAGCTGGATTCGGCACTGCCTTCCCAGCCATGCAGCAGCAGCGCGATGCCCTTGGGCTCGCGGCCTTCGACATGGCTGTGCCAGCCCTGCAGGCGCACGCCATCACCACCATCGAGGATCAGCTCTTCGCTGACCGCACCGGTGGCCGCCAGCAGCAGCAGGCCGCGCTGCAGGCGCATGCGGCTGGAGCTGAGCATCGACTGCAGGTGCGGATTGCGCAGCCAGCGCGGCGGCTGATAGTCAGCCGCATGCAGCGTCGGCGTACCGGCGTCCAGGACAGGTGGCGGGATCAGGGCCACCGCAGCCTCACCCGGCGCTCATGGCCGCCACGATGCGCGCGCGCGAGGTTTCCGCGATGCGCCGACGGCCTTCCAGGTCCTGTGCACCGATCGGCGCCAGGAAGTGCACTTCGGCACGTCGCGCCGGCTCGCCGAGCAGGCGCAGGAAATTGGCAAAGAAGCTCTCGTTCGGGCCGAACGCGACGATGGTCTGCGCGTCGCCCTTCGCCCCGTACACCAGGGCCACCGGCTGCACCGGCACGCCGGTCTCGACCGCGGCCTGGAAGATGCGGGCGTGGAACGGGCCCACTTCGTGACCGCCGCGGGTCCGCCCTTCCGGGAACACGCCCACGGCCTTGCCCTCGCGCAGGCGGTCGGCCATCACCTGCATCACGCCACCGAGCGATTCGGTGTTGCCACGCTGGTGGAAGATGGTCTGGCCGCGCGCGGCCAGCCAACCCACCAGCGGCCAGCTGGCGATCTCGCGCTTGGCGACGAAGCCCATCATGCGCTGGCTGTGCAGGATGCAGATATCGACCCAGCTGACATGGTTGGCCACGAACAGCACGGCACCGGGCAGCGGCGCGCCGACCTGCACCAGGCGGAAGCCGAAGATCCACATCAGCCCGCCCTGCCACCAGTTGACCACCTTGGCGCCGAAGGTCGCCTCGCCCACGCGCAGTTCGCCCCACGGCGGAAGCATGCCGATCAGGATGAGCGGCAGGAACACGATGATGTGGACCAACAGCAGCGGTACGCGGTACAGGTAACGGCACACACGCGCCACGCCGCCACGGGGGGCCGGAGTGGGGGAAGTCATCCGCGCACGATACCGGAGGGCCGTCATCGCTGCCAGCCGATTTAGGCCATAACCGCCATCGACCGGGGCAATCGGCGGGGAACGCTGGGTTCCGCTGCCGTCAACGAGCCCCAGGGGGGCTCAGCCGTGACCGGCAGCCACCACCGCCAGGGTCAGCCGCGAGATGCATACCAGGCGGCCCTGCTCGTCCTCGATGCGGATCTCCCACAGCTGGGTGCTGCGGCCGACGTGCAGCGCGCGGGCGGTGCCGGTGACCGTGCCCGAGCGCACGGCACGCACGTGGTTGGCATTGATCTCCAGGCCCACGCAGACCTGCTTGCCGGTATCCACGCACAGGTTGCCGGCGCTGCTGCCCAGGGTCTCGGCCAGCACCACCGAGGCACCGCCGTGCAGGATGCCGTAGGGCTGGCGGGTGCGCTCATCCACCGGCATGGTGGCCTGCAGCCAGTCCTCGCCGGCGGCACTGAAGACGATGCCCAGGGATTCAATCGCCGTGTTGCGGCTGAGCGCGTTGAGCTGCTCGATGGAAACGGCTTCGCGGAACACCTGGGCCATGCGGGTACCTTCAGAGGATGGGAACGAGACCGGCGCCGAATGCGGTCAGCATGCGCACCAGCAGCCACTTCGGGCCGACGTTGACTTCGGGGAAGTCGCCGACGGCGACGTAGCAGCGATGGAAATCAGGATCCTGCCGCGGCAGCGGCTGCGGGCACTCCGGGCCGGGCTTGAACTCGTAGTCGGTGGCGTAGCGCCAGGGCCAGAAATCAAGGATGGGCAGCGCTTCGGAGGCCTTGCCGACGCTGTAATTCAGCCCCGACAGCACCGGTGGCTTCGCCCGTGGCGCCACCGTCCAGGAGTTCTGTGGGTGGGTGTCACGCAGGATGCTCTGCGCCAGTTCCTCGGCAAAAACCGGGTCGTCGATGATCACCGCGCCTTCGGTGTTGTAGTTCTCGCTGCGCGGATCGAAGTTGTGGGTGCCGACCACGCCGATGCGGCGGTCGACCACCAGCGACTTGGCGTGCAGGCCCATGCGCGCGCCCTTGCGGGTGACCGGCAACGGCTTGTTGACCGCCTTGCTGCCCAGGAACGACGGCCGCGTCTCGGTGCGCAGCAGGCGCGTTTCCACCTCGCTGCCGGCGGCGCGACGGCGTGCGCGGGCGTTGTCGTAGGCACCATCGCTGTGGCGATTCAACGGGCCCTGCCTGCTGCCGGCATCCGAACCACTGCTGCTGCCACCGCGTGCGTTGCTGCCGGCAGCACTGCCACCGATCAGCGGATTGCGACCGCCTTCGTCTTCCCCCCCGGGCGCAGCGATCGGGTCGGGCAGCAGGTTGCGGTAGTCAACCGGCGCGTCCAGCGGGAACGGCTTGTATTCGAAGATGTTGAAGCCCAGTTCGCGCATGTTGCGCCGCTTGTACTTGTACGACAACGCATACACGATCGGGTTGTCAGTCGCCGCCAGGCTGTTGCTGGACACCACCACGCGCGGTGGCTGCGGGCGCTTGCGCAGTTCACGGAACAGCTTCTGCGCCGGCTTGGACAGCACCAGGTACGGCGTCTGCAGGATCACTTCCTTCTGCGCACTGGCGATCAGCGCATCCAGCTGGGGCTCGGTCACATGCTGGCCGGCCAGCGGTGCATCGGCCTTCTCGCGGCGATGCTTGCGTGGCAGGTCGGCCACGTAGCGCACCGAAGCCACCGGTAGCGCGGTATCCACGAAGGAACGGGTGACGAACTCGGTGTCGTTGGCTTCGGCGCTGACCCGCTGTACCCGTTCCGGGCGGCGGAAGCTGGCCGGCGGCAGCGTTGGCACGCCCTCGCGCAGCAACGTGCGGCCCACGTCGTTGAGGCGCTCGGCCGGCACGCTGCGGTGTGCGCGCCAGAACGCGTCGAAGTTGGCCGCCATCGCACGTGCTTCCGGGCCGGCGATCAGTACATCGCGGTCGCGGAAGTTGTACTCGCGGTCCCAGTCGTAATAGTCGTCCTGGTAGTTGCGGCCACCGACCACGCCGATCGCATCGTCGATCACCAGCAGCTTGTTGTGCATGCGCTGGTTGAACCGGCGGAAGCAGCACAGCACGCTGCCGGCATAGTCGAAGTAGTTCAGCCGGGCCTTGCCGAAGGTCGGGTTGTAGACCCGCAGCTGGAAGTTCTGGTGGGCGCCGGACAGGGCGCCGAGGATCTGCAGGTCGGAGATCGCCGAGAGCTGGTCGATCAGCAGCCGCACCTTCACCCCGCGCCGCGATGCGGCCAGCAGTTCGTCGATGACCAGACGGGCGCTGTCGTCCTTGTCGAAGATGTAGGTCTGCAGGTCGATGCTGCGGGTGGCGCTGCGCAGCAGGTTCAGGCGTGCAACCAGGGCGCCCTCGCCCTCATCGAGCAGGGTGGCGTAGTGGCGCGGTCGTTCCGGGGCGGATTCGGTGAACGCCCGGCCGGCCAGCGCCCGCAGCGGCGAATCCTGTGCACAGCGGTCTGCACGCTGGCAGTCGACCACGGTCGAACGTGCCTGCACGGCGATTGCCTCGGCGCGGTCGCGCTCGGCATTCGACAGCGATGCACAACCGCTGCCCAGCAACACGGTTGCCAGCGCCAGTACACGCAGCAGGAGGTTCACGGTTTCGGCGCCTCGCTCAGGCGCGCACGCAATACGAAAGTCACTCGGTCACTCAAGGCAAGCTGCCAGCTGTCCATGCCATACCGGCCTCGCTGCACGGTACCGCGGCTGACGACGTCGCAATCATAGCCGGGTCGGGCGCACTCCGCCTTCTCGACCTTCAGTGTCTCGGGGTGGCTGATCCCGCGCAGGGTCAGCCGGCCGTTGATGTCGCCACCGCTCTCCACGGTTTCCGGCCAGTACGGCAGCGAGTCGAACTCGACCACCGGATGGCGGCCGGCATCGAAGAACTCCTCGCCGCGCATCCATCCGGTATAGCGCGCCTTGCCGGGGATCTCGACCGAGCGCGTGAACATCTTCAGATGCACCTGGTGGCGGCCGTCGGAGAGGATCTCGATGCGCCCTTCGAAGTGCGGGAACAGGCCTTCGATACGCTGCCCGAAACGGGTGCGCACCTCGAAGCCGATCTGCGAACGCTGGGTATCCAGGCGCATTACCCGGTGCGCTTCGGCGACCACCGGTGGCAGGGTGGTCGGCGTGGGCACGGCCGCCCAGGCCGGGCCGAGTGCCAGCAGCGCGGGCAGCAGATAGCGGCTGCGCCGCGCCAGGCTCATCGGATCACGGCCACCAGAATGCGTTCAGGCTGGCCACGCCTGGCTCGATCGAGGCCTCGCGCGGGAAGCCGAGCACGGCGATGCCGGCCGGCGGCATGCCGCGGTAGTCGCTGCTGGTGCCCTCGGTCATCAACGCCACCAGCCGCTCCAGGCCCGGGTTGTGGCCGACGATCAGCACCCGGTCGAGATCACGGCGGTCGTCCACCAATGCCGCCAGGGTGCCGGGGGTGGCTTCGTAGATGCGGTCTTCCAGGCGCTTTTCCACGTAACCGATGGTGCCGAGCACGGCTTCCAGGGTTTCGCGGGTACGCCGCGCCGGTGAGCACAGCACGCAGTCCGGCAGCAGGTTGTTCTCCTTCAGCCACTTGCCGGCGGCTTCGGCTTCGGCGAGCCCCACCGGCGACAACGGCCGGTCGAGGTCGGCCTGGCCGGGGGTAGCCGGTTCGGCATGGGCATGGCGCAGCAGGATCAGTTCACGCATCGCGGGTTTCCATGAAGAAGAGGATGCAGCAGGAAGAGTGACGCAGGCATCAAAGCTTGAGCCAGGACAGCAGCGGCTCCCAGTCGGCCTGATGCTCCCGCACCTGGGCCGAGCGGTAGTCGAACAGGCTGCGGCCGAGGCCGGTCATGACCACGTAGCTCTGGCTGTCACGCAGCTGCGCGACCACCGGGTACGGCCATTCGGCCAGCATCTGCAACGCCTGCTGCGAGGTCTGGGTCCAGGGCTTGGTGCGGTTGAGGACCAGCCCCACCGGCAGCTTGCGGCTGTGCACCCGCGGGTTCTGGGCCAGGCTGTTGAGGAAGCCGACGATGGCTTCGATGTCGAGCGCCGAGGGCAGCACCGGCACCACCACCGCGTCGGCAGCGTCAAGGAAATGGGGGATATCGTCGGCCAACGCGCCCGCCGGTGCGTCGATGATGACGGTTTCGGTGCCATCGGGCAGCTTCTGCGCCCACTGCTTCTTCCGATACACATCAATGGGGAGCACCGCGCTTTCCAGCCCGGCCCGCCGTTGCGCCCAGCGGGTGCTGGAGCCCTGAGGGTCGGCGTCGGCGATCACCGTGGCCCTGCCCTGCAATGCCGCGTACGCGGCCAGGTGGGTGGCGACGGTGGTCTTGCCCACCCCGCCCTTGGAACCGGCCACCAGGATCGTCTTCATGCCAGCCTCGCTTCCGGGTACGTGCCCCGAGCGTACACCGGCGGTGGTGACGGGAGGTAGCACCGCGCTGAACCTGCGGCCATCGCCTTTGCTATCGTGGCGCCCCCGAAGGATCGAACCGGCATGAGCGAGCTGCAGGACCTGAGCGCACTGATCCGCGCCAACACCCCCCTGATCGTGATCGAGACCCAGGACGAGGGTCGCATCGTCGACCTGTTCCGGCAGACGCTGATGCACGTCTGGCGGGCGCTGCACCGGTGGTCGATCACCGAGGGCCTGCGCCGCATCGACCTGGACAGCGAAGATCCGCCGGCCGGGCCACCCGACGCCAGCGCGGCCCTGCAGATGATCCGCCAGGCCGGGCAGCGCGGGGTCTACCTGCTGCTCGATTTCCACCCCTACCTGGGCTATGCCAGCCACCAGCGCGCCCTGCGCGACCTGATCCAGCGCCGCCACAGCGAACCGCACGTGCTGGTGCTGATCGGCGCCAAGGTCGAACTGCCGGCCGAGCTGGAAGCGCTGGCGGTCCGCTTCAACCCGCGCCTGCCCGATGCCAACGCCCTGCTGAAGATGCTGCGCGAGGAGGCCGATGCCTACGCCCGCGAACACGGCGGCCGCCGCGTCGAAGTCGACAGCGAGGCGGTGAAGAAAATCCTGAAGAACCTGCAGGGCCTGAGCCTGGTCGATGCCCGGCGCATCGCCCGGCAGCTGATCTACGCCGACGGCGCGCTGCGCGACGACGACCTGCCGCAGCTGGCACGGCTGAAGTTCGAGCTGCTCAACCGCAGCGGCCACCTGTTCTTCGAGCATGACAGCGCGCGGTTCGGCGACGTGGCCGGCGCCAACCGGCTCAAGCGCTGGATCAACCAGCGGCGTGTGGCGTTCATCGCTGGCTCCGCACCGGCCGGGCTGGACCCACCGCGCGGCATGCTGCTGCTGGGCGTGCAGGGTTGCGGCAAGTCGATGCTGGCCAAGGCCACCGCCGCCGGTTTCGGCGTACCGCTGCTGCGCCTGGACGTGGGCGCGCTGTACAACAAGTACCACGGCGAGACCGAGGCCAACCTGCGCCAGGCCTTGGCCTCGGCCGAGCAGCTGGCGCCCTGCGTGCTGTGGATGGATGAAATCGAGAAGGGCCTGGCCAGCGGTGGCGAGGACGGTGGCGTGTCACGCCGCGTGCTGGGCTACCTGCTGACCTGGATGGCCGAGCGCAAGGCACCGGTGTTCATCGTGGCCACCGCCAACCAGGTGCACGAGCTGCCCGCCGAGCTGCTGCGCAAGGGCCGCTTCGACGAGATCTTCTTCGTTGACCTGCCTTCGCCGGAGGTGCGCGTGGAACTGCTGCGGCTGCATCTGGGTCGGCGCCAGCTCAATGCCGACGACTTCGCGCTGCCAGCGCTGGCGGCCGCGGCGAATGGTTTCTCAGGTGCGGAGATCGAGCAGGCGATCGTGGCCGGGCTGTATGCGGCGCACGCCGAAGGCCGGCCACTGGATACCGAGCTGCTGATGAACGAGATCCGTGCGACGCGGCCGCTGTCGGTACTGATGGCCGAGCAGGTCGAGGCGCTGCGGGCGTGGGCATCGGGGCGGACGGTTTCCGCGGACGATTGAGGGGTTTCCAGCGAACGGCGCAGCCCCTCGTGGCGGCTGGTTGGCTGTGAACATCAAAAGCCACGCTTGGCCGGGCGGGGTGGATTCGCGGGGGACGCCGTGAACCCGGCCGAACCCCTCCCTCAGGGCCACGCAGGCGGGGCCGCCGCCCAGGCCTGCTGCACTTCGGCCAACGACGCGCGCTCATCCTCGCGCCACTGCGGCAGCAGCTGCGCGTAATTGGCACTGGTGCTCCATTGCGACGGCTCGGTACGCACTGCTGCGGCATACCACTGCACGGCCTCCTGCTTCTGCCCCATCCGCCATAGGGCCAGCGCGTACGTGGGTGGCACCCAGCTGGGCTTGCTGCGCGCATTGCCGGCCGACGACAACCATTGCTCCAGCGCCGCCTCCGGCTTGCCCTGGCGCAGCAGGTCCCAGCCATAGTTCCAACGCACGCTACGGCCCGCGCTGCTCTGTGCGGGCGCCTCCTTCAGGGCCTCGCCATACAGCTGGTCGGCCAGCTCGGCACGGCCCTGGGTGCTGGCCACCGAAGCCAGCTGCACGGTGGCTTCCACCGCGCGTCGGCCGCGCTCGCGCAACCTCACCAGCTGGGTGACCAGCTCATCGCCTTCGCCCTGCATCGCCACCATCGGTGCCGCCGCCAGGTCGCTGTCGAAGTAGAACTCCTGTGGTGCCGGCATGGCCGGCGCGGCCCACGCCGTGGCCGCTCCCGAGGCCAGCAGCACGCTGGCCAGGATCTTTCCTGGAACTGACATCCCTTCTCCCCAGGCTGCACAACCGCAGCCTCCCTCTCTCGCCCCGATCCTAACCCCAGCAGCGGCGCGGGCGCGAGTGCCGGGCCCACCACGGCCCCGCTGCTACAATTCGCGCCTTTCCCGCCGCGTGCCCGCACGCGGCCGGTGCCAGCCGATCCTACCGGGCCAGCCATGACCAGTACCGCGCAACTCACTTCGCCCTCCTCCGCCGACCTGCTCGACCGTGATTACACGCTCGACCACAAGTACACCCGCAACGAGGGGCGGATCTACCTGAGTGGCGTGCAGGCGCTGGTGCGGCTGCCGCTGATGCAGCGCCTGCGCGATGCCGCCGAAGGCATCGACAGCGCCGGCTTCGTCAGTGGCTACCGTGGCAGCCCGCTGGGTGGCTTCGACCTGGAACTTTGGCGCGCGCGCAAGCATCTGGAAGCGGCCAAGGTGAAGTTCACCCCCGGCCTGAACGAGGACCTGGGCGCCACCATGGTATGGGGCACCCAGCAGACCAACCTGTTCCCCGGCGCCAACGTGCAGGGCGTGTTCGGCATGTGGTACGGCAAGGGACCGGGCGTGGACCGCTGCGGCGACGTGTTCAAGCATGCCAATGCGGCCGGCACCTCGCGCTATGGTGGCGTGCTGGCACTGGCCGCCGATGACCATGCCTGCCGCAGTTCGACCCTGCCGCATGGCAGCGAGGACGAGTTCGTCAGCGCGATGATGCCGGTGCTGAACCCGGCCGGCGTGCAGGACATCCTCGACATGGGCCTGCTGGGCTGGGCGATGAGCCGCTATACCGGCCGCTGGGTCGGCTTCAAGACGATCGCCGAGACGGTGGAATCGTCGGCGTCGGTGCAGGTCGATCCGATGGCGCGCCGCATCGTGCTGCCGGAAGACTTCGAGATGCCGTCGGGTGGCCTCAACATCCGCTGGCCGGACCCGCCGCTGGACCAGGAAATGCGCCTGCACCGCTATGCGGTGAAGGCCGCGCAGGCCTTTGCCCGCGCCAACGGCATCGACAAGGTGGTGATGGATGCGCCGCGCGCGCGGCTGGGCATCGTCACCACCGGCAAGAGCTACCTGGACGTGCTGCAGGCGCTGGAGTACCTGGGCCTGGACGAAGCCGCGTGCGCCGACATCGGCATCCGCGTGTACAAGGTCGGCATGACCTGGCCGCTGGAACCGCAGGGCATCGCGCGCTTCGCGCAGGGGCTGGAAGACATCATCGTGGTGGAGGAGAAGCGTGCCTTCATCGAGCGCCAGATGAAGGAACAGTTCTTCAACTGGCCGGCCAGCTGGGGCCAGCGCCCGTCCATCGTCGGCAAGTACGACGAGAGTGGCGAATGGATCCTGCCGTCCACCGGCGAACTGACCCCGGCCACCATCGCCGGCGTGATCGGCCGCCGCATCCAGAAGTTCTTCAACAACGAATCCATTGAACAACGCCTGCAGTGGATGCAGCAGAAGGAAGCCGAGCTTGCGTTGCCGCGCGCCAGCTTCCCGCGCGTGCCGCACTACTGCTCCGGTTGCCCACACAACACCTCCACCCAGGTGCCGGAAGGCTCGCGGGCACTGGCCGGCATCGGTTGCCATTACATGGTGACCTGGATGGACCGCAGCACCGACACCTTCACCCACATGGGCGGCGAAGGCGTGACCTGGGCCGGGCAGGCGCCGTTCACCGATACCCCGCACGTGTTCCAGAACCTGGGCGACGGCACCTATTTCCACAGCGGCTCGCTGGCGATCCGCCAGGCGGTCGCGGCCGGCGTCAACATCACCTACAAGATCCTCTACAACGACGCGGTGGCGATGACCGGCGGCCAGCCGGTGGACGGCCCGCTGAGCGTGCCCGACATCGCACGGCAGATGCGCGCCGAAGGCATCCACACCATCGTGGTGCTGTCGGACAACATCGGCAAGTGGACCGGCCAGCGCGAGCACTTCCCCAGCGACGTGGAGTTCCACGACCGCAGCGAACTGGAGGAGGTGCAGAAGCGCCTGCGCGAAGTGAAGGGTGTTTCGATCCTGATCTACGAACAGACCTGCGCCACCGAGAAGCGTCGCCGCCGCAAGCGCGGCAAGCTGGAAGATCCGCAGAAGCGGGTGCTGATCAATTCGCTGGTCTGCGAAGGTTGCGGCGACTGCGGCAAGAAGAGTTTCTGCGTGTCGGTGCTGCCGAAGGAAACCGAGTTCGGGCGCAAGCGCGAGATCGACCAGTCCAACTGCAACAAGGACTATTCGTGCGTGAACGGCTTCTGCCCGAGCTTCGTCACCGTACACGGTGGCCAGCCGCGCAAGGGCAGCAAGCGCGATGCCTCCACGCTGCTGGACAATCTGCCGGCACCAACCATCCGCGGCACGCTGGAACAACCCTGGAACATCCTGATCACCGGCGTCGGCGGTACCGGCGTGGTGACCATCGGTGCACTGCTGGGCATGGCCGGCCACCTGGAAGGCAAGGGCGCGACCGTGCTCGACCAGACCGGCCTGGCGCAGAAGGGTGGCGCGGTGACCACGCACATCCGCATCGCACGCCGCCCGGATGACATCCACGCCGTGCGCATCGCCGCCGGTGAAGCCGACCTGGTGCTGGGCTGCGACATGGTGGTGGTCAACGACTACTGGGCGCTTTCGAAGGTGCGCGCCGGCCGTTCGCAGGTGGTGCTGAACACCTACGAAGCGATGCCGGGCACGTTCACCACCCGTCCGGACATGCAGTTCCCCGCCGCCGACATCATCGCCGGTGTGCGCGTAGCCCTGGGCGGCCAGGAGCCGCTGCTGCTCGATGCCACCCAGCTGGCCACCGCGCTGCTGGGCGATGCCATCGCCGCCAACCTGTTCATCCTCGGCTACGCCTGGCAGCAGGGCCTGGTGCCGCTGTCGTTCGAGTCGCTGATGCGCGCCATCGAACTCAATGGCGCCGCCGTGGCGATGAACCAGCAGGCCTTTGCCTGGGGCCGCCTGGCGGTGGTCGACCCGCAGGCCGTGCAGCAGGCCGCCGGCCTGGTGCGCAACCGCCACACCGATACCGAGTCCACCCCCGGCCCGTTGCACCCGCTGCCGCCGGGCGAGTGGGAAGGCAATGAATGGGGTGCGACCGCGGCACCGCGCAACACCGGCGACGAACGCGAGCTGCGTGGCCTGCCCTCGCACGGTGGCGACGTGGCATTCCTGCCGCTGGACGACGCACGCCTGTCGCGTTCGCTGGACGAAATGATCGAGCGTCGCGCCGCCTTCCTGGTCGATTACCAGGATGCTGCCTATGCCAACCGCTACCGCAGCCTGGTCGAGCGCGTGCGCGCCGCCGAAGCCGAGCGCATCGGCGGTTCCACTGCGTTGACCGAGACGGTAGCCCGCTACCTGTTCAAGCTGATGGCCTACAAGGACGAGTACGAAGTGGCCCGCCTGTACACCAGCGGTGACTTCCAGCGCCGCCTGCAGCAGCAGTTCGAGGGCGATTACCAGCTGCGCTTCCACCTGGCGCCGCCGCTGTTCGCGAAGAAGGACGAGCAGGGCCGGTTGCTGAAGAAGGAATACGGCCCGTGGATGTTCAAGGCGTTCGGCCTGCTGGCGAAACTGAAGTTCCTGCGTGGCGGCCGACTCGACGTGTTCGGCCGCACCGAGGAACGTCGCATGGAGCGCAAGCTGATCGGTGACTACGAGGCGACCGTGCAGGTGCTGCTGGATGGCCTGGATGACGACCGCCTGGCGCTGGCGGTGGAGATTGCCAGCATCCCCGAACACATCCGCGGCTTCGGCCACGTCAAGGAAGCCCACTTCGCGCAGGCCAAGGCGCGGGAAGCCACGCTGCTGGCGCAGTGGCGGAACCCGAAGGCACTGCACATCGTGCAGGTGGCCTGATGGGCGTGCCGGCTGCTGGCCGGCATCCCTCCTGGCAATCGGTTGCCGGCCAGCGGCCGGTACTACCGGCGGTTCAGCCCAGCCGCCACAGCAACAGGCGGTTGTTGGCCGGCATCGCCACATCCCCCAGTCGGGTGAATCCGTGGTCGGCGGCCAGCGCCTGCACCGCTTCGCTATCGCGGATGCCGCTGCGCGGATCACGTGCCTTCAGCCAGGCATCGAACTGCGCGTTGCTGTCGCTGGTGTAGCGGCCGCCGTAGTTGAGCGGGCCATACACCGCCAGCAGCGCACCATGACGCAGCGCCGGTGGCAGCGCGGCGAACAGTGCCTGCACGTGTTCCCAGCTCATGATGTGCAGCGTGTTGGCGCTGAATGCGGCGTCGAACGTGCTGCCCTGTGGCAGGCTGAGCCCAGGCGCCGGTGGCAGTTCCACCTGCAACGCCAGCGGCGGCAACAGGTTCAGCAGCGCGGTCTCCGCACGCCAGGCCTCGATGCCGGGCAGATGGTCCGGATGATCACTGGGCTGCCAGCGCAGCCAC
This sequence comes from Stenotrophomonas sp. I18B00994, assembly GCF_014145825.1. Lineage (NCBI taxonomy): Bacteria > Pseudomonadati > Pseudomonadota > Gammaproteobacteria > Lysobacterales > Lysobacteraceae > Stenotrophomonas > Stenotrophomonas sp. I18B00994. The sequence goes on along the minus strand of NZ_JACIUW010000012.1, from coordinate 57,986 downwards.
GGCCAGCGCTCGGCGAAGAAGGCCGCATGCTGGCCGGTGCCACTGCCGATCTCCAGCACCCGACGGCGGTCGCCCATCCACGGGTCGAGTGCGGTGGCGATGGGTTCGCGGTTGCGCTCGCAGGCTTCTGAATACGGCTTGCTCGACATCAGGACGGGGTCCAGGCGGGGTCGGCTCCATTGTGCACGAGGGGGTGTTGCTCGGCAGGGCTGCGCCCTGCACCCGCAGAAGCCGGAGCAACGGCAACAGCCAAAGCAACAGCAACAGCGGACTTGCTGTGGGATGGCGGGGTAGGTGGGCAGGACCGTTGGCGCCATGGAGGGCGCCATCGAGCCCCAGGGACGGGTTTACGGCGTGTCCTGCCCACCCACACCGCCCCGCCATCCCTCAGCAAGCCCGCTGTTGCTGTTGCTGTTGCTCCGGCTCTGAGCAGGTGCAGGGCGCAGCCCTGCCGAAACACCCCCAACCATGACTGCAGTCACTTGTCCCCACGCCCCGCGCTGGCGAAAGTCGAGGAGTTGACGTGATCGGTCCGGCCCATTGCCAACCGCACGCAAGCGAGAGAGAGAAACGCTGTGCAACGACGTGAGTTCCTGGCTTTTTCCGGTCTGGGCCTGGCGGGCCTGCTGCTGCCGCATTCCCGTGCCATCGCCGCCGAGCAGCTGCTTGCCCCGGTCGATACCGCCCAGCGCAGGCGCCTGGCGGACGTGGCGCTGGCCGCCGCACGCACCGCCAAGGCCAGCTACTGCGATGTCCGCATCGGCCGCTATCTCAACCAGTCGGTCATCACCCGCGAACACCAGGTCGGCAATGTGACCAACCGCGAGTCGTCCGGCGTGGGCGTGCGCGTGATCGTCAACGGCGCCTGGGGCTTCGCCGCGACCCATCAGCAGACCGAGGCCGCCGTACGCGCTGCGGTCGAGCAGGCTGCGGCGATCGCCCGTGCCAACGCCAGCATCCAGACCCGGCCGGTGCAGCTGGCGCCGACACCCTCGGTCGGTGAGGTGCGCTGGCAGACGCCCGTCCGCAGGAACGCAATGGCGGTGCCGATCCAGGACAAGGTCGAACTGCTTCTGGCGCTCAACGCCGCCGCGCTGAATGCGGGTGCCGACTACATCAATTCCACCCTGTTCCTGGTCAACGAACAGAAGTACTTCGCCTCCAGCGACGGCTCGTTCATCGACCAGGACATCCACCGCATCTGGCTGCCGTTCACCGCCACCGCCATCGACAAGGCCAGCGGCAGGTTCCGTACCCGCGCTGGCCTGTCCTCGCCGATGGGCATGGGCTACGAGTTCCTCGATGGCGATGCGAGTGGCAAGGTGCAGCTGCCCGGCGGCATCACCGCCTACCGCGATTCCTACGACCCGGTCGAGGACGCCATCGCGGCCGCCCGCCATGCCCGCGAGAAGCTGAAGGCGCCGTCGGTAAAGCCCGGCAAGTACGACCTGGTGCTGGACCCGTCCAACCTGTTCCTGACCATCCACGAGAACGTCGGCCACCCGCTGGAGCTGGACCGCGTGCTCGGCTACGAAGCCAACTACGCCGGCACCAGCTTCGCCACCCTGGACAAGCGCGATGCGCGTTTCCGCTGGGGCAGCGACATCGTCACCTTCTTCGCCGACAAGACCCAGCCGGGCAGCCTCGGCGCCGTCGGCTACGACGATGAAGGGGTGAAGACGCAGCGTTGGGACCTGGTGCGCGACGGCATCCTGGTTGACTACCAGGCCACCCGCGACGAGGCCCATATCCTCGGCCGCGATGCATCGCATGGCTGCAGCTATGCCGATTCCTGGTCCAGCGTGCAGTTCCAGCGCATGGCCAATGTCTCCCTGGCGCCGGGCAAGCAGCCGTTCAGCGTCGAGGACATGATCAAGGACGTGGAGAACGGCATCTGGATCCACGGCCGCGGTTCGTATTCGATCGACCAGCAGCGCTACAACGCGCAGTTCGGCGGCCAGCTGTACTACCAGATCAAGGACGGAAAGATCGCCGGCATGGTCGAGGATGCGGCCTACCAGATCCGAACGCCGGAATTCTGGAATGCCTGCACCGCCATCTGCGATGAACGCGACTTCCGCCTGGGCGGTTCGTTCTTCGACGGCAAGGGCCAGCCCGGCCAGGTCTCGGCGGTCTCGCACGGTTCGTCCACCACCCGCTTCAACGGCATCAACATCATCAACACCGCGCGCAGTCTCGGCGCTTGAGCCACCCATCCTTCGACATGGAGAGCAGCCTTGCAAAGACGTGACTTCCTGGCCCTGACCGGGCTTACCGCGGGCGGGCTGATCGTGCCCTCCTTCTTCGGCAAGGTGATCGCCGCCGAACAGCTGCAGAGCTCGCTGGACCTGGGGCTGAAGAAGCGCCTGGCCGATGCGGCGCTGGCCGCCGCCCGCCAGGCCGGCGCCACCTACTGCGACGTGCGCATCGGCCGCTACCTGCGGCAGTTCGTGATCACCCGCGAGGACAAGGTGCAGAACGTGGTGAACACCGAGTCCACCGGCGTGGGCATCCGCGTGATCGTCAACGGTGCCTGGGGCTTTGCCGCCACCAATGCGCTGGGTACGGCCGATGTGGCCAAGGCCGCGCAGCAGGCGGCGGCGATCGCCAAGGCCAATGCCGGCGTGCAGACCGCGCCGGTGCAGCTGGCCAAGGCGCCGGGCGTCGGTGAGGTGAGCTGGCGCACGCCGATCCGCAAGAATGCGATGGACGTGCCGATCAAGGACAAGGTCGGCCTGCTGCTGGACGTCAACGCCGCCGCAATGGGCGCCGGTGCCAGCTTCGTCAACTCGATGCTGTTCCTGGTCAACGAGCAGAAGTACTTCGCCTCCACCGACGGCTCCTACATCGACCAGGACGTGCACCGTATCTGGGCGCCGATGACGGTCACCGCCATCGACAAGTCCAGCGGCAAGTTCCGCACCCGTTCGGGCCTGTCCTCGCCGATGGGCCTGGGCTACGAGTACCTGGATGGCGCCGCCGCGGGCAAGGTGGTCGGCCCCAATGGCGTGGTCAACTACAGTTCTTCCTACGACATGAAGGAAGACGCCATCGCCGCTGCCAGGCAGGCGCAGGAAAAGCTGAAGGCACCGTCGGTGAAGCCGGGCAAGTACGACCTGGTGCTCGACCCGTCGCACACCTGGCTGACCATCCACGAGTCGATCGGCCATCCGCTGGAGCTGGACCGCGTGCTTGGCTACGAGGCCAACTACGCCGGCACCAGCTTCGCCACCCTGGACAAGCGCGAACAGCATTTCCAGTACGGCAGCGAACTGGTCAACATCTTCGCCGACAAGACCCAGCCGGGCAGCCTCGGCGCAGTGGCGTACGACGATGAAGGCGTGAAGTGCAAGCGCTGGGACCTGATCAGCAACGGCAAGCTGGTGGACTACCAGACCATCCGCGACCAGGCCCACATCCTCGGCAAGACCGAGTCCGACGGCTGCTGCTATGCCGACTCGTGGTCCAGCGTGCAGTTCCAGCGCATGGCCAACGTGTCGATGGCACCGGGCAAGAAGCCATTGAGCGTGCCGGACCTGATCAAGGACGTGGAGAACGGCATCTACATCATCGGTGATGGTTCGTTCTCGATCGACCAGCAGCGCTACAACGCGCAGTTCGGCGGCCAGCTGTTCTACGAGATCAAGAACGGCCAGATCACCCGCATGCTGGAAGACGTGGCCTACCAGATCCGCACGCCGGAGTTCTGGAACGCCTGCACCGCCGTGGCCGACGAGCGTGACTACCGCCTGGGCGGTTCGTTCTTCGACGGCAAGGGCCAGCCGGGCCAGGTCTCGGCGGTCTCGCACGGTTCGTCCACCGCGCGCTTCAACGGCATCAACGTCATCAACACCGCACGCAGCCTCGGCTGATCGGTCAGGAGCCCTTACACCATGAGTATCTTCACCGAAGCCCAGGCCAAGGCCATCCTCGACAAGGTCATCGCCCTGTCCAAGGCCGACGAATGCACCGCCGTGCTGGCCGGCGCGATCGACGGCAACATCCGTTTCGCACTGAACAATGTCTCCACCAGCGGCATCGTCGACAACACCGAACTGGCGGTCACCGTTGCCTTCGGCAAGCGCGTCGGCACGGCCTCGATCAACGAGTTCGACGATGCCGCGCTGGAACGCGTGGTGCGCCGTGCCGAAGACCTGGCCCGCCTGGCCCCGGAAAACCCGGAGTTCATGCCGGCCATCGGCAAGCAGACCTACCGCGCCAGCCCCACCTTCAGCGAATCCACTGCCGCGATCGATCCGGCGTTCCGTGCCAAGGTTGCCGCAGATTCAATCGCGCCCTGCCGTGGCCATGGCCTGATCGCCGCCGGCTTCCTCGAAGACGGCCAGGGCTTCCAGGCCACTGCCAACAGCAACGGCAACTTCGCCTACCAGCGCACCACCAACTTCAATTACACCTGCACCGTGCGCACCGAGGATGGCCGTGGTTCGGGCTGGGTCGGCCGCAACCTGAAGGATGCGGCTGACTTCAAGGCGGACCAGGACATCCGCATCGCCATGCGCAAGGCCACCGAATCGGCCGAAGCCAAAGCGCTGGAACCGGGCAAGTACACGGTGATCCTGGAGCCGGCTGCGGCGGCCGGCCTGATCAGCTTCATGATGAACTTCTTCAGCGCACGCTCGGCCGATGAAGGCCGCAGCTTCCTGTCCAAGAAGGGCGGCGGCAACAAGCTGGGCGAGCAGGTCTACGACCCGCGCGTGACCATGATCGCCGACCCATGGCACCCGGACGCACCGGTGCTGCCGTGGGACAACGAGGGCCTGCCCCGCGAGCGCATGGCCATCATCGAGAACGGCAGGATCGCCAACCTGGACTACTCGCGCTTCTGGGCGCAGAAGCAGGGCAAGACCGCCAAGGCGTCGCCGGGCAACTTGCTGATGAGCGGTGGCGACAAGAGCACCGCCGAACTGGTTCGCGGCACCCAGAAGGGCATCCTGGTCACCCGCACCTGGTACATCCGCATGGTCGATCCGCAGACCGTGCTGCTGACCGGCCTGACCCGCGACGGCACCTTCTACATCGAGAACGGCCAGATCAAGCATCCGGTGAAGAACTTCCGCTTCAACGAATCGCCGGTGATCATGCTCAACAACATCGAAGAGCTGGGCAAGCCGGTGCGCGTGGCCGGTGATGAATCCAGCTACGTGATGATGATCCCGCCGATGAAGCTGCGCGATTTCACCTTCACTTCGCTGTCCGACGCGGTCTGATGGATCGCCGGGCCTGCCTGCGCTGGTTGGCCGCTGCCGCTTCGGCGGCGGCGCTGCCAACCTGGGCACAGGCAGGCCCGCGCAGTTCGCGCTACGACTTCTGGTTCACCCGCCTTCAGTACGACTCCGGTGACTGGGACGTGGACGCGCGCATGCCGTCCAACCTGATCACCTCGCTGATCGACTACACCTCGCTGCGCGTGGACCCGCAGGAACACGTGGTGGCGCTGGCCGACCCACGCATGCTGGAAGCGCCGTTCTGCTACCTGGCCGGGCACACGCTGGTGGAGTTCAACGCCGCCGAGCGGCAGAACTTCGTGCGCTACGTGCGCAATGGCGGCTTCGTCTTCGTCGACGACTGCAACCACGATATCGACGGCCTGTTCGCTACCTCGTTCGAGGCGCAGATGGGTCGCCTGTTCGGGCCCAGGGCATTGCAGAAGCTGCCCAACAGCCACCCGCTGTACCGCAGTTTCTTCCGCTTCCCGGATGGCCCGCCTGCCACCAGCTTCGAACTCAACGGCTGGGGCGACGACCTGGTGCACGACTACCTGAAGGGCATCGAGGTCGACGGCCGCCTGGGCCTGCTGTACAGCAACAAGGACTACGGCTGCGAGTGGGACTACGACTGGCGCAACAAGCGCTTCCTGGCCGAAGACAACACCCGCTTCGGCGTCAACATCGTGATGTACGCGTTGAACAACTGATAGGACCTGCACGCCCATGACCTCCCCCGACCTCGATTCCCTGCTGCCGCGCCTGGATGAGCTGCGCGCCGCGCTCGCACGCGCCGTGGTGGGCCAGAACGCCGTGGTCGAGCAGCTGCTGATCGGCCTGCTGGCCGGCGGTCACTGCCTGCTGGAAGGCGCACCCGGGCTCGGCAAGACCCTGCTGGTGCGCTCGCTCGGCCAGGCACTGGAGCTGCAGTTCCGGCGCGTGCAGTTCACCCCCGACCTGATGCCCAGCGACATCCTCGGCACCGAGCTGCTGGAGGAAGACCACGGCACCGGCCATCGCCACTTCCGCTTCCAGCAGGGCCCGATCTTCACCCACCTGCTGCTGGCTGACGAACTCAACCGCACCCCACCCAAGACCCAGGCCGCACTGCTGGAAGCGATGCAGGAACGCACGGTCAGCTACGCTGGTACCACCTACGCGCTGCCCGCGCCGTTCTTCGTGCTGGCCACGCAGAACCCGATCGAGCAGGCCGGAACCTACCCGCTGCCGGAAGCGCAGCTGGACCGCTTCCTGCTGCACGTGCTGGTGGATTACCCCAGCGAAGACGAGGAGCGGCAGATCCTGGAACAGACCACCGGCGGTGCCACCGACGCGGTGCCGAAGGTGATGGATGCCGACGCGGTGATCGCGCTGCAGGCCGCGGTGCGCCAGGTGCATGTCAGCCCGGATGTGCTCGCCTGGATCACCCGCGTGGTGCGCGCCAGCCGGCCCGGCGACGGTGCTCCGGCGGCGATCAACCAATGGGTGAAGTGGGGCGCCGGCCCGCGTGCCGGCCAGTCGCTGGTGCTGGCAGCGAAGGCACGCGCGCTGCTGCAGGGCCGTTTCGCCGCCACCCGCGAGGACGTGCAGGCGCTGGCCGCGCCGGTGATGCGCCATCGCCTGCTGCTGTCGTTCGCCGCCGAGGCCGAGCAGAAGCGTGCCGACGACGTGGTCGCCGCGCTGCTGCAGGCCGTGCCCTTCCCGGGTTGAGCCACGCGTGAACGCAGGTACGCCGTTGACCCTGCCGCCGGAACTGCGTGCGCGCTTGCGCATGTTGCGGCTGCGACCGCGCCTGGCCAGCGGTGCCAGTGGCATCGGCCAGCACGCCAGCCGCAGCCGCGGTGCCGGCCTCGAATTCGCCCAGTACCGTGCCTATGAGCCTGGTGACGAACTCCGCCAGATCGACTGGAAGCTGTATGCACGCTCGGACCGCTTCTTCGTGCGCGAGTCCGAGCGCGAAAGCCCGATCACGGTCTGGCTGCTGCTCGATGCCACCGCCTCGGCCGGCCAAGCTGATCGCGCGGTACCGCAGCGCACGCGCCTGGACCACATGCGTGGCGTGGCCGCGTGCCTGGTTGAACTGGCCCTGCAACAGGGTGATCGCTTCGGCCTGCTGGCGATCAATGGCGCTGGCCTGCAACTGGTGCCTGCGGCGAACGGCGCGCGCCAGCGTGATCGCGTGCATCTGCAACTGCACGCCCTGCAGGCGCGCGGCGCCTGGCCTGCGGCCGATCGCCTGCGCCCGCTGTGGGAGCGCGTGCGCCCGGGCGACCTGCTGCTGGCAATCGGTGATGGCTTCGACGACGCCGGCATCGTGCTGCTGGAACAACTGGCCAGCGCGCGCCGCGAAGTGGCACTGCTGCAGATCCTCACCGCCGACGAGCGCGACTTCCCGTTCGACGCCGGCCACCGCTTCCGCGACCCGGAGACCGGCGAGGAACTGCTGGGCGATGGCGCCGCGATCCGCGCTGACTACCTGCAGCGCTTCGCCGACGCACGCAGCGCATTGCACGCGCGCCTGCAGGCCAACGGGATTGCCAGTGCCACAGGCTGGCTCGACCAGCCGCTGGACCAGGCGCTGCAGGCGTTGTTTGGCCGTGGGGGCGATGCATGACCCTGCTGTTCCCGCTCGGCCTGGCCGCGCTCGCTGCAGGGTTGCTGCCGCTGCTGATCCACCTGGCCCGCCGCCATCCCTACACGCCACTGGATTTCGCCGCGCTGCGCTGGCTGCGCGCGCAGATACGGCCGCGCCAGCGCATCCGCTTCGATGACTGGCCGTTGCTGCTGGTGCGCCTGCTGTTGCTGGCCGCGCTGGCCCTGCTGCTGGCACGACCTGCGTTGACTGGCCCGACGGCGCCTCCCGCTGCATGGACCGTGGTAGCGCCGGGACTGGATGCTACGGCCCTGCGTGGAACGGCCGAGGATGGCAACTGGCACTGGCTGGCACCCGGCTTCCCCGGCATCGATCAGGCGCCATCTGCATCAACCGCCCCCCTGCCCAGCCTGTTGCGCGAACTGGACGCGCAGCTGCCCGTTGGCACCGCATTGACCGTGCACGTGCCCGATCCCCTGCCCAGCCTGGATGGGGCCCGCCTGCAGCTGTCGCGCGACGTGCAATGGCACACGCAGCCGATACCGGTCACTGCGCAACCGAGTGCCGCGACGTCGCCGCGCCTGCGCGTGCACAGCGATGCTTCGGCCACTGCCCAGCGCTGGTTGAACGCACTGCAGCGCGGGTGGGGCGTGCAGGCACCGCTTGCTCCGCTGCCGGCGGATGCCCTGCCGGAGCGCGGCGAGATCGGCGTGTGGAGCCGCAGCGATGCACTGCCGGCGAACTGGCAGGCGTGGCTGCGCGGCGGCGGTCGTGTCATGACTGCCGGCAAGCCTGCTGCCAGCGCGAGCATCCTGCTGCGCGATGCCGAGGGCGCACCGCTGCTGTGGCAGCAACGCATCGGCCACGGCTATCTGCTGGCGCTGCCGGGTGGCTGGAATGCCGCCAGCAACCCTGCGCTGCGCGATCCGCGCCTGCCACGTGCCCTGCTGCTGGCGCTGCAGCCGCCTACGGCCCCGCGCCTGGGCGATGCACGTGACCAGGCACCGCAGCGGGCCGCATTGTCTGCTGCAACACCACCGCTGCGTGAGCCCACGCCTTGGCTGTTGCTGGCCGTCGTGCTGCTGTTCGCGCTGGAACGCTGGATGGCCAGCAGCACCCGGCGCAGGGTGGCCGCATGAACACCCTGCAGCACGCCTGGCAACGCGCACGCCGCCGCCGTGCGCTCATCACCCTGCTGTTGGGCCTGCCATGGGCATTGGCCGCCGCGGTGCTGGCCCTGCGTCTTGCAGGCTTCGATATCGCCTGCGTCGTCGGCACGGTCAGCCTGCTCACCTGCGCGGTCTTCGTCACTGCGCGTGCCCGCCAGCTGGACCGGCAGTGGCTGCAGCGCCAGCTCGATGGCAGCGGTGCCAGCGAGGACAGTGCCGATCTGCTGTTCGCCGATGCCGCCACGCTCAATCCGCTGCAGCAGCGCCAGCGCACGCATGTGCTGGCCATGCTGGAATGCGCGATGCCGGAGCTGCGTCCACGCTGGCCGCGTGGGGCATTGGCGCTGTGCTGGATCGCAGGCCTGGCCATTGTTGTGCTGGCATTCGGCTGGCCACGTTCCAGCCCCGGCTCCGTGCCTGTCCGCACGCCGGCGCCTGGCAGCGCTGCTGCTGCGGGCCCGCTGCGCCTGCAGTCCACCCGCCTGCGCATCGACGCGCCAGCCTATACCGGCCAGGCCACGCTCACCCAGAATGCGCTGGATGCGAAGGTTGCCGCCGACAGCCGGCTGTCCTGGTCCCTGCGCTTCGACCGCGCCCCGGACAGGGCATGGCTGCAGTTCCACGATGGTCGCCGGTTGCCACTGAGCGAGCGCGAAGGACAATGGCAGGCGCAGGATGTGGCGCGTATGCCGCTGCTGTACCGCGTGGTGAGCGAACCGGCACTGGCAGAGACCGGCCTGCATCGGCTGGATGTGGTGGCCGACCGTGCACCCGGCGTGCGCGTACTGGAGCCCACGGCCAGCCTAGTGCTGGGCACGCCGGGGCAACGGCAGTGGGCACTGCGCTTCGAGGCCAGCGACGATTACGGTGTCGCGGCGCAGGCAACGCTGTCGATCACCACTACCCAGGGCAGCGGTGAGAACATCACCTTCGTAAAGCGCAGCGTCACGCTTGCCGGCAGCGGCGAAGCCACCGCGCGGCGTTTCGCCCACACCCTTGATCTGGCTGCGCTGGGCGCGCAGCCTGGCAACGATGTGATCGCCCAGCTGGAGGTACGCGACAATCATGCACCCACGCCGCAGACCGGGCGCAGCAGCAGCGTGATCCTGCGCCTGCCCAGCGCCGAAGTCGCGCTCGGTGCAGAGCTCGAGGGCCGCATCAAGAAGACCCTGCCTGCGTACTTCCGCAGCCAGCGGCAGATCATCATCGACGCCGAAGCGCTGATCCGGCAGCGACGCAGCCTGGCCGCCGAGGACTTCGTGAAGCGCAGCGATGCGATCGGTGTCGACCAGCGCATCCTGCGCCTGCGCTACGGCCAGTTCCTGGGCGAGGAAAGCGAAGGTGCGGCGAAGCCGCCGCCGACCAGCGACCTGCCCACCAGCGATGCGCCGACCGCAGACGGCCACAACGACGATCACGAACACGACCATGGCGCGCAGGCCGGCGCGCAAGACGACCATGGCCACGATCATGGCAGTACAGCCAACGCAGATATCCCGCCGGTGTTCGGCAGCGAGACCGACGTGCTTTCCGAATACGGGCACACCCATGACCACGCCGAGGCGACCACCCTGCTCGATCCGCAGACCCGCGCCACGTTGAAGGCCGCGCTGGACCAGATGTGGTCGGCCGAAGGCGAGCTGCGCCAGGGCCGCCCGGAGCAGGCGCTGCCATTTGCCTACAAGGCGCTGGGCTTCATCAAGCAGGTGCAGCAGGCCGAGCGCATCTACCTGGCCCGGGTCGGGCCGGAGCTGCCACCCATCGATGAAAGCCGCCGGCTGGGCGGTGATCGCGCCGGACTGGCCAGTCGTGAACTGCCGTTGGCCGCGCGAACCCCGCCGGACCCGGCCATCGTTGAAGCCTGGCAACGCCTCGGTGATGACAACGGCGCACCGGATCTCGATGCGCTGGCGGCCTGGCAGCAGCGCAACGCCGCCTACCTGCCCGATGCACTCGATCTGGCTGCGGCCATCGAGCAGCTGCGCATCGAGCCCGACTGCGGCGACTGTCGCCAGCGCCTGCGCGCACAGTTGTGGCGGGCGCTGCAGCGTCCGCTGCCACAGGCGATGCGGCGCAGTGCCGCCGATGTGATGGGCCAGCGCTACCTCGACGCGCTGGAGGCGCAGCCATGAACGCCTCCGCTGTGAACCTGTGGATTGCACCGGTACTCGCTCTGATCGTGGTCATCGCCAGCGTGCGCCAGCTGCGTGCGGACACTGCGCACCCCGGCCGCCGGTGGGTCGTGATCGCACTGCAGATCGTCGTCGCCACGCTGCTGTATTTCTGCCTGGCGCCCCCCACCCGCCAGCAGCCCGCAGGCGGGCTGGTCGTGCTTGGCGTCGATGCGGGCAAGGCCGGCGTACTCCCGGCCAGCGAAGGCCCGCTGTTGCTGTTGCCGGAAGCTGCCGATGTGCCCGGCGCACAGCGCGTACCCGACCTGGCCACCGCGCTGCGCCAGCATCCGGCCGCCACGCTGACGCTGGTCGGTGCGGGCCTGGTCGCACGTGACCGCGACGCGGTGCTGCCGCCGGATGTGCGTTGGCAGGCTGCACCGGAGCCGCGCGGCTGGATCGCGCTGCAGCCGCCGGCCGATGTCGCACCCGGTGCCCGCTTCGACGTGCAGGCACAGGCGCGTGGCGCGGCCAAGGCGAAGGCCGAACTGCTCGACCCGGCCGACAGCGTGGTCGATCGCACGGAGGTTGCCGACGACGGCCGCGTGCAGCTGAGTGGTGTCGCCCGCGCCGAAGGCCGCAGCGTGTTCCAGCTGCGCCTGCTCGATGCCGACGGCCATGTGGTGGACAGCGTACCGGTGCCGCAGCAGACCCTGCCGTCCGCACCGCTGCGCCTGCTGGTGCGCGCCGGCGCGCCAGGTCCAGAGCTGAAGTACCTGCGGCGCTGGGCAGCCGATGCAGGCATCCGTGTGCAGGTGCAGGCGGATACCGGGGCCGGACTCAGCATCGGCGATGGCGCGGTGTCGATCGATGCAGCATCGCTCACGCGCAGCGATCTGTTGCTGCTGGACGAGCGCAGCCTGGCGGCATTGAGTGCGGGCCAGCTGGCCGCCGTGCGCCAGGCGCTGCGCGATGGACTGGGCGTGCTGGTGCGCAGTGCGGGCGCACCTTCGGCCAGCGCGCGGCAACGCCTTCGCGATCTGGGCCTGCCAGTGCAGGGTGATGGCAGCAGCCACCCCCTCGAACTTCCCGGCGATGGCGAAAGCGCGATCCTCGCCGCACGCCGTGGCCCGCTCGCCGCTGGCACATTGCCGACCGGCTACGGCGAAGAGGCCGACCGCAGCTCGCACAGTGCCGCGCTGCCTTCGCTGGAAGCACTGGCGTTGCAGGCGCCGGGCAGCAATGCGCTGCTGCACGATCGGGGCGGCCAGGCCGTCGGCGGCTGGCGCGCGGTCGGCAAGGGCCGCATCGGCCAGCTGCCGCTGACCGACAGCTGGCGCTGGGTGCTGGCAGGCCGCGATGACCGCCACGGCGAACTGTGGAGCGACGTGGTTGCGACGCTGGCACGCGCGCAGGGCAGCGGTGATGCGCTGTGGTCACCACAGCCCATCAGCTGGGCAGGCGAACGGCAGGCGCTGTGCGGCGTGCAGGCGCCGCTGCAGGCCTTCAACCCGCGTGGCGACAGCGTGCCGCTGATCGCCGATGGTGCAACGTCGGCGCTGCGCTGCGCCGGCTGGTGGCCCCGTGAGGCAGGCTGGCAGCGCCTGCAGCATGGCGACGGCGTTGTCTGGCGCTATGTGTTCGACCCGAAGGACGCACCCGCACTGCATCGACAGGCGATGATCGATGCGACCACGCAGGCGTTGGCCTCCAGCACGTCGGCGAACGCGTCGGTGATGCAGCCCGTGCCGGGCTCACGCTGGCCGTGGTGGCTGGCGTTCGTGTTGTGCGCATCGCTGCTGTGGTGGCTGGAACGGCGGCGCTGACCCGGGGTCGGATCCCTTTCGCCCGCGAAAGGGCTCTGACCCCCTCCGTCAGGCGTTCTTCAACGCGAGCCCGCGCGCCGGTACACGCCGTTGAAGCGCACGTTCATGCCACCGCATTCGCTGTTGTCGGCCACGATCAGCACCTCGCCCAGCGAATGCACGCGTACCTTGCAGGTATCCTCGACGAACTCGACGTCGGCACCGCGCGGCGCGGCGCGCGCTTCCACCTGGCCCATGTTCGGTCCGTAGGGACGCTGCTCCGGCGTGGGGTTGGCGGAGGGCCAGTAGGCGTCCCCCTCCACATGCAGTTGCCCACCCTGCACGGTGATGCGCAGGCCGTTGTCGCCGTCCTTCCAGTTACCCGCCCAGTCCTGCAGCGACGGCACGGCCACCGGCAATGGCTGCAGCTTGCTGCGGTCCACCCAGCCGGCACTGCCACCCACCCTGTTCGGGAAGAACGCGCAGCGATAAGCGCCCAGGTCGCGCCCGGTCACCACCGTATCGCCGTTGACCACATAGCTGCGCTGTCGGCAGGCCGGCTCGCCCTTGGCCGGGCAGCCGTCCATGTCGCCAAGCAGGTACAGGCGCGGTGCATCGACCACCCGCGCCAGTGCAAACCGGCTCTGTTCGGACGGGAACGCGCCATTGCGGCAGGCGCCGTCATCGGCGATGCCGGAAGCGAAGGCGGAGGCCGGCAGCAACGCGGCCATCAGGCAGATCGAACGCAGGAACATGGCAGCACTATTGGTGGGGAAGCCGGCAGGATATACCGGCCTACTTCACCGGCGACGCATCACCCGCACCTTGCTCCTGGGAGAACCGCAGCGCACGCTGCTGCTGTTCGGCACTCAGCTCCGGCGGTGGCCGCGCCACCGCGGCCTGGATCTGCGAAGGCCCGCCGGTGAGTTTGTTGATCCCCTTGGCCGCCGCCATCACACCCTTGACCACGCCCATCATGATGTAGCCGCCACCCATGCTCACCTGCTCCGGCGATGGCGGTTCGCTCCAGTCACGGCTGAAGCGGTTGTCGCCGAACTTCACCGGGTTCTTGAAGCGGTAAAGATCCAGCGGCTCCTCTTCCGGCTTGAGCGCACGCACTTCGCCGAGGGTGGTGACGTTGTCCTGCGGCAGAGCGGTGGAGATCGGTGCGGTGGTTGCCGCCGAAGCATCCACCGGGGGAACGGGCGCAGGATCGGGCACCGCCACCGGCGTGGCCTGCTGCGCCTGCGCGATGCCGGCCAGCAGCATGCCGGCCAAGAGGGCTCCCTGCGTTCCACGTCGTGCCACAGCCATCCACCTGTTGGTTGCGTCCAGCGCCCAAGGATACGGATGCCGGCTTCAGATTTCGTTGCTGCACTGGCAGCTGTTCAGCCAGGGGAGATGCGGCGACGCCACGGGACGCGGGCACTGAACGGTTCACGCCCTCCGTGTGCGGTGTCTCACATCCTGAGACGTGAGTGTGGTGCCATGTGACCCCTCGCAATCCGTCCCGGCTCCATCTTCCATGGCCTACGAACTCGCCAAGCGCACCGCCGATGCCGAGCAGAAGCTCGCCACGCGCGACGGCCTGCCCGCCCGCGACGGCGCCCTGCTCAGCGCGCGCCTGCAGCGCCGCTACCAGGACCGCATCACCGGCAGCTTTGCCATTCCCGGCCGCGAAGGCCGCTATGCGCCCATTCCCGATTCAGTTCCGCCTGCCCTGGCCGCCGCCCTGAAGGCGCGTGGCATCGAACAGCTCTACAGCCACCAGGCCGAAGCCTGGGAGGCCAGCCAGCGCGGCGAGCACGTGGCCATCGTCACCCCCACCGCCAGCGGCAAGTCGCTGTGCTACACCCTGCCGGTGGTCAGCGCGGCAATGCAGGACAAGGCCAAGGCGCTGTACCTGTTCCCGACCAAGGCACTGGCCCAGGACCAGGTGGCCGAGCTGCTGGAACTCAACCGCGCCGGCGATCTGGGCGTAAAGGCCTTCACCTTCGATGGCGACACGCCCGGCGATGCACGACAGGCCATCCGCCTGCATGGCGACATCGTGGTGTCCAACCCGGACATGCTGCACCAGGCCATCCTGCCGCATCACACCAAGTGGGCGCAGTTCTTCGAGAACCTGCGCTACATCGTCATCGACGAAGTGCATACCTATCGCGGCGTGTTCGGCAGCCACGTCACCAACGTGCTGCGCCGGCTCAAGCGCATCTGCGCGTTCTACGGCGTGAAACCGCAGTTCATCCTGTGCTCGGCCACCATCGGCAACCCACAGGCGCATGCCGAGGCGCTGATCGAGGCCCCGGTGACTGCCATCACTGAATCCGGTGCGCCCAGCGGGCCGAAACAGGTACTGCTGTGGAACCCGCCGGTGATCAATCCGGACCTGGGCCTGCGCGCCTCGGCGCGCTCACAGAGCAACCGCATCGCGCGCATCGCGATCAAGTCCGGGCTGAAGACCCTGGTGTTCGCGCAGACACGTTTGATGGTGGAAGTGCTGACCAAGTACCTGAAGGACATCTTCGACCACGACCCGCGCAAACCGCCGCGCATCCGCGCCTACCGCGGTGGCTACCTGCCCACCGAGCGGCGCGAGACCGAGCGCGCGATGCGTGCCGGCAACATCGACGGCATCGTCAGCACGTCGGCGCTGGAACTGGGCGTGGATATCGGCAGTCTGGACGTGGTCATCCTCAACGGCTACCCCGGCAGCGTGGCGGCCACCTGGCAGCGCTTCGGCCGCGCCGGCCGCCGCCAGCAACCCGCACTGGGAGTGATGGTGGCCAGCTCGCAGCCGCTGGACCAGTATGTGGTGCGCCACCCGGACTTCTTCGCCGAGGCCTCGCCCGAGCACGCGCGCATCGCGCCGGACCAGCCGCTGATCCTGTTCGACCATATCCGCTGCGCGGCCTTCGAGCTGCCGTTCCGGGTCGGCGATGGCTTCGGCCCGATCGATCCGGAGGTATTCCTGGAAGCGCTGGCAGAGACAGAAGTGATCCACCGCGAAGGCGAGCGCTGGGAATGGATCGCCGACAGCTATCCGGCCAACGCGGTCAGCCTGCGTGCGGTGGCCGACGGCAACTTCGTGGTGGTCGACCGCAGCGATGGCCGCCAGCAGATCATCGCCGAGGTCGATTACTCCGCCGCCGCGCTCACCCTGTACGAGGGCGCCATCCACATGGTGCAGTCCACCCCGTACCAGGTGGAGACGCTGGACTGGGAGGGGCGCAAGGCCTACGTCACCCGCACCCACGTGGACTACTACACCGACAGCATCGACTTCACCAAGCTCAAGGTGCTGGACCGTTTCGATGGCGGCGTGGCCGGCCGGGGCGATTCGCATCATGGCGAAGTGCACGTGGTGCGCCGCGTGGCCGGCTACAAGAAGATCCGCTATTACACCCACGAGAACATCGGCTACGGGCCGGTGAACCTGCCCGACCAGGAACTGCACACCACTGCGGTGTGGTGGCAGCTGCCGCAGGCGCTGCTGCTGCGCGCGTTCGCCAGCAAGCAGGATGCGCTGGATGGCTTTCTCGGCGCCGCGTATGCACTGCACATCGTTGCCACCGTGGCGGTGATGGCCGATGCGCGCGACCTGCAGAAGTCGGTGGGCAACGGCGATGGTTCCTGGTTCGCGATCGCCGACCAGAGCGGCCGCGGCCAGCTGCGCGGCAGCGAGGGCGATCCCGGTGGGGTGGAGCTGCTGCAGGAGTTCGTGCCCACCGTGTACCTGTACGACAACTTCCCCGGCGGCGTCGGCCTCAGCGAACCGCTGTGGCAGCGCCAGGCCGAACTGGTGCAGCGCGCGCGCGAACTGGTGCAGCGCTGCGACTGCAGGGCCGGCTGCCCGGCCTGCGTGGGCCCGGTGCTGGCCGCGCAGGAAGACGATGAGACTTCGCCGCGCGCGCTGGCGCTGCGTGTGCTCGACCTGTTCGATGCCGACGCCTGCCAGCACGTGCCCGACGTGGTGGTGACCACGCGCGACCCGATGGAGCTGCTGGCACCGTGAGCCTGAGCCTGGACAAGCTGCGCCTGCTGCGCCGGCAGGCCGGCGACCCGAAGGCGAGCACACCGGCCGCGCCGGACGTGCCCCCTGCGCCACCGGCACCCGTGGCCGCGAACGATGCGCGGCGAACACCGGCCGAACGTTCGGTGTTCGCCTGGGTCGAACAGGAGATCCGCCACAAGCCGACCGGCGCTGCGGTCTCCACACCGGCACCCGCACCGCTGCGTCGGCCGGAAGTGGGCGGTCTGCATCGCCTGCTCGGCCTGCGTTCGCGCGGTGGAGCCGCGCCGGCGCGCGCCAGTGCACAGGATCGTCAGCTGCCCGGCGAGGAGATCGCGCCGGGCCTGTTCCTGATCGAATCGCTGCAGCCGCAACCAATCCCGACTGCGCCGCTGTCGTTGGCCTTCGCCAAGCGCGAGGACCAGCACGTAGCTGCGCGCGACCTGCTGTTCTTTGATACCGAAACCACCGGCTTGGCCGGTGGCACCGGCACGCGTGCCTTCATGATCGGCGCGGCCGACTGGCACGTGTGCCCGCAGCGTGGCGAAGGCCTGCGCATCCGCCAGCTGCTGATGTCCACCATGGCTGCGGAAGAAGCGATGCTGGCCACCTTCGCCAGTTGGCTGCAGCCCTCCACCGTGTTCTGCAGCTACAACGGCCGCAGCTACGATGCGCCGCTGCTGAAGGCGCGCTACCGGCTGGCGCGCCAACGCGATCCGATCACCGCGCTGGACCATGTGGACCTGCTCTACCCCACCCGTCGCCGCTATCGCGGCACCTGGGAGAACTGCAGGCTGTCCACCATCGAGCGCCAGCTGCTGCGCGTGGTGCGCGAGGACGACCTGCCCGGCTCGGAAGCGCCGGGCGCATGGCTGCGCTTCCTGCGCGGCGGCGACGCGGTGAACCTGCGCCGGGTGGCCGACCACAACCACCAGGACGTGGTGACCCTGGCCCTGCTGCTGCAACGGCTGGTGCACGAGGAGCAGCGCGAGCGCGAGACGCTGGCGCTGGTCGGGCAATAGGCCTTGACGCGGCCTGACGGTGGCAGCGGCGACACTGCCGCCACCATCCACGCCTGGAGCCCAACGATGCGCCTCAATCCCCTGGTCCTGCTCGCCATCCTGCCCTTGGCCGCCTGCAGTCATGCCGGCAGCAGCACCTCCCGTGATCCCGCGCCAGCGCCCGTGGCCGATGCCGCGCACGAATGCAAACCGGAGGCGCTGGACGCCTTCACCGGCAGGACCGCCGACGAAGCCACGATCAAGAAACTGGTGGCTGACAGCGGTGCGCGCAATGCACGGGTGGTCAAGCCGGGCATGGCGGTGACCATGGACTTCCGCCAGGACCGCGTGACCGTGCAGGTGGATGCGCAGAACCGCATCGAGCGCGCCAGCTGCGGTTGATGTTCCCAGGGTAGTGCCGGCCGCTTGCCGGCACCCCCCATTGCCGGCCAGCGGCCGGCACTACCGATCAGAGTCGCTCGGCCTTGCCACTGGCCAGTGCGCGCGCGATCACCTGCTGCGCCTGCTGCGATGCCTGCGCATGCACGCGTGCCTGGCGCTCGCCCAACGCGGCCTGTTGGCTGCCCAGCGCCGCCTGGCGGCTGGCCAGTTCAGACTGCTGGCTGGCCAGGCGCTGCATGGCGCGGGTGCGGCTGGCACGCGCGGTTTCGTTGTCCACTTCCTGCATCGCACGACGCGCCTCGGCGGCAGCCTCACGTGCGGCCTCACGTGCAACCGCCGCGTCGTTGGTCGCGCCCCGCGCCGCCTTCGCCGCTTCGGCCGCCGCTTCGCGGTTGATGTCATGCGCGGCCATCGCACTGCGCGCGGCCTCCGCTGCGGCCAGTGCCAGGCGGCGCGCCTCTTCACCCTGCAGACGCCCCATCTCACCCATCTGCTTGCCCAGGTCGCCCTGCTGGCGGCCCAGCGCACTCTGCTGGCGGCCCAGTTCGCTCTGCTGGCGACCAAGGTCCGCCGCACCGGCATAGGCGCGCTGCAGCGACTGGATCAACATCGGGTCGCGCACCACATAGCGCTTGTCGCCCTGGCGGAACCACAGCGCCGGGCCCTTGCCGAGCTGCCGGCGGGCCACCATCACGTCGTCCATGCCGCCGTTGGCGAAGGTCGAATCACCATCGACCAGCACGAAGGCCTCCCGGGGCGACTTGCCCAGATCGAGGCGACCGTAGGTCGTGATGGAGGAGGTGGTGGTCGTGCCGTCATGGTCCTCATCCATGCCAGCGGCATCGTCGACATCGGCCACATCGGCATCGTCAGGACCGGAGGGTTCTTCCATATCGGCCGGTTCTGCGGGCGGTGCGGGAGCCACCGGCTCGGCCGGAACGCGCGCGGCCGAGGCTGATGCGGGCGGCGCTTCCGGGGCCTTCGGCGGCCGCGGCACAGCAACCTTCGGTGCGGCCGGAGGCGCAGGCGGTGCCGGCGGCACCGGCGCTGCGACCAGCCGCATCGGCGCCACGCCCACCACCACCACGACGGCGGTCAACGCCACCGCCAGCAGACGCGGGCAGGACCGGTGCGACTGCAGCGAAAGCAGGCGACGCTTGAGGCTGGTGGTGCTCGGTGCGGCGCTGGCCACGCCCAGATGCGGCTGCGGGGCCACGCCCAGCTGCAGCAACAGGCGGCCATAGGCCTGGCGGCTGGCGCCATGCTGGCCGACCACCGCCGCATCCACGGCTTCCTCGCGGGCCTGCGCGTATTCGCGCACCGACAGGCGCAGCAGCGGGTGGAAGAAGAACAGGTGCTGGGCCAGCGCGGGCAGCAGGCCCCATTGCAGGTCACGGCGCTGCAGGTGCTGCAGTTCGTGGGTCAGTGCCAGGTCCAGCGCGTCACCCTGCAGGGCGTTGTCGCCGGCCGGCAGCAGCAGCACCGGGCGGAACGGCCCGACCAGCTGCGGCGAGTCCACCTGCGCGCTCATCCACAGCCGCGGCGCAGGGCGCACGCCGTGCGCGTCGGAGGCCAGCTGCAGGGCCTGCACCAGCGCCTCGTCCTCGCAGGGATACGCCGCAGCCAGCAGTGCGCGGCAGCGGCGCCACTCACCGAAGGTGCGCAGCCCCATCATCAGCACGCCGGACAGCCACAGCGCGGCCAGTGCGACCGCCCACCATGCAACTGCCGGTACATCGGCCGTGGGCAGCGGCATCGCGGCCAGCAACTGCGCAGAGGCCTCCGGGGCCAGCGGGTAGACGATGTCAGCGGCCACGTCGGTCGCGGTCATCGCCACCGCCTGCGGCGCCGGCAGCCAGGCCAACTGCAACGGCTGGCTCCAGAACAGGCCGAGCACGGCCTGCAGCGAGACCAGCCACCACAGGCGGCAGCGGGTCGCCGCCGACAGCGACGGCAGCGCGCGGCACAGGCCGTACACCAGCGCCACCAGCAGCACGGTCTGCAGGCTGGTCCAGCCCAACCGTTCCAGCATCGGAATCAGCATCGTGGTGTCCATGGCTCAGCCCTCGTGGCGACGCGATTGGAGTTGGGCGACCAGCGCTTCCAGCTCGGCCAGCTCGTTGTCGCTGACCTGCTGGCGCTGCGACAGGTAGGCCACGAACGGCGACACCGAGCCCTGCAGGGTGTTGTCGACGAACTGGGCCACGGCACCCTGCAGCACGCTCTGCGGGCCACGGGTGGCCTGGTAGCGGTAGACGCCGTCCTGCTGCCGGCGCTGAAGATACCCCTTCGCCCGCAGCCGCTCCATCATCGTCAGCACGGTGGAACGGGCCAGGCCGCGGGCCTCGCCGTAGCCACTGGCGACCTCGCCGACGCTGGCCGGCGCATGTTCATCGATGTACTGCAGCAGGGCCAGTTCCTGGTCCCCGATGGTCTTGCCACGCATGACACCACTCCCTTGACTACACGTGTCGTCACTGTCAGCTTGACGACAGCTGTAGTCAACCCCCCCGGAAGTCATGGGCCGACGAACGGTAGGCACCACCGAGTGCTTAAACCTTTGACCCGCCCGCTGCATCCGATCCGCAACGCCCCGCTGGAATTCCGCATGTCCCGCCCAATGCTCCGAGTCCTGCTCATGCTCATCAGTGCACTGCCCTTCGCCGCCGTCTCTGCCAGCCAGGACCAGGCCAACGACCAGACCCGCCGCCTGATCCGCCAGATCATGCTGGAGCAGCGCATCCCGGGATTGCAGATCGCGGTGGTCAAGGACGGGCAGACCGTGTTGTCCGAGGCCTACGGGCTGGCCAACGTGGAGAACGGTGTGCTTGCCTCGCGCGACACCCGCTTCCCGCTCAATTCGGCCACCAAGGCGTTCACCGGCGTGGCCGCCGCGCAGCTGGCCCAGCAGGGGCAGCTGGATCTGGACGCGCCGGCCTCGCGCTACCTGGATGACCTTCCGCCAGCGTGGAGCGACGTACGCGTACACCAGCTGCTGGCGCATACCTCCGGCCTTCCGGACATCCTTGATGCGAACGGACTGCTGGGCGGTGGCTCAGAAGCGCAGGCGTGGGCGGCCGTCACTGCGCAGCCGCTCGAAGCCGAACCCGGGCAGCGCTTCGCCTACAACCAGACCAACTACGTACTGCTGGCACGAATCATCGCAAAGCAATCCGGCATGCCCTACGAACGTTTCCTCGCCACCGGCCAGTTCAGCAGCGCGCGCATGGCCCGCACCACCTTCGGCGACAGCTACGACCTGATTCCCGATGCGGCGACGATGTACAGCCTGGCCCCGCGTGCCACCGACGCTGCGGATGCACCGTCCCGCCTGTCGCACTGGTTCTACGACATACCGCCTTCGCTGTGGGCCGGTGGCGGCATCCTCACCACCGCCGACGACACCGCGCGCTGGCTGGTCGCGCTGATCGAAGGCCGCCTGCTGCCGGAGACGGCCCTGCGGCGGATGTGGAGCGCAGAGCGCCTGGCGGATGGCCGTGCCGGCCCGTGGGCGGGGGGCTGGCCGGTACTGCGCGCATCGCCCGACCTTCAGGTGGCCGGTATCGGCGGTGCGCGCTCGGCGTTCGTGGTCTATCCCGAGCGCGGCGTGGCGGTGGTGGTGCTGACCAATCTTGTCGGTGCCAATCCGCAGCAGTTCATTCCACGCATTGCCGATTTCTATGCGCGCGATGCCTCAACGCCCAGTCACGAACGGGTCGCCCCTGCACGGCAATAACGGGCTGTCATCGCAGGGCCATAGCCCGGCCGGCACGGTCCTGGCCACTTCGAAGTGATCCTGGTTCCAGCGCAGGAAACCGCCGTGGATGGCATTGCCATGGTCGAAGCTGCGCGCATCGTCGGCTAATGGCTGCTCAGGGTCGGCTTCGGCCACCCAGCGCACCACCGGTACCTTGTCCAGCTGCGCGATGAAGGCGAACAGATCGCCCGCGCCCCTGTCCTGGTAAGCCGTCATCGTCGCCGCATCAGGCAGCTCGGCCTGCGCCAGCAACGACGCGGTGACATCCTGCAGCGGTGCGGCTCCCTGTGCGATGTAGGCGCGCATGCCCGTGGTGGTTGCTGGGCAGTCCTGCAGCTGCACGAGATACCCGGTGGTACCGCCACTGCTGGAGAACGAGCGCATCCAGTAGCGGAAACGCGGACCGCTGCGATCGGTGACCATGAAATCCTGCTGGCCACCCTGCGCGGGAATGGAAAGCACCTGCGCATTGCCGGCACTCTCCACGTTGCACTTCAACTGCGCCAGCACCCGCCTGGCCGGTTCGGGCAGCACAGCGTAGCGGCCGCCGGGATGGGCGCTGCCGGAAGCTTCCGGCAATGCAGGCAATCCGCGTTCAGTGGGTCGTGCCTGCGCAGGCAAGGTCTCCGGTTTCGCCTCAGGCTTCGCTGCGCGTGCGACCGGCACGGTGTGCTCCCCGGCGGGTGCACATGCGCTGCACGCCAGCAGCAACACCCACGGCAAACCGGACATCAAGGGTAGACGGACCATCCTTCAACGTACTCCCATCGCGGGTGTTTCGTGCTGCTGTGCCGGCGCGGGCACGGGTGCACCCTGTTCGCGCGCTTGCTGCTGCAGCTGGCGCAGGCTGGTTTCCACCGCAGTCTCGCGCACCTCGGCTGCGTTGACGCCTGCGCGCACGGCCGCCGGGTCGCCCGGAGTGCCCTGCACCAGGAACAGTGTCTCACCCGCAGCGCGGCCGCCACTGGGATTGCTGGCCACGATCTGGTCGACCCGGGTGATGCCTGCGGCCTTCGCTTCGCGCAGCATCACCAGGCTGTAGTCATCGGCGTGCTCGGCGTAGCGCCCGCCCAAGGCCTGCAGGTGCGTGCTGATCTGCTGCTGCAGGGCGTGGTCGCGATGCTGCGGCTGCCGGGGATCGTCATTGGCCGCGAGCGGTGTGTCCTGTCCCAGCCCGCGCGCCTGGCCCGGCGCAACCGAGGTCAGCACATACTGCCAACGGTTCTGCCCGGGGGTGCCGCGTACCGTCGCCACGAAGTCGTCGTACTCACCGCCGCCGATGGTCTGGCAGCCCGCCGAATCGGTATTGGACCGGCTGCCACGATGGATCTTGAAGGTGTCGTTGAGGTCCTGCACGCCCTGGGTATCGCGCGCATCGAACCAGCCATCACCATTGCTGTCGCGCTCCACCCGTCCAGCGCCGGCGGTGATGGCCGCCTGCGAAGGGCGCAACGCGAACTCATCGGGATGGCCGTTGCGCGGATGCGTGGTCGCGCGCATCTCGGTGGTGCCTTCGCCCAACCGTCCAAGATCCTTGACCCGGTCGCCGTTGACGTCCTCGCCCTCGGTCTTGGTACGCGGCGCCACGTTGCCGAAGCCAGGGCTGCGTGGCGTGGTCTTGGCGTGTCCGTCGTACTGGGCGGTCGGTTCTGTCGTGGCCTGGTTGAACTCGCGCACATGGCCGTGGCCCTGCGCATCCTTCCACAGCACCACGATGCGGTCGTCGTAGACACCACGTCCTCGCGCCTCGGTGGTGCGGTTCTCGTCGCGCAGCCCCAGCACCACGCGATCCTGCGTGGCCATCGCATCGTTCGCGGCGGCGTTGCCGCGCTGGGCCACGATGCTGCCATACACGTCGTACTGCTGGGCCTGGCTCAGGCCCGCAGTCTCCGCGGCGTCGGGCATGCGCGGTGGGCGCGTCGCGTCGCTCAGGCGATCCAGCATCGGGTTGACCGTGGCCGCGTCGGTGGCGGATACGCCACCGCTCTGTCGCAGCGCCTCAAGCTCGGTGGCGCCCCGCGCCGCGATGTAGCGATCCAGCGATTCCTGCACCACCGCACGCTGGCCGTTGTGCAGGGCCTCCAGGCGGGCGGCCGCGCCACGGGCATCGTTCTGCCGCAACAGGGCGACGACTTCATCGGCCGCTGCGTTGATATCCATCTCCGGCATGATCTTTCCCTGAACGTGATCGGTATGGGAGTCCAGCCTACCCCACCGCACCGGCGCAGCCGTTGACACACGCCACACGCCTGCGCGAAGCCCCGTTCAGCAGACGCCACGCCGTAGTGCTGTTCACCCTCGTGGCCCGCCCATCACCGGCAGGATCACCCCGCTGATGTAACTGGCACAGGCCGGCGAGGCCAGGAACACGTAGGCCGGCGACAGTTCCTCGGGCTGTGCAGGCCGGCCCATGTCGCTGTCCTTGCCAAATTCCGCCACGTCCTGCGCCGGCTTGTCGGCCGGGTTGAGCGGCGTCCATACCGGCCCCGGCGCCACGCAGTTGACCCGGATGCCGCGCGGCAGCAGCTGGCTGGCCAGCGATTTGGTGAACGCGTGGATCGCGCCCTTGGTCGCCGAGTAATCGATCAGCGCCTTGCTGCCGAAGATTCCCGTTTCCGAACCGGTGTTGATGATGCTGGCGCCCTCGCCCAGATGCGGCAGCACCGCGCGCGCCATCTGGACGTACCCGCCGATGTTGGTCTGCAGGGTCTCCTGCAGGTGCGCGTCTTCCAGGTCTTCCAGCCGCTCGCAGTGCAGCTGGAACGCGGCGTTGTTGACCAGGATATCGATGCCGCCGAAGGCCTTGGCCACCTGCTTCACCGCTTCGTCGCAGAAGCGCGGATCGCGCACGTCACCGGCGATCACCACGCAGCGACCGCCTTCGCGCTCCACGTGCTGGCGGGTGATGTCCGCGTCCTCGGCCTCGTCCAGGTGCAGCACGGCCACGTCGGCACCTTCGCGTGCGAACAGCACCGCCACCGCGCGGCCGATGCCGGAATCGCCACCGGTGACGATCGCACGCATGCCCTGCAGTTTGCCGCTGCCGGTGTAGTCGGGTGCAAGGAAACGCGGCGCCAGCTCCAGTTCGTGTTCGTGCCCGGGCTTGGCCAGCTGCTGCGCCGGCATCGCCTCCGGCTGGCGTCGTGCTCCGGCCTGGGTCGCGGTCTTCTTTGTTGCCTTCTTGGTTGCCTTCTTGGCCGCACGGGCGTCCTTGGCCTTCTCCTGGTCCTGCAGGCGCCGCTGCCGTGCCGCAACGCGGGCGGCGCGGGGATCGCTGGCGGCTGCCTTGCGGGTTGCAGTCTTCACCACGCGCGGGCGATCGGGGTCGGCGATGGTCCTGGTTGCAGTGCTGCCTTTGCGCACCTTGGGTGAGGCTTTGCGGCGGGCGGGGGTTTTCCTGGTGGTGGCCATGCAGGTCTCCTCGGGGGGGGGAATGGGATTGCCGGCCAGCGGCCGGCACTACCGGGCGCATGCGCCGCAGTACCGGGGGCGGCATCCGCCGCTCCTGCAGTGTCTCCACCCCTGCTGTTGGCGGCAGTGAGTGCGCCGTGTCCATGATGTGCACGGCATTCATTCCGCCACCACGTGCGCCGTCGCACCCTGCACGCAATCACACAAGGAACGCCTTCATGAAACACGCCATCGCCACCGCCGCCGTCTGCTTTGCCCTCGCCGCCTGCAGCAGCACACCGGTGGCCCAGGTACAGCCGATCGACGGTGTGATTTCCGGCCAGTGCCACAGCGACAGGGTGCGCGGTGCACTTGGCCTGGCCGCGTCGGACGCCACCGTCGCACGCGCACGGGTGGACAGCGACAGCCTGCACGTACGGGTGCTGCGCCACGACGGCCCGCGGGTGCCGCCGGCCAGCGAAGGCGGCGACCGCCTGACCATCGAAAAGGGCCGTACCAACAACATCACCGCGATCTACTGCGGCTGAGCCGGCGCGCCCTGCGCAGCACGCGCAGGGTCGCCTGTTCCCACTGGCGCGGCCCACGCAGGCCGGCCAGCGTGGCCAGTTCGCCGCGCTCCCAGCCGGCGAACACGCAGGGGTCGATATAGGCCTTGCGGCACACCGCCGGGGTATTGCCCAACAGCGACGCCACTTCGCACACCACCGCGCGCTGCGCCTGCGCCAGTGCGCGCTGGCTGGCCGGTTCCGGCAGTTCGGTGGCGGCGAACGCCTGCACCGCCGCAACCGTCCCGCCCCAGGTGCGGAAATCCTTGGCAGTGAAGTCCTCGCCCATCACCTCGCGCAGGTAGTCGTTCACCGCGCCGGAGTCGACCGGCTGCAGCGCACCGTCGTCATCGCGGTACTGGAACAGGGCCTGCCCCGGCAGCTGCTGCAGGCGCCGCACCAGCAGCCCCAGCCTGCGGTCGCCCACGGTGACCTCCTGCAGCTGCCCGGACTTGCCACGGAAGCGCATGCGCACGCGGCCACCGCGCAGCAGCTCCAGATGCCGGTTTCGCAGTGTGGTCAGTCCGAACGAACGGTTCTGCTGCGCATAGGTCTCATTGCCGACCCGCACCAGCGTGTCCGCCAACAGTGCGACCACCATGGCCAGCACCTTCTCCTTCGGGAAACCGGGGCGCTTGAGATCCCGCGACAGCCGCCGCCGCAGCGTAGGCAACGCCTCGCCAAAGGCGATGATGCGGTCGAACTTGCCGGCATCGCGCTCCCGGGCCCAATCGGGGTGGTAACGGTACTGCTTGCGACCGCGCGCATCACGACCGGTGGCCTGCAGGTGGCCGTTGGCATGGACGCAGATCCACACCGCGGTGTAGGCCGGTGGGATCGCCAGTGCGCGGATGCGTTGCAGGGTGGTGGCGTCGCGTATCGCGTGGCCATCAGCATCGCGGTAGCTGAAGCCCTTGCCGGCGCGGCGCCGGCTGATGCCCGGCTGGGTGTCGTCGACATAGCGCAGGCCGGCCGCGCGCGCTGCCTGTCGTTCGGGGGTGGAGGGAGTTGGCATGTCTCCAGTGTCGCCGTCGCCATGCCGCGATCCTGTCGATAACACAAGACAAACACGTGAGGGCCGGTTCGCCGCTATGCTCGGGTCTTCACAACCCCTTCCGGAGTCATGATGTCGTTCCCGATTCGCGCCCGTTCGCTCTCCGCCCTGTTGCTGCCGGCCGTGCTGGCCCTGACCGCCTGCCAGGCACCGGCGCTGGATGAACAGGATTCGGCCACCGCCCACGCCCAGCAGGCCGCCGAAGCAGCCAAGGCGCCGGCCGACGACGCCGGCAAGGCTACCGAGGCTCCGCCGGTCGGCACCTGCGATGCCAGCCAGGTACAGAGCCTGGTCGGCCAGGCCTACACCGATGCCCTCGGCAAGCAGGCACAGGAAGATGCAGGTGCCAGCCAGGTGCGCGTGCTCAAGCCCAATGATGTGGCCACGATGGAGTTCCTCGGCGACCGCCTGAACATCGAAGTGGACGACAAGGGCGCCGTCAGCGGCGTGCGTTGCGGCTGAGTCCCGCCCCGCGCCGGCACTGGGTTGCCGGCGCGTTCCGTTGCACCTGCAACCGTGTATTGCGGCGTTGCAGCAACCTGTGATCTAGTCGAGGCATCCGGTGGCCTCACGATGCGCTCCAGGGAATGAGCGGGGACGAGTGTCGCCGCCAACCCTATACGCATCGAGGTAGAGATGGCCCCCCGCAACCGCCAAGGGCTTTACGACCCGCGCTCCGAGCGCGATGCCTGTGGCTTTGGCATGGTCGCCCAGCTCGACGATCAACCATCGCGCCTGTTGGTTGATACCGCCATCGCCGCGCTTTCGCGCATGACCCACCGTGGCGGTGTCGCCGCCGATGGCCTGACCGGTGATGGCTGCGGCCTGCTGCTGCGCCGCCCCGATGCGTTCCTGAAACTGCTGGCCAGCGAAGCCGGCTTCACCACCGCCGCGCGTTTCGCCGCCGGCCTGGTATTCCTGCCGCATGACGCCGACGCTGCGCAGGCCTGCCGCGCGCAGCTGCAGGCGCAGGTGGAAGCGGTGGGCTGCAAGGTCGCTGGCTGGCGCGAGGTACCGACCGACGACAGCGTCTGCGGCCAACTGGCGCGCGACACGCTGCCGCGCATCGAGCAGGTGTTCGTCGATGCCGGGGTTGGCCAGGATGATGCCGGCTTCGCACTGGCGCTGTTCCTGGCCCGTCGCCGCAGCGAACAGCAACTGCGCGAACAGGCCGACTTCTACGTCGCCACCCTCACCCCGGATGCGATCAGCTACAAGGGCATGGTGCTGCCGGACAAGCTCAGCCGCTTCTTCCCGGACCTGCAGCGCCGCGAGCTGGCCTCCAGCGCGATCGTGTTCCACCAGCGCTTCTCGACCAACACGCTGCCGCGCTGGCCGCTCGCCCACCCGTTCCGCATGCTCGCCCACAACGGCGAGATCAACACCATCGAAGGCAATCGCCGCTGGGCGCAGGCGCGCAGCAAGGTGTGGAAGACGCCGCGCTTTGACATCGCCGAATTCGACCCGGTGATCTCCATGCACGGCTCGGACTCGCAGAGCCTGGACAACATGCTGGAGCTGATGGTCGCCGGTGGCATGGAGCTGATCCAGGCGCTGCGCATCCTGGTGCCGCCGGCCACCCAGTCGCTGGAGTTCAAGGACCCGGACCTGGCCGCGTTCTACGAGTTCCACGGCCTGAACAGCGAGCCGTGGGATGGCCCGGCCGGCATCGTCGCCTGCGACAGCCGCTATGCGGTGTGTACGCTGGACCGCAACGGCCTGCGCCCGGCGCGCTGGATGCTGACCGCCGACCGCCACTTCCTGGTCGCCTCCGAGGCCGGCGTCTGGGAAGTGCCAACCGAGCGCGTGGTGCGCAAGGGCAAGCTCGGCCCCGGCGAGATGGTCGCCATCGACCTCAAGCGCGGCGACCTGCTCGACTCCGACGCGGTGGACCGCATCAACCGTGGCCGTGCGCCGTACAAGCAGTGGCTGCAGCAGGGCGTCACCTACCTGCAGACCGAGCTGATCGATCCCTCGCTGGTGGAGGAACCCTTCGACGAAGCCACCCTGCGCAGCTACCACAAGCTCTACCAGCTCAGCAGCGAGGAAGTGGAGCAGGTGCTGCGGCCGCTGGCCGAGACCGAGCAGGAAGCCAGCGGCTCGATGGGCGACGACACGCCGATAGCCGTGCTGAGCCAGCGCAGCCGCCCGCTGTACGACTATTTCCGCCAGGCCTTCGCGCAGGTCACCAACCCGCCGATCGATCCGCTGCGCGAAGACTGCGCGATGTCCCTGTCCACCCAGCTCGGCAAGGAGACCAACATCTTCCATGCCGGCCCGGAGACGGTGAACCACGTCATCCTCAACTCGCCGGTGCTGAGCCAGCGCAAGCTGCGCCAGCTGCTGAAGATGGAGCAGTACGTGCAGGCCAACCGCCTACTCGACCTGTCCTACAGCGAGGACGAGGGCCTGCGCGCCGGCATCGAGCGCATCTGTGCCGAGGCCGAACAGGCCGCGCGCGATGGCATGGTGATGCTGCTGCTGTCCGACCGCTACCCGGTGGCCGGGCGGCCGATGGTGCATGCGCTGCTGGCCACCAGTGCCATCCATCACCACCTGTCGCGGCTGGGCCTGCGCTGCGACGTGAATCTCATCGTCGAGACCGGCACCGCGCGCGACCCGCACCACATGGCCTGCCTGCTCGGCTTCGGTGCCACCGCGGTATACCCGTACCTGGCCTACCAGACCCTGTTCGACCTGGGCCGCCGCGGCATCCTCAAGCTGAGCAAGGGCGGTGAGCAGTCGCAGATCGGCCGCCGCTACCGCAAGGGTGTCTACAAGGGCCTGTCGAAGATCATCTCGAAGATGGGCATCTGTACCGTGGCCAGCTACCGCGGCGCGCAGCTGTTCGAGATCATCGGCCTGGAACCGGAAGTGGTGGACCTGTGCTTCCCGGATACCGCCTCGCGCATCGGTGGTGCTGGCTTCGCGCGCCTGGATGCCGACGCACGCGAGCTGTGCGTGCAGGCCTGGGACGCGCAGCAGGACGTGGACGTGGGCGGCCTGCTGAAGTACGTGCACGGCGGCGAGTACCACATGTACAACCCGGACGTGGTCACCACCCTGCAGCGCGCGGCGCGCAGCGGTGACCCGCGTGCCTGGCAGCAGTACTGCGATGCCGTGCACGCACGGCCGCCGTCGGCGCTGCGCGACCTGCTGGAACTGGTGCCGGCGGCCACGCCGGTAGCGCTGGAAGAGGTGGCTCCGGCCAGTACCCTGTTCCCGCGCTTCGATACTGCGGCGATCAGCCTGGGCGCACTGTCGCCGGAAGCACATGAAGCATTGGCCATTGCCATGAACCGCCTCGGCGGCCGCAGCAATTCCGGCGAAGGCGGCGAGGATCCCGCCCGCTATGGCACCGCAAAGCGTAGCAAGATCAAGCAGGTCGCCTCGGGCCGCTTCGGCGTCACCGCTGAGTACTTGGTCAACGCCGAAGTGCTGCAGATCAAGGTCGCGCAGGGCGCCAAGCCCGGCGAGGGCGGCCAGCTGCCGGGCCACAAGGTGAACGAACTGATCGCGCGCCTGCGCTATGCCCGGCCCGGGATCGGCCTGATCTCGCCGCCGCCGCACCACGACATCTATTCGATCGAAGACCTGGCGCAGCTGATCTACGACCTCAAGCAGGTCAACCCGACCGCGCTGGTGTCGGTGAAGCTGGTCAGCCATGCCGGCGTGGGTACGATCGCCGCCGGCGTGGTGAAGGCCGGTGCCGACCTGATCACCATCTCCGGCCATGACGGTGGCACCGGAGCCTCGCCGGTCAGCTCGATCCGCTATGCCGGCGTGCCGTGGGAGCTGGGCGTGGCCGAAGCGCACCAGGCGCTGCTGGCCAACGACCTGCGCGGGCGCACCCTGCTGCAGACCGATGGTGGCCTGAAGACCGGACTGGACGTGGTCAAGGCCGCGCTGCTGGGCGCGGACAGCTTCGGCTTCGGCACCGCGCCGATGATCGTGCTGGGCTGCAAGTACCTGCGTATCTGCCACCTCAACAACTGCGCCACCGGCGTGGCCACCCAGGACGAGCGCCTGCGCGAGAACCACTTCACCGGCCAGCCCGAACGCGTGGAGAACTTCTTCCGCCTGCTGGCCGAGGAAGTGCGCGGCTGGCTGGCGTACCTGGGTGCACGTTCGCTGGAAGAGATCGTCGGCCGTACCGACTTGCTGCGGCAGATCGAGGCCGCGCCCCGCGATGGCGTGCGTGTGGACCTGTCGCGCCTGCTGGCCGATGCCCGTTACGAGGGCAGCCACTGCGCCGCCCAGCGCCTGTACGAATCGCCGGACAGCCTGGCCACACAGATGGACGGCCTGCTTGCCCAAGCCATCGAACACAAGCGCGGCGGCGAGCATCGCTTCCTGATCCACAACACCGACCGCAGCATCGGCACGCGCCTGGCCGGTGCGGTGGCGCGCGCGCACGGCAACCAGGGCATGGCCGAGGCACCGCTGGAACTGCGCTTCCGTGGCAGTGCCGGGCAGAGCTTCGGCGCGTTCAACGTGGGCGGCCTGCATCTGGAAGTGGAAGGCGAAGCCAACGACTACGTCGGCAAGGGCATGGCCGGCGGCCGCCTGGTGGTGCGCCCGCCGCGTGGCGCGCGCTTCGAAGCGCGCAGCACCGCGATCATCGGCAACACCTGCCTGTACGGCGCCACCGGTGGCGAGCTGTTCGCCGCTGGCCGCGCCGGCGAGCGTTTCGCGGTACGCAATTCCGGCGCGCTGGCGGTGGTGGAAGGTGCCGGTGACCACTGCTGCGAGTACATGACCGACGGCGTGGTGCTGGTACTGGGCAAGGTCGGCCTGAACTTCGGTGCCGGCTTCACCGGTGGCCTGGCCTACGTGCTGGACGTCGACCGCGATTTCGTCGACCGCTACAACCACGAGCTGATCGACATCCATCGCGTCTCCGCCGAGGGCTTCGAGAACTACCGCCAGCACCTGCACCGCCTGATCGGCCGCCACCGCGAGCTGACCGGCAGCATCTGGGCGCAGCAGATCCTGGACGAGTTCCGCGATTACATCGGCAAGTTCTGGCTGGTCAAACCGAAGGCCGCCAGCATCGAGTCGCTGACCGAAACCCTGCGACGCGCCGCGTAACGGTAGTGCCGGCCGCTGGCCGGCAACCCAGGACCACGTAGTGCCGGCCGCTGGCCGGCAACCGCAAAACACCACAGAGCCCGCCATGAGCCGCAAGCACGCCTTCCAGTTCCTCGACCTGCCCCGCAGCATGCCGCAGCGCATTCCGGTGGAACTGCGCACGTCCGGCGACTGGGGTGAGTTGTACGGCAAGTTCGGTAAGGAAGATGCCCAGTACCAGGCCGGTCGCTGCCTGGACTGCGGCAACCCCTACTGCAGCTGGAAGTGCCCGGTGCACAACGCCATTCCACAGTGGCTGCAGCTGGTGCAGGAAAACCGCATCCACGAAGCGGCCACGCTGTGCCACAGCACCAACCCGCTGCCGGAAGTGTGCGGACGGGTCTGCCCGCAGGACCGGCTGTGCGAAGGGAGCTGCACACTGGAGGAATTCGGCGCAGTCACCATCGGCGCGGTCGAGAAGTACATCGTTGATACCGCGCTGGCCACGGGCTGGCGCCCGGACCTGGGCGCGGTGCAGCCGACCGGCCACAGCGTGGCGGTGATCGGCGCCGGCCCGGCCGGGCTGGCCTGTGCCGACCGTCTGGCGCGCGCCGGCATTGCCGCCGTGGTCTACGACCGCTACGAGCAGATCGGCGGCCTGCTGCAGTTCGGCATTCCCAGCTTCAAGCTGGACAAGGATGTGATCCACCGCCGCCGCGAAGTGCTCGAGGGCATGGGCGTGCAGTTCCGCCTCGGTGTGGAGATCGGCCGTGACCTCAGCGTGCAGCAGCTGCTGGACGGCCACGATGCGGTGTTCGTCGGTACCGGTGCCTACCGCTATACCGACGGTGGCCTCGACGGCCAGGACCTGAAGGGCGTGCTGCCGGCACTGCCGTTCCTGGTGCAGAACAGCCGCATCGTCGGCGGCGATGATCCGAAGGGCCGGCCGATTGCCGGCTGGGAAGACAGCATCGCCCTGCCCGACCTCAACGGCAAGCGCGTGGTGGTGCTGGGCGGCGGTGATACCGGCATGGACTGCGTGCGCAGCGCGGTGCGGCTGGGCGCGGCCAAGGTCACCTGTGCCTACCGCCGCGACGAAGCCAACATGCCCGGCAGCGCGCGCGAAGTGGCCAATGCGCGCGAGGAAGGCGTGCGCTTCCTGTTCAACCGCCAGCCGCTGTCGATCGAAGCCGGCGCCGACGATGAGGTGATCGGCGTGACCGTGGTCGAAACCCGGCTGGGTGAGCCCGATGCCAATGGCCGCCAGAATGCGGTGCCGATCGACGGCAGCGAATCGCTGCTGGAGGCCGATGTGGTGATCATCGCCTTCGGCTTCTCGCCAACCGTGCCGGCGTGGCTGGCCGAGCACGGCGTGGAAGGCCGGTCCAACGGCCGCATCGTGGCTGGCGGCAAGGACCGCCTGCCATTCCAGACCGCGCACCCGCGTCTGTTCGCCGGCGGTGACGCAGTGCGTGGCGCCGACCTGGTGGTGACCGCCGTGGCCGAAGGTCGCGACGCCGCCGCCAGCATCATCCGCCTACTGGCGCACTGATTCCGGCGCCAGCAGCACGGCCAGCAAGCCCCGCAGTTCCTGCGCCGCCACCGGCTTGGCCAGGAAATGATCGATGCCCGCTTCGCGGCAGGCCTCGCGGGTGCGATCCAGCGCGCTGGCCGTGAGCGCGATGATCGGGACCTGCGCGCGAACCGCGCAGGCGTCGGCGCGGATGGCCCGTGCCAAGGCAAAGCCATCCATGTGCGGCATGTGGCAGTCGGTGATGACCAGGTCGAACGCCCGCGCCTGCCAGGCCTCGAAGGCCTGGCGACCATCGGTGCAGGCGTGCACCTGCAGACCCAGATCATGCAGGCGCTGCTCCAGCAGATGCAGGTTGGTGGGGTGATCTTCAGCTACCAGCACCCGCGCCGACGACAGTGGCCGCGCCGCCTCTGCCGGAAGCGGCAATGCCTCGGCAGGCAACTCACAGGCGTCCAGATCCAGTTCCAGCCACACGGTGGTGCCCTTGCCTGGCGCGCTGCGCAGGCACAGTTCTGCTTTCATCGATGCAGCCAGTTCACGGCAGATCGCCAGGCCCAGGCCGCTGCCGCCGAAACGGCGCGTTGTCGATGCCTCGGCCTGGGTGTAGGCAGCGAACACCGCCTGTTGCCGTTCCGGGCTGATGCCCACCCCGCTGTCACTGACCTGCAGGCGAAGACGTTGGCCGCGATCGTGCTGCTGCAGCACCTGCACCTGCAGATCCACGCCGCCATGCTCGGTGAACTTGAGCGCGTTGCCGGCAAGGTTGAACAGGATCTGGCGCAGACGCAGGCCGTCGGCCAGCGATCCGGCCTGCAATTCCGGATCAAGTTCGATCCGCAGATGCAGGCCCCGGCTGGCCGCCACCGGCATCAGCAACTGCTGCACCGCGCGCACCAGTGCCGCCAAGCTCGTGGGTCGCAGCTGCAGCGGCAGTGCCTGCAGCCGTTGGCTGTGCAGCACGTCGTCCAGGATCTGCCGCAGCATCTGGGCAGCATCACCCACGGTCACCAGGACCTGTTGCTGGCGATGATCCAGATCGCTGTCCTCCAACCGCTCGAGCATGCCCAGCAGGGTGCTCATCGGCGTACGGATCTCGTGGCTCATGGTTGCCAGGAAGTGGGCCTTGGCCAGCGCTGCCTGCTCGGCCGCACGGCGCGCCTCGGCCAGCGCATGGGTGCGCGCCTGCACTCCGCTTACGTCGATCCAGTAGCCACTCCACTCGACGTCGCCGCTGTCCAGGGACAGCGGCCGTCCATGCGAGTGGACCCAGCGCCAGCCTAGTGGCGAGCGCGTGCGGAAGGTGACATCGATCGGGCCCCGCGCCAGGGCAGCGGCGTCGACGGTGTCCATCAGCCGCGAGCGATCATCGGGATGAACCGCTGCCAGCAGGCGCTGATGATCGATCAGGGCGGTTTCCACGCTGATTCCGAACAACGCCTGCACGTCGCCTGCGATCTGGGGAAAGCTGTAGTGGCCGGTGGCAGAGCGACGCGCCTGATAGACCACCGCTGGCAGGTTCGAGGTCACCTCCTGCAGGCGTTGCGCAGCCACGCGGCGACGCTCGCTCTCGCGATGCACGCGCCAATAGCCGAAGGCGTACACCAGCATGAGCGCCAGCAGGGTCAGCGAGGCCGGCACCAGCCAGCGCAGGGGGGACGCAGGGGGCGGGTGTCGCGGCTGGTTCGGCAGCCAGGCCGTGCGGATCGCCTCGCGTTCGTTCGCGGTCAGCTGCGACACGGCCCGCTCGAACACCGGGATGACGTCGGCGCAGGCGGGCACGGTGGCCAGCACCGGCGCGTCGTCGATTCCGGCCGGCGCAGCGATTACCAGCGGCTCGCCCCGATAGTGGCGCAACGCGGCCTCGACCTCTCCAAGATTGGCGACCACGGCATCGACCAGGCCCGTGCCCAGCAGTGACAGGGCGTCGTCGATGGGGGCGGGGGGCAACAGCTGCACGCCAGATGCCTGTTCGGTCAGCGCCCCGACCAGCGACAGCGGGTCGGGACTGGCCACGGTGCCTCCGCGCAACGCCTCCAGACCCAGCACCGGCGATGCATCCCGGCGCCGCACGATGACCTGTGGCAGCTGCACGTAGGGCGCACTGGCCACCCACCCCGTCGGCAACTGCGAGCGCGACCAGCCCAGCAGTGCCTGGACGTCGGGCGGCACCGTTCCCTCGGCGATGGCGGCGGTTGGCAATGGCTGCATCTGCAGTGGTCGCTGCGCGCCCAGCAGCTTCAGGTACTGCGCGCTGAGCCCGCGCGGCTGGCCCTGCTCGCTGGAGGACAACGGCGCGCGGTCGGCGGGCCAGGCAATGCGCAGCGGCGTCCTGCAATCCGCAGCGGCGGCCAGGGCAGGCAACAGCAGGCCGGCCACGACCGCGGTGGCGGCACGCAGGCCAGCGGCGTTCACGATGGGCATCCTCTTCTGGCGGGCGGAATGAACGGCCGCGCAGCGGTACCGCTGCCTCTTACGCTAGCGGCGCGTGGACGGGGCGCAATGAAGAAAGTTGTAGAAACGCCAAGATAGGTGAATGGCGACATACACTGCCGCTTTCACCCGTCTCTGCGGAGCATTCGATGCGCATCGGCCTGGCTGCCAACCGTCTCCATCACCACGACGCGCGCGCCGCCCTGTTCCGCTGGCTGCGCGTCAGCGAACCCGGCCTGCGCGAGCTGGGCGTGTCGCTGCACGCGGTCGGCCGCACCCATGACGCGATACAGCGTCAGGGCTTCCTGACCGGATACGCGGGCCTGCATCGCTACCCCTACGGTCGCGAGGGTGGCTTGATGAAGCTGGTGGCCGAGGTGGTTGGCATGGGGCCGGATCGGACACTGGATGGCGCGGTCTACCTGATCGATCCGGTCGATCCATCCTCGGTGTTTCCGGAAGCCACGGCGCTGAAGCGGCAGTGCGTGATCCACGGCAAGCCTTTCATTTCCACCGTGGCCACCGCGCGCGACTGGATCGAGGTGGAACGCATCCATGCCGGACTGGTTGCCGATGCTGGCGCCGACGACCTGCATGCGTTCGAAGGACAGACGCTGGCGCTGATCGCGCACGACGCGATGAAGCCGGCGATGCTGGCCTTCGCCGATGAGCACTTCGATGTGCTGGCGCGGTTCGGTGAGCGGGTGGCAACCGGAACCACCGGCCAGCGCTTGAACGAGCTGGCGTGGAGCCGTGGCTGGCCCAGCGATACGCCCTGGGTGACGCGCTACCAGAGCGGCCCGATGGGCGGCGATGCGCAGATTGCCGACCGGGTACTGGAAGGGCGCTGCCAGCGCGCGATCTTCTTCGAGGATCCGCACGTGGCGCGCCAGCATGAGGCGGATATCCAGCTGCTGGAGCGCGCGGTGACGACGGTGACCGACCAGGCGGTGTGCATTACGGCGCCGCGGGTGGCGGCGCGCTGGGCGGCGGCGGCGGCGTTGCGGGCGAGGTGAGGATTTCGGCCAACGGCTGAGTCCCTCGTGGTGGGTGGTATCCGAAGGCAAAGCCCTGCTTGGCCGGGCGGGGTGGATTGCGCAGGGGTCGCTGCAAGTACGTCCTTGTAAGCTCGGTCGCCGCATCCATGCGGCTCACGCCCCTGCGCAACCCACCCCGCCCGGCCACGGACCGATTCCGGTGTGCCCACCACGGAAGAAAGAAAAGAAGAGCAGGCGCGGGTCGCGCGCTGCGCGCGCTCCATGGCGCGTTGCCATGGTGGGGAATGCCCATTCTTTGCGCAGCATCGGGCTTGCTCGACCGCTCAGCACACGCTCTGGAGTGAAGCCCCTTCTGTTGAAGGGGCGCGCCGAAGGCGGGGGTAGAGGAAGAATGCGTGGGCAACTCCTGTAGCGCTGGCGCTACAGCAGTTGCCGCAGCATCGCCTTCAGTCGGCGGCCTTCCAGCTGGAAGTAGTCGCGCTGTTCGCGCCAGGCGGGGAAGCGTTGTTCCACTTCGTGCCAGAACGCGGGCGAGTGGTTGGGCTGGATCAGGTGGCAGAGCTCGTGCACCAGCACATACTCGAACGCTTCCGAACGACCGAGCACGAGGGCCAGGTCCAGTGCCATGCTGCCATCGGGGGCGAGCGAGCCCCATTGCGAGGACATCACCTTCAATCGCAGGCGGCTGGGTGCGCGCGGCAGTGTGGGCAGGTACTTCGGCAGCCAGCGGCCGACGTCGGCGCGGGTCTGTGCTTCGTAGAACTCGCGCAGCAGGCGACGCAGGGTGGCGTCACCACCACGTGTCGGCCACTGCACGCAGGCGCCGTGTGCGTCGATCTCCAGGCGCGCGTAGCGGCCTTCCTGCCAGCGCAGCGGCAACAGTTCGCCGCGCAGGGGCAGCACGCCGTCTTCGCCCGGCTGCAGCGGTGCCGGCAGGTCCTGGCCCTGGTACTGGCGCAGCTGCAGTGCCAGCCAGTCGCGGTGCTGTTCCAGGAAGCGTTCGCCCATCACCAGGCTTGCGCGCGGCGGCAGGGTCAGGCGTGCACCGCGTTCGTCCACGCTCAGCTTGATCCGGCGCGCACGCGGATCACGCACGCGCAGTACCTCGATCTCGGCATCCTCCAGGCGCAGGCGAACAGTGTCGCGCTGTACGGTGGCGGGCGGGGTCGGGCTGATCAGGCGGCGCAGCAGACGGCTCATGCGCCCAGCATAGCGCCGCTTCGGGCCGCCGGATGACCGGCGGCCGTCGGGCTGCCTGTTCAGTCAGCCTTGCTGAGCTTGAAGGCTTCTTCCAGCAACAGGAACAGACGGCGGATCTCGGCGCTCTGCAGGGCGAAGCGGGCGTCGAACTCGGCGCGGCGGCCGTCTTCGTCGGCATGCTCCAGCTGGTCCAGGGCACCGTCGAGGAACTTCAGCTTGCGCACGATCAGGTCGTCGCCGATGACGAAGGACAGGTTGTCTTCGAAGATCAGCGCCAGCTTGGTCACCTGCTTGCCGGCGTCCAGGTGCTTGTCGATCTCGTCGCAGCGCAGTTCCTGGTGCTGGCACTTGACCACCGCGCCGCCTTCCACCGGGTCCTTCATCTCGCACTCTTCGCCCAGGCTCAGCCCGGTCGGCAGCGGCTCGCCGGCGATCCAGCCGGTCAGGATCGAACGCGGCGCGACTTCGGCGTTCAGCGGCATCGCCGGGAAGCTGCCGAGCAGGCCGCGGATGTCGGACATGAAGTACTCGCCGGTCTTGCGGCTGGAGGTATCCACCGCCACGTAACCGTGCTGCAGGTCGATGAAGGCGTCGTTGCGCGAGGACTTCACGAAGGCGCGCGGCAGCAGTTCATGCAGCAGGTCGTCCTTCATCCGCTTGCGTTCGCGGCCACCCGGGCGGCGGCCTTCCTTCTCCTCGATCTCCTCCAGCTTGCGCTCGAGCAGGTCGTTGACCACCGCCGCCGGCAGGATCTTGTCCTCGCCGCCCACGGTCAGCCACAGGTGTTCGGCGATGCGGTGGGAGAGCAGTTCCTTCTCCTCGCGGCCGAACGGCGAGATGAAGCCGCGCGAATTCATTTCCAGTGCGCCGACCGGCTTCAGCAGGGCGTGCGGCAGCAGCGTGTCGACTTCGGAAAAATCGGTGGTGGTCGGGAAACGGAAGAACGTCAGGTTGCGAAAGAACATGGAATTCCGGATGGCAAAGAGGAAGGGCGACCGACCTTAAACGGTGGGCGTCTCGGGATCTGCGTCGGCGTCGGCCGGGGAACCGGCCAGCCAGGCATGGGCGTCAGGCAGCGGCGCGTCGTCGCGACGGCCCAGCGCCATGAAGTCGAACAGGGTGGTGTCGGCCAGCTGCGAGGGCCGGACTTCGCCCATGGCGCGCGCGATCTGCTCGATGCGGCCCGGGTGGTCCTTCTCCCACTGCTTCAGCATCAGGCCGACCTGGCGGCGCTGCAGGTTCTCCTGGCTGCCGCACAGGTTGCAGGGAATGATCGGGAACTGGCGTGCCTGCGCGTAGTCGACGATGTCGCTCTCGCGCACGTAGGCCAACGGCCGGATCACCACATGCTTGCCGTCATCGCTGCGCAGCTTCGGCGGCATGCCCGACAGCTTGGCGTGGTGGAACAGGTTCATGAAGAACGTGGCCACCATGTCGTCGCGGTGGTGGCCCAGCGCGATCTTGGTGAAGCCGTGGGTCTCAGCGTAGTTGTACAGCGCACCACGACGCAGGCGCGAGCACAGCGAACACATGGTCTTGCCTTCCGGGATGACCCGGCTGACCACCGAATAGGTGTCCTGCTCGATGATGTGGTACGGCACGCCCAGCCCGGCCAGGTACTCCGGCAGCACGTGCTCGGGGAAGTCCGGCTGCTTCTGGTCCAGGTTCACCGCCACCAGCTCGAACGGCACCGGCGCCTTCTTCTGCAGCTGCAGCAGCACGTCCAGCAGGGTGTAGCTGTCCTTGCCGCCGGACAGGCAGACCATCACCTTGTCGCCGGCCTCGATCATGCCGAAGTCGGCAATCGCCTCGCCGACCTGGCGGCGCAGGCGCTTGGCCAGCTTGTGCTGCTCGCGCTCGGCCACGCGCGGATCGCGGGCGGCGCGCGGCTGGGGATCGGGGAGGGAAATCACGGCACTCATGGGCTCCATTCTAACGGCTCGGAGCGGCCACGGCCGGGGGTCGGGATTCCCCTCTCCCGGCGGTCATCATCGCTGTGTATCCTCGAAGCCGTGGATACCTACGACCCCGCCGAGATTGTCGAACGCCTCGCCGCCCTGCGCGCCGAGCACCGCCTGCTGGATGAACAGATCACCCGCATGGCCGCCAACGGCGAGGATGAACTGGAATCCAAGCGCCTGAAGCGGCGCAAGCTGCAGTTGAAGGACTGCATTGCCAGGCTGGAAAGCCTGCAGATTCCCGACGAACCGGCCTAAAGACCGTCCTGGTGGGTACCAACCTTGGTTGGCACGGCTGGGAGGTGTGGACCAAGGTCCACACCCACCGCATGGCCCGGCGCTGCCTTCAATCCTGCGGCGCCGGCTCGTCCGGGCGTGCCGCTTCCGGGCTGACCCGTTCGATGGTGTGGCGCAGTTCGCGGCCAAGGATGAACTTGGCGTCCTTGGCCCAGGCATCCAGGCGCTCGTCGAACAGCAGCTTGCTGTTCTCGTCCGGCCACACCAGGCGCAGTTCGCGCAGCTTCTGGATGAAGCCGCGGAACAGGGTGCGGTCGAAGAACTCCGGCGCGGCCGGTGCATAGAGCAGGCTCAGACGCTGCGCCGCCTGCTGGCACAGGCTTTCCAGCTCGGCCGCGCCCAGCACGCCCGGGCCGTTCTTCACCAGCACCGAAATGGCGATGTAGTAGCGCTCGAACGCCTGCTGCAGCGAGTGGCCGATCGCACGCAGGCGGAACACCTCGTCGGTCTGCCCGGTGTTGCGCGCCAGGATGCCGCCGTCGTCGTCATTGACGTTCTGCAGC
Organism: Stenotrophomonas sp. I18B00994; assembly: GCF_014145825.1. Taxonomy (NCBI): domain Bacteria; kingdom Pseudomonadati; phylum Pseudomonadota; class Gammaproteobacteria; order Lysobacterales; family Lysobacteraceae; genus Stenotrophomonas; species Stenotrophomonas sp. I18B00994. The sequence continues at coordinate 16,911 of NZ_JACIUW010000012.1, read as the reverse complement.
AGGCCCTCACGCACGAACACGTTGATGGTCTGGTCGATGCGCTGTGCGAATTCGTCCTCGCTCCACGGCAGGAACAGCTCGGCCTGCAGGAATGGGTACACCGTGCGGCCCAGCTGGACCAGGCCGGTACGGCTCATGCGGCGGTTGTTCTGGAAGCAGCAGGCCACCCACGACGAGGCGGTGAACAGGTGCAGCACGTTGTTGCGGAAGTAGCTGAGCAGCACCGCGGTATCGCCGCTGACGCTGAGCACGTCGCCCAGCGGGTGCTTGATGCGGGTGAGAACGTTGATTTCCTCGGCGTGGGCGATGATCCGCTCCGGCGAGTGCGGGGTCACCGTCACCCGGTCCGAATACGGCATCTCGACCAGCAGCGTCTTGCACAGCTCGATCTGCGCGATCAGGTCGGCCTCGCCCATCGCGTGCTTCGGCGTGGACAGCAGCGCCAGCGCCAGCAGGTTGATCGGATTGACGTCGGCGGCGCCGTTGATGCGCACCTGGATGCGTTCGGCCAGCGTGTCCACCGTGGTCGACAGCCACGCCGGTTTCTCGTCCTCGGAGACCGCCTCGCCCTTCCACTCCGGCGCCTTCTCGGCCAGTACGTCGTTCAGTGCGATCGGTTCGCCGAAGTTCACCACCACCTGGCCGTAGTTCTGCTTGAGCACCTTGGGGATGCCCCACAGCAGCGACCAGATCGATTCCTTTTCCTTCGGCCGGCCGGACAGTTCGTCCAGGTAGCTGCCGCCTTCCATCAGCTTCTCGTAGCCGATGTAGATGGGCTGGAACAGCACCGGCTTGCGCGGCTGGCGCAGGAACGCACGCAGCGTCATCGAGATCATGCCGCCCTTGGGCTGCAGCAGTCGGCCGGTACGCGAGCGGCCGCCTTCGACGAAGTACTCCAGCGAGTAGCCGCCAGCCACCAGCTGCGCGACGTACTCACTGAGCACGGCCGAGTACAGCGCGTTGCCACGGATCGAGCGGCGGATGAAGAACGCACCGCCCTTCCGCAGCAGGGTACCGACCACCGGCAGGTTCAGGTTGATGCCCGCCACGATGTGCGGCGGCACGATGCCACGGTCGTACAGCAGGTAGGACAGCAGCAGGTAGTCCATGTGGCTGCGGTGGCTGGGCACGTAGACCACTTCGTGGCCCGGCGCGGCGGCCTTGAACTTGTCCAGATGGTGCACCAGCACGCCCGCATAGATGCGGTTCCACACGTGGCTGAGCATGAAGCTGGCCGAGCGCACCACCGGGCTGGAATAGTCCGCGGCGATTTCCCAGGCGTAGGCGTGTGCCTTCTTCCAGGCATCGGCCGTCTTCGAATTGTCGCGCTTGGCCTGCGCGGCGATCGCTTCGCGCACCGGTTCGGCGGCCAGCACCTGGTCCACCAGCAGGCGACGGGTCGACAGGTCGGGGCCGATCACCGATTCACGGATGCGGCGGAAATGGGTGCGCAGCACGCGCTGCAGCTTGCGTACCGTGCGTTCCGGCTCCAGGCCTTCGTCGATGATGGAACGCAGCGAGATCGGCGGCGCGAAGCGGACGATGGTGCTGCGGCCATTGAGCAGCACCGCCAGCAGGCGGCGGAAGCGGCCGACCAGCGCCCAGTTTTCCGAGAACAGCACCGCGAACCAGCCGCTCTGCTTGTCCGGCGCGCGGCCGACGAAGATCGACACCGGCACCAGGTGCACGTCCAGGTCATCGCGCACGCGATGTGCCTGCAGGACCTTGGCCAGCGAGTCGGAATGGGTCTTGGCACCGCGCTGCTCGGGGATCAGCGAATTGCTGGAGCTGCGCCGCGACAGCGCCAGGTAGGCGCGCTTGCGGCTGGTCGGGTCACCGGCCAGCGGCACCAGCGGCGACGGCAGGCCGGCCTGGCGGCAGGCCTTGTCCAGGATCAGCGCGTTGGACAGGCCGTAGTCTTCCAGCACGTACATGACCGGGCGGCCATCGTTGTACTGGCCCGGGTCTTCCGGCTCGATCTTCAGCGACAGCCACGGCTCGACCAGGCGGCCCAGCAACCGTGCCCACAGTGGGCGTCGGCCGGCCGGACGCGCGTGCGCGGGCGGCGGTACCGGGTTCGGGCCGGTACCGGTCGAGGGGGACGCCGGCACCGTATCGGCGGGCGTCGACTGGGATTCTTCGCCGGGGAACGGCAGCGGGTTCTGTTTCGACATCGGCGCCATTATGGCTTAGGCGGCGGCGTTGCCGCTTCCCCACCCTCGGCGGGGGCTTCAGCCGGTGACGGCGACGCAGCGGCGCGGGCCGCATCGGCCTTGCGCAGCAGGGCGTCGGTATCGGCCAGGGTGCGGGTCAGGTACCAATGGCCTTCGCGGCGGCTCAGCGGCAGCTGCAGGCTCATCTCGCGACCGGCGAGGTCGTAGCGCAGGCGTACCAGGGCGTTGTCACCTTCCACCGACAGCAGTTCGCCGCGCACGCTGCGCAACGCGTCGTCCACGCCCAGCCCGTAGCTGCCCAGCACCGCCTTGAGGGTGTGGATGAACGGCGCCAGCTGCGCCAGGCTGCCTTCCATGCCCGCGGCCTGCAGGCCGGCTTCGTCGTCGAAACCGACCTTGTTGGCGGCGCCGACCAGCGCGGCGATGGTGCTGCGTGCGCGGGCCCGGTCACTGATCGGGGCACCCTGCGCCCAGCTGGCCAGGGTTTCGACCAGGGCGATGTAATGCGCCTGTTGGCCAGGCGTATAGCCCTTCTGGTGGCGCAGGTACTGCACACCGAAGTTGCCCATCGATTGTGCGGCCTGGCGAACGGCGCCGGCCTGTCCGGCCAGCTGGCGATCGAAGCTGCGCTGCAGTTCGGCGCTGGCATTGGGCCTGCGCAGTGCGGCCAGCATCGGCAGCAGCTGGTCACCCAGCGGCAGTTCGGTCAGCGGCCATTGGCTGTGGCCTTCGGTCCAGGCCTGTTGCAGGCGCTGGTACTGGCTGGGCGGCACCGACAGCTTTGCGTAGCCGACCAGATCGTCCTCGGCCAGGCGCAGCGCCATGGCCTGCACCGCCGCGACCGGCTCGGCCGCCGGCTTGGCCGGGTCCTGGGCCGATTCACGACACGCCGCCACGGCCAGCAGCAGCATGGCTGCCAGCCCCCATCCACGCGCAGACCTTCCTCTCACTGCCACGCTCATGCACTCGGACTCCCCGGACCGGTCCGCATCTTGCGGCCTGTGACGTGACAGCGGCAAGCCGGGACGTCACGGTTTCCGCTGTTGCTTGTGCAAGTCACTGATGGGAATAAAAAAAGAGCCGGGATCACGGGGATCACAGGCTCTTCAAACCGACGCAGGGCCGGTGGACAGTGTTGTGGCACATGTCCGGTCCGAGGACCGGATGGCGGCGATCCTACGCTGCCGCTCAAGTTAAGGCAACACTTCACCTATCGTCGTATAAATCATTGATTTTATTGATCCACCTGATGATGGGCGTAAAAGCAATGAAATCTACGGCAGGTTTTGCGGCGATTCGGGCACAACCGCTTGCTGGACGGATGCAGAAACGCCATCCCGCGCGGGTCGGGATGGCGTTCGGGCCTGCAGCCTGCGCAACGGAATCTCAGCGCGCAGCCAGCGCCGACGCGATTTCCTGCTGGATGGCCCGCGCAGCGGCCTGCGGATCGGTGGCCAGGCGGATCGGACGGCCAACCACGATGGCATCGGCGCCATCGGCAAAGGCCTGGGCCACGCCAACGGTACGCTTCTGGTCATCGCCGACCGGGCCACCGGGGCGGATGCCCGGGCAGACGATCGAGAATCCGGCGCCGGTAGCGGCGCGGATCGGGCCGGCTTCCTGGCCCGAGGCGATCACGCCATCGATACCGGCCGCCTGCGCGGCCAGCGCGCGTTCGACCACTACGTCCACCGGTTCACGGTCGATGCCCATCTGCGCCAGGTCCGGGCGGCCCATCGAGGTCAGCACGGTCACCGCCAGCAGGCGCATGTCGCTGCTGTTGGCGGCGGCGCAGGCTTCCATCATCGCCGGGTGCCAGCCGTGGATGGTGGCGTAGCTGACCGGCCACTGCGACAGGCGCCTGATCACCGCCGCGACAGTGGCCGGGATATCGAAGAACTTCAGGTCAACGAACACGCGCTTGTCGCGGCGGGCCAGCTCGTCCAGCACCTGGAAGTACTCGCCCGACGCCAGCAGTTCCATGCCGATCTTGTAGAACGCCACGCTGTCGCCGAGGCGGTCGACCCACTCCAGTGCCTGCGCGCGGTCAGGCACGTCCAGCGCGAAGATCAGGCGCTCGTCATCGCGCAGCGGCAGCGGCGCGCGGCTCACGGCGCGTAGTCCAGGGCAGCGCGCTTGGCGTCGTGGCGGGCCTGGCGCGACTGGCTGTAGTCATTGTTGAACTGCGCCGGCTCGAAACCGCCGTAGGTCGGGTTCGGCAGCATCCACCAGCGCTCGCCGAACCAGTCGTGGTACTGCTGCAGCAGGGCGTCACGGCCTTCGTTGGTGTTGGCGGTCACTTCCACGAAGTCGCCCAGCTGGTCGCCGAACTGCATCAGCACGCGGTACTTCTGCCCGGCCAGGCGGCGGCGGCAGTTCTTCTCGCTGCCGGCCTGCTCGCAGCCTTCGACCACGGTGCCCAGGCCCAGGAACACGCTGTCATCGGCCACCGGCAGGCCCTGCTCGCGCAGGTTGGCCAGGGTCGCGTCCTTCAGGTGCACGGCGCGGTTGGAGATGTACAGCAGGGTTACGCCCTTGGCGTTGGCGGCCTTGGCGAAATCGACCACGCCCGGAATGGCCTTGGCCTTCTTTTCGGCCACCCACTGGTCCCAGCTCAGCTCGTCGTATTCCTTGCCGTCGCGCACCAGGCGCGCCTGGTAGGGCGAGTTGTCCAGCACGGTCTCATCCACGTCCAGCACCACGGCCGGCTTCAGGCCCTTGGCCTCGTTGCCGCGTTCCTCCGGCACCAGCGCATCCCAGTGCGCTTCCTTCAGCGCGGCGTCCAGGTGGTCGGCGGCGGCACGGTAGGTCTGCTCGGTGATTGCCTTGTACTCCTGCGCGCGCTGCATCCACAGCACGGCGTTGAGATTGTCGTTGGCGGTTGCATCAAGCGCGCCATCAGCCTTGGCAGCGGCGGCCGGGGCCTCCGGGGCAACGGCTTCGGCAGCAGGCGCATCCACGCGCTTGCAGGCGGACAGGCCCAGCGCCGCAGTGGCGAGCAGGGTCAGGGACAGGGAAACGGGACGACGCATGGATTCACCGGCAATCAGATATACCGGCGCATTTTACCGGCAAAGGCGGCCCCGGGACGGCTATGCTTGGCGGTTGACCCGTTGCCCTTCCGGAGGCCGCCATGACCGATTCCGTCCAGACCCCCGACGTCCCCCTGCTCGACGCCGTGCAGGCCCGCCTGCTGGGCTGCCTGGTGGAAAAGGAGGCGACCACGCCGGACACCTATCCACTGACGGTCAATGCCGCCCAGTCGGCTGCCAACCAGAAGACTGCCCGCGAGCCGGTGATGAACATCGATGCCGGCAGCGTGCAGCACGCGCTGCGCCAGCTGGAGGCGTTGGGCCTGGCCCGCCAGCACTTCTCCTCGCGCGCGGACCGCTACGAGCACCGCCTGCAGGCCGCACTGGACCTGACCCGGCAGCAGACCGTGCTGCTGGCGCTGCTGCTGCTGCGTGGGCCGCAGACGCTGGGCGAACTGATCACGCGCAGCGAGCGCCTGCACCGCTTCGCCGACGCCGATGAAGCCCGCCACGCCATCGAGCGCCTGCAGCAGCGCGCGCTGCTGGTGGTGCTGCCGCGTGCCAGCGGCCAGCGCGAAGACCGCTACATGCACCTGCTGTGCGGTGAAGTGGACGGTGCGGCGCTGGCGGCCAGGTACGCCAGCAGCGGCGGCGGCGGCAGCAGCGATGCAGCCGACCCGGGCCTGGCCGAGCGCGTGGCCCAGCTGGAAGCGGCCGTGGCCGAGCTGCAGGCGCAGCTGGCCGAACTGCGCGGCTGAGGGGGTGGGTGCCGACCGTGGTCGGCACTGCATCTGAATCGTGCCGACCAACGGTCGGCACCTACCAACATCAGGGGTCAGACCTGCGCCGCACCCGGCGTGGCATACAACCTGCTCGGGCTGTCCACGCCCGGCAGCTGGATCACCCCGCGCTCCTGCATGCCCAACCCCAGCAGGATCTTCCCGGACACCACGTTGTCCAGATCGGTGATGCCATACAGATCGTGCAGGCCCAGCCCAGCGCGCGCATGCGCGAACACCGCCCGCGCCGCCTCACCGGCATAGCCCTGCCCGGCGAATTCCGACAGCACCGCATAGCCGATGTCCGGACCCGGCAGCCCATCACGCCGTACCAGTCCGGCATTGCCCAGCCAGGCACCATCGGACAACCGCTCGATGGCATACATGCCAAAGCCATTCAACGCATAGCTGTGCAGCACACGCAGCGCGATGTAGTCCCGCGCCTGCTCCTCACTGCGCACATTGCGGTCGCCAATGAAGCGCACGAAGCCCGGATCATTCAACAGCGCCAGCATCGGCGCCGCATCGCGATCAGGCTCGATCGCACGCAGGCGCAGGCGTTCACTCTCGATCGGTTGCACAGGTGGACCTCCAGCCGAAACCCCGATTCTGCCTCAAGCCCGGCTGCTGCTTTTGATTTTCTTTTTCTTTTCCGTGGCTGGCGCGCACGGAAACTGTCAGAGGCCGGCCGGGTGGGCTGGGCGGGACCGTCCGCGGCATGGGCCCGAGGCATGCCTCGGGCGGGTTGGGCAGGACGCCCAACCCCGGTCTTGCCGTGTGCGCAGGACAGCGCACACGAGCAAGCCGCGGCCGAGCCCCCATGGATGGGTTTACGGCGTGTCCCGACCGCCCCCCCCGCCCGGCCCCCACGAATGCATTGCGAACGGCGCCAACCACGAGGGGCTGCGCCGTTCGCCGATCAGTCGAACAACGCCTCGATCGCCGCCAACCCCGCACTCGCCCGTTCCTTCTTGCGCGCCGCATCGGCCACCGGATCAGCGCCATCACGCTGGATCTCCTCGGCCGGGATCTCATCGAAGAACCGGCTCGGCTTCAGCCGCACATGCTCACCGAACTTGCGCGTCAGCTTGCTGTAACTCATCCACAGCTGAATCTTGGCGCGGGTGATGCCCACGTACAGCAGCCGCCGCTCTTCCTGCAGGTTGCCCTCGTCCAGGCTGACCTGGTGGGGCAGCACGCCATCCTCGCAGCCAACGATGAACACGTACGGGAATTCCAGGCCCTTGGAGGCGTGCATGGTCATCATGCGCACCTGGTTGCCACCCTCGTCCTTGTCGCTGCGTGACAGCAGCGCCAGCTGGCCGGCCAGGTCAGCGGCAGTGGCGCCGCGCGGGCCGCCCTCGAACCACTGCGCCAGTTCCTCGATGTTGTTGGCGCGGCGCTGGTAGCTGGCCTCTTCCTTGGCCTGCTGGCGCAGTTCGCTGAGCAGGCCCGATTCCTTGGCGACCTTGCGGATCATGTCGCCCGAGGTGACCTGACGCATCTGCGCGCGCAGGTCGCGCAGGATGTCGGTGAAGCGGGCCAGGCTGTTGGCGGCGCGCGGCGGTAGCTGCTGCAGGGCGCCGATCGCCTCGGCAGCCTGTGCCATCGGCATGTCCTTTTCCTGCGCCAGCTCGGCCAGCCTGGCCAGCGTGCCGGCACCGACGTCGCGCTTGGGCGACTGCACCGCACGCATGAACGCGGTGTCGTCGTCCGGGTTCACCAGCAACCGCAGCCAGGCCAGCGTGTCCTTCACTTCCTGGCGCTCCAGGAACATGGTGCCGCCGGTCAGGTGGTAGGGAATGCGCAGCAGCTGCATCGCCTTTTCCAGCGGGCGCGACTGGAAGTTGCCGCGGAACAGGATGCAGAAATCACTCCATGGCACGTTGCGCGACTGCGCCACGAAGGCGATCTCGGCCGCGACCTTTTCCGCCTCGTGCTCGCTGTTGCGGCACTCCCACACGCGGATGCGCTCGCCGTCGGCCTGGTCGCTCCACAGCTTCTTCAGGTGCTCGTGCGGGTTGTTGGCGATCAGCGCATTGGCGGCGCGCAGCACGCGGTTGGAGCAGCGGTAGTTCTGCTCCAGCTTGATGATCTCCAGCGTGGGATAGTCGCGCCCCATCTGCTGCAGGTTTTCCGGGTTGGCACCGCGCCAGGCGTAGATCGACTGGTCATCGTCACCCACGCAGGTGAAGTTGCCCTTGTCGCCGGCCAGCTGCTTGAGCAGCCGGTACTGCGCGTCGTTGGTATCCTGGCATTCGTCCACCAGCAGGTAGCCGATGCGCTCGCGCCACGCCAGCGCGATCTCCGGATTTTCCTCCAGGATCTGCACCGGCAAACGGATCAGGTCATCGAAGTCCACCGCATTGAACGCCGTCAGGCGCAGCTGGTAGCGCTCGTAGACGCTGGCCGCTTCCTTCTCGCGGTTGCTGCGCGCGGCGGCCATCGCTTGCTCGGGCGACAGGCCGGCGTTCTTGGCGCGCGACACCAGGTTCTTCATGTCCTCGATGTCGTCGGGCTTGGCCCCGTACATCAGGTCCTTGATCTGCGCAGCGGCATCATCGGCATCGAAGATCGAGAAGCCACGCTTCAGGCCCACGGCCGCGTGTTCGATCTGCAGGAACTTCAGGCCCAGCGCATGGAAGGTGCAGATGGTCACCTCGTCGGCGTCCTGCTCGCGCAGGCGCTTGGCCACACGCTCGCGCATTTCCTTGGCCGACTTGTTGGTGAAGGTGATCGCTGCGATGCGGCGTGCCGGGTAGCGACCGCTGCCGATCAGGTGGGCGATCTTTTCCACGATCACGCGCGTCTTGCCGCTGCCCGCGCCGGCGAGCACCAGCAACGGACCTTCGATGTGCAGGACGGCGGCGGCTTGGGGGGGATTGAGACCGTGCATGGGAATGGGATTGTAGCGGGGCCGCAGCGGGCGGACCTGACTTGCATGCACACCGTTCCTAAGCTATTGATTCGCCACCGGAGCACTGGAGCCAGGTGCATGCGCCCGACCGCCCCTGCCGCCCTGCTGGGCACCCTGCTGTTGCTGCTGGCGCCGTTGGCTGCCCGCAGTGCGGACTGCGCGCCCGATGCTGGCGCATCGTTGCGGTCGGCGCTGATGACCCCGGGCTTCCTGCAGGCTCATCCTGACCTGCACTGGCGCGAGCTGGGCCTGCAGTCGTGGCGCCAGGGCCGGCCCGATCATGCGCTGGTGCGTTTCAAGCGGGCGGCCGCGCACGCCGACAAGCTGTCGCAGTCGCTGGTCGCGCGCATGTACCAGAAAGGCACGGGTACCGCCCCTGATCCGGTGCTGGCCTACATCTGGATGGACCTGGCCGCCGAACGCGGCTACCGCGACCTGCTGCTGGAGCGCGAGCGCTACTGGAACCGCCTGGATGCCGCGCAACGGCAACGGGTGCTCGCCGAAGGGCCGGCGCTGTATGCGGCCTACGGCGATGCCACGGCCAAGCCGCGCATGGAGGCTGCCATGCGCGTGGACCGCAGCGGCATGACCGGCAGCCGCACCGGCTGGGTCAGCTCGATGCTGCAGGTGGAACTGTCCGACGGCCCGGAAGCCGGCTGGCCGACCCGCGGCGATGACTATTATCGGGATGCGTACTGGGACCCTGCAGCGTACTGGTGCATGCAGGACCGCATCTGGGAACAGGAGTTCGGCGGCCGCAGCGTCGAGGTCGGCCCACTCAGCCCCGTGGAAGGCGCGGGGCGCTGACGTTCGTATTTCATGGTCATTGCCAGGAGGGCGATCAAGTATGAAAGCGAAGCACGCTTCACGCTTCTGCCTGCTGCTGGGCCTGTCGATGGCCGCTGCCGTGACCGCCAGGGAATGCCCGGTGGAGGCCCCGCGGCAGATCCCGCCTACCGTCCTGACCGGAGGCTTCTTCGATGCCCATCCGGACCTGTTCTGGCGCAGCATGGCCCAGCGGGCCGAACGGGACAGACAGCCCGCCAGGGCGCTGGACTACTACAAGCGTTCGGCGCGCTACGCCGACAAGTTCTCCCAGGCCATGGTGGCGCGGCTGTACCAGGAGGGCGTCGGTACCCGGGCCGATCCGGTGATGGCCTACATCTGGATGGACCTGGCCGCCGAGCGCATGTATCACGACTTCCTGGTGCTGCGGGAGCACTACTGGGCACGCCTGGACGCACTGCAGCAGGCACGGGCGATCGAGCGCGGCCAGCAGGTCTATGCCGACTACGGCGACCGCGCAGCCAAGCCTCGCATGGAGCGCGCCCTCAGGGACGGCCGCCAGCAGATCACCGGCAGCCGCCTCGGGTACGTGAGCTCCGGCCTGATCGTCGTCCAGCGCCGCGGCAACGAGCAGGGCATCGTGACGCCGGGCAGCATCGTCTACGACAACGACTACTGGCGCGCCGCCGACTACTGGTGCCTGCAGGACAACTACTGGCGCCCCGCGCGGACCCCCAGCGTCGAGATAGGACGGCCGGACACGGTCCGCGACGACGAGGCGGTGGACGACTAGAATTGGCCGATGGCCAAGCTCTATTTCTACTATTCGGCGATGAACGCCGGCAAGACCACGACCCTGCTGCAGAGCGCGCACAACTACCGCGAACGCGGCATGCGGGTGGCGATCCTGACCCCGCGCCTGGATGATCGTGCCGGCGCCGGCGTGGTGGCCTCGCGTATCGGCCTGCGTGCGGACGGCATGGCCTTCGACCGTGACACCGACCTGCAGCACTGGGTCGAACAGGACCTGGCCGCCAACGGCCCGATGGGCTGCGTGCTGGTGGATGAAGCGCAGTTCCTCACGCGCGCCCAGGTCTGGCAGCTCAGCGAGGTGGTCGACCAGCTGCGCATTCCGGTGCTGTGCTACGGCCTGCGCACCGATTTCCGCGGCGAGCTGTTCGAGGGCAGCCAGTACCTGCTGGCCTGGGCCGACGAGATGCAGGAGATCAAGACCATCTGCCACAGCGGCAAGAAGGCAACGATGACGGTACGCGTGGACGAACATGGGCACGCGGTGCAGGACGGCCCGCAGGTGGAGATCGGTGGCAACGACCGCTACGTGTCGGTCAGCCGTGCCGAGTTCAAGAAGATCACCCGCGGTGAAGGGCGGATCGATCCGGCGCAGGCGCCCCTGCCGCTGTAAAGGGTGTTCTTTTGCAGGGCTTGCAGCCCTGCACCCGCGGTAGTGACGGCCGCTGGCCGGCAACAGCAACAGCAACAGCTGGCATTGCGTGGGATGGCGGGGCGGTGTCGGACTGCGGGGACGCTGCAAGTACGTCCCTGTAAGCTTGGCAGCCGCATCCATGCGGCTGACACCCCGCACTCCGACACCGCCCCACCTCTGACAGATCCCCGCGCTGTTGGTGGGTGTCGACCTTGGTCGACACATCTGTCAGATATCGAAATTCATCTGGGGTCAGAGCCCGTTGCGCAGCAACGGGATCCGACCCCGTGCTCCGACGGATCGCGGAGGTCTGTCGAAGGCGGGGTGGGTCCGGTGGCGGGAGTGTCCGCGGCATGGATGCCGCGGCCAAGCTCCCATGGACGGGTTTACGGCGTCTCCCGCCACCGGACCCACCCCGACTACCCACAGAAAACCAGCTTCTGCTTCGGCTGTTGCTGTTGCTTTGGCCTCGGCAGGTGCAGGGCTGCAAGCCCTGCAAACCCAACACCCCTCTCAGTACAGCGTGCGCTCCGGCGCACCCGCCGGCGGCGGGGTGTACTGGTACAGCCAGGTCTCGGTCAGGGTCTTGCCGCCACTGCGCAGGAACAAGCGGATGTCGATCTGCTCGGGACTGCCCTCCGGCGGCACCAGGTCGAACATCGCGCGGTAGCCGTTGATCTCGCGCAGCGGACGCGCCGACACGATCTCGACCCGGCCGCGGCTGGATTCCACCACCGCCTCGACCTCGCCCTTGTCGATCAGCCTGGCCAGCTCGCCACCTTCGAAGTCCACCGCGAAGCGCCAGCTGAAGTACTCGCGCTTCTTGCCGACCACGCCACCCAGGCCGGTGCGGCTGGCCACGCAGTGCGCCAGCGGCGGCCGTGCCGGTGGTTCGGCACCCCAGTACAGGCGGTAGCCAACCAGCAGTTCCTGGCCCGGCTGCGGTTTTTCCTTGGGGTTCCAGAACGCCACGATGTTGTCGAAGGTTTCGTCCACGGTGGGGATCTCCACCAGCTGCACCGAGCCCTCGCCCCACTCGCCCTTCGGCTCCACCCACAGGCACGGGCGCTTCTCGTAGAACACGCCGTCGTCCTGGTAATGGTCGAAGTTGCGGTCGCGCTGCAGCAGGCCGAAGCCGCGGGGGTTGCGGTCCACGAACATGTTGAAGCGCAGGTTGCGCGGGTTCAGCAGCGGCCTCCAGATCCATTCGCCGGCACCGGTCCACAGCGACAGGCCGTCGGTGTCGTGGATCTCCGGGCGCCAGTCCCAGGCCATGCGGCGGTCGTTCTCACCCACCTGGTACATGCTGGTGCACGGGGCGATGCCCAACCGCTCGATCGCCTTGCGCGGGTACAGCGCGCTGTCGATGTCCATCAGCAGCACGTCGCCATTGGTGATCGCGAAGCGATAGGCGCCGGCCACGCTGGGCGAATCCAGCAGGCCGTAGACCACGATCGTGTCCGAATCAGCCGAGGGTTGTTCCAGGTAATAGGCGATGAAGTCCGGGAATTCCTCCGGCTTGCCCATGCCGGTATCGATTGCCAGGCCACGCGCGGACTGGCCGTACTGGCCTTCCTTGCCGACCGCACGGAAGTAGCTGGCGCCGAGGAAGGCGGCGAAATCGCGATCGGTGTCCTTGCGGGTGTTCAGGCGGAAACCGGCGAAGCCGAGATCGGCCGGCAGCTCGCCGTCCTTGATGCCGCTCTTGCCGTAGTTGAAGGCCGCGCCGTCATAGGCCAGCTCCTGCGCCTTGCCGTCGACCACGTCGAACATGCGCACCGGCGAATGGAAGTACAGGCCCAGGTGGAAGAACTTGGCCTGGAACTTGCCCGGCTGGTCGGCCCACAGCGCATGGTCCTGGCGGTAACCGATCGACTGGTACTGGTCCCAGTCCAGCCCTTCCAGGCGGCCCGGCAGCACCCGCTTGTGGCTCTTGTAGGGCGCCTGTGCCAGCGCGCGCGCCTGGCCCTTCAGGGTGGCGAAGTCGAACGGCTGCGGTTGGCCGAGGCGGCGCAGGCCCATCTGGCCGCTCCTGCTGGCCGCGCACGCGGGCAGGGACGGCAGGCCGAATGCAGCCAGGGCGAGGGAGGCATTGCGGATGAAGTCGCGTCGTTGCATGCAGGCGCGTCAGGCACAGAAGGAAGGTCGGCCATCATAGGCAGACAAACGTTAACGGGCAGCGGAGACGTGCCCTGTCCGTTCAGCTGCCGCTGGCCGCCCGCCTCAGCGCTGGCAGTGGCTGCACCAGACGCTGGCGCGCTGGCCGATGGTGGCGTGCTTCAGCGCGCGGCCACAGTTCGGGCAGGGCAGCCCGTCACGGCCGTACACCAGCAGTTCCTGCTCGAAGTAGCCCGGCGCGCCATCGGGGCTGATGAAGTCACGCAGGGTGGTGCCACCACGGGTGATGGCGTAGCCGAGGATCTCCTTCACCGCATCGGCCAGCCGCTGGTAGCGCTCGCGCGAGATCTTCCCGGCCTCGCGCAGCGGACTGATGCCGGCCTTGAACAGGCTCTCGGCGGCGTAGATGTTGCCCACGCCCACCACCACCGCCTGGTCCATCAGGAAGGTCTTCACCGGCGCGCTGCGGCCACGGCTGCGGGCGAACAGGTAGTCCCCGTCGAAGGCATCGTCCAGCGGCTCCGGGCCTAGCCCCTGCAGCAGCGGGTGGACTTCGCCGGCCGGCTGCCACAGCAGGCTGCCGAAGCGGCGCGGGTCGTTGAAGCGCAACAGGCGGCCGTTGTCCAGGCTGATATCCACATGGTCGTGCGCGCGCAGCGGGGTATCGCCGGGCAGCACACGCAGGCTGCCGGACATGCCCAGGTGCAGCACGGCGCTGCCGATGGCGGTGTCCAGCAGCAGGTACTTGGCGCGACGGCGGATGTCCTCGATGCGCTGCCCCGGCAGCAGCTCGGCCACTTCCGGCGGAATCGGCCAGCGCAGGTCGGCGCGGCGCAGGATCACGCCATGCACGCGGCGCCCCTGCAGGTGCGGCGCCAGGCCGCGGCGGGTGGTTTCGACTTCGGGCAGTTCAGGCATGAACCGATTCTACGCCCGCTCAGCGTGGCGGCGCCGCCAGCTCTCGCGCATCCAGGTAGCCATCGCCGTTGGCATCCTGCTTATGGAAGCGCTGCACGATCACCTGCCGCTGCTGCTCGCGGCTAATTGCCCTGCCCTCGCCGCCGGGCAGCTCGTCAGCGCTCAGCACGCCATCACCATTGCGGTCCATGCGGTCGAAGGCATACAGCATCCACTGCACGTACTCGGCTTCGCTGACCTTGCCGTCGCCATCGCTGTCCATCCGCTGCAGGTAGCTGGCGGTATCGGTGACCTGGGCCAGCGCCGCGCCTGGCAGCAGCGCGGCCAACACAAGCCCATACCCTGCCCTCACGCGCCCACCAGGCTGTAGCCCTTCAATCGCGCAGCGTAGGCCTGCAGCGCCGCGATTCCGCTTTCCTCGGCCTCGCGGCACCAGGCCTGCAGCTGGTGCAGGCGCTCGGCGGCATCGTGGCCGCGGGCCTCGAGCAGCGCCGCCAACCGCGCGCGATACTCGACCAGGGTGTGGATGCGCGGGCGCTGTGCCACCCATGCGCTGAGCTGGGCGCGACTGTCCGGCTTCAGCCAGCGACCGTCGTTGACCAGGCCACGGCGCAGCCGGCGCGGCAGCAGGCGCCGCAGCTTGGCGCCAGCGTGGGCGGCTTCCTCGCGCAGGGCCGGCATGAACACGTTGCGCTGGTAGTCGGTCATCGCCTGGAAGCGGTGCGAGAGCAGCGCCTTCAGGGTTTCGGCATCGGGCACGGCGATGTTCGGGCGTACGTCCATGGCCGGTGCAACGCGAAGCACCTTGGCCAGGCGCAGCGCCTGCAGCAGGCGGATCGCACTCCAGCCGATGTCGAATTCCCAGCGCCGCATCGCGAAGCGCGCCGAGCTGGGGAAGGCATGGTGATTGTTGTGCAGCTCCTCGCCACCGATCCAGAAGCCCCACGGCGTCAGGTTGGTGGAGGTATCGGCCGATTCGTAGTTGCGGTAGCCCCACCAGTGGCCGAGGCCGTTGACCACGCCGGCCGCCCAGAATGGAATCCACGCCATCTGGATCGCCCACAGGGCCACGCCGGGAAGGCCGAACAGCACGCTGTTGATCGCCAGCAGCAGCACCGGGCCGAGCGTGGCGTGCGGGGTGTACAGGTGGCGCTCGATCGCATCATCCGGGGTGCCACGCCCGTACTGCTCGATGTCCGCGCGCATGCCGCGCGCTTCGCGGTACAGCTCCACGCCATGCCAGAACACCTTGCCGATGCCACGGGTGACCGGGCTGTGCGGATCGTCCTCGGTTTCCACCTTGGCGTGGTGCTTGCGATGGATGGCCACCCACTCGCGGGTGATCATCGAGGTGGTGAGCCAGAGCCAGAACCGGAACACGTGGGCCAATGCCGGGTGGAAATCGACCCCGCGATGGGCCTGGCTGCGGTGCAGGTACAGGGTCACCGAGAAGATGGTGATCTGGGTGAAGACCAGCAGCACCGCCAGCATGGCCCACCAGCCCAGGCCCAGCACACCACCGGTCAACAGGGACATCAGGGCATCGGGCATGGCGGCTCTCCGTATCGACGCGGGGATGGCAGACATCATGGGCGCTTGCGTTGCAAACTGCATCCCTGCGGCGGTGATTGCCACCGCCATCCGTGGCACCGTTCACAGTTGGGGACCTGAGTTGTCGAGCCTTGATCCACGCGCCAGCACCATGACTGCCGCCCCGCCCGTTGCGGAGCTGCCCCCCTTGATCGAACTGGACCGCGCCACCGTGGTGCGCGGCCAGGTGAAGGTGCTGCACGGGCTCAGCCTGCGTATCGCGCAGGGCCAGCACACTGCCCTGCTCGGCCCCAACGGTTGCGGCAAATCGACCTTCATCAAGCTGATCACCCGCGAGCTGTACCCGCTGGCGCAAAGCGACGGCTCGGTGGCGGTGAAGGTGCTGGGCCAGAACCGCTGGCAGGTGGACCGGCTGCGTTCGCAGCTGGGCATCGTCACCGGCGACCTCAGCAGCAATCTGGCCGACATGCCCGGGCTGACCGTGGAACAGGCGGTGCTGTCCGGCTTCTTCGCCAGCTACGTGGTGCCGGCCTTCCGCGAAGTGACCGCCGACATGCGCACGCGCGTCGGCGAGACACTGGCGATGACCGGCGCCCTGTCCCTGCGCGAACGCGCCTATGCCGAGCTGTCGGCCGGCGAGACCCGCCGCGTGCTGATCGCCCGCGCGCTGGTCAATCGGCCGCAGGCACTGCTGCTGGACGAGCCATCCACCGGGCTGGACCTGGTCGCCCGCGAGCAGCTGGTGGCGACCATGCGGGTGCTCGCCCAGCAGGGCATCACCCTGGTGCTGGTGACCCACCACATCGAAGAGATCATTCCCGAGATCGAACGCGTGGTGCTGCTGCGCGACGGCCGTGTGCTGGCTGATGGCACCCGCGCCGAACTGCTGCGCAGCGCGCCGCTGTCGGCGGTGTTCGGTGGCGCGATCACCGTGTGCGAGCAGGAAGGCCGGCTGACCGCGTACGCGGGGTGAGGCGGAGCCCTCGGGGGAAACAAGGGGCCTGGAAACCGGCGGGCTCGGAAACCTGCGGCCTCGAAAACCGACAGGCCTGGGAGACCGACGGCGGTAGAGTCGACTGTTAGTTGTGATCTCTCTGTACGTTGTTCATCCGGGACATCTTTGGAAAATGGTGGTTACCACACCTCTCCAGACCCCAAAGAGCCCGGATGAACCACTATAAAAATGCCCGTT
>NZ_JACIUW010000011.1:0-175092 GCF_014145825.1 Stenotrophomonas sp. I18B00994 | reverse complement strand
GTGGGTAGTGCCGGCCGCTGGCCGGCTCCCCATGGACCCATCCGGATATGCCGGCAGCCGGCCAGCGGCCGGCACTACCCTCAGCCCCTCGCTTACAGCGAGCGGCTGATGGTGAAGCTGCCGAACACCGGTGCTTCGCGCTGGCCGTTGAACTCGCGCGTGCTGTGGTAGCGCGCCGCGGCGAACTTCCAGCGTCCGTACATCACGGCCACGCCGTAGCCGCCGTAGGCCACCACATGGCGCTTGTCCACGCTGTGACTGTTGCGGAACGTGTTGCCATCCAGCGTGATGTCGCGGATCACCCAGGCCGCGTCCGAGGTCGCGAACAGGTGCCAGGACCAGCCATTGGGACGGCCGCCGCGGGTCGGCGCAGTGTTCTCGCCGGCCGGGCGCAACGGCGTGCTGCCGAAGTCGTCCGGCAGCTTCCAGCCGAAGCGCACTTCACCGCCGAGGTTGACCTTGGTTTCCAGGTTGCCGATCGACCCGCCGTAGTGGCTGATCGCGTCCCAACCCCAGCCGTCGGCATTGACGCTGGCATCGCCGGGCCAGCGGCGCATGCGCTCATGGGTGAGCATGAACAGCGGCTCGTTGTGCAGCTGGTTGTCCCAGCCCTTGAATTTCTCGTCGCCCAGCACTTCGTGCACGGCATTCTGCACCTGCTTGCCCTGTGCCCACGGGCCGACCACGCCCAGCGTCAGCTGGGTGGTCTGCAGGCGGTCGCCGCTGCGCGCATTGAAACCGAAGTTTGCGATCAGTACGCCGGCGTAAGGACGGTCGTCCTCGATCAGGTCCCTGCGGCTGAAATCGGTCGGGGTGAAGATGCCCTGGCCGATGCTGAAGATCATGTTCTGCTGTTCGAACCTGCCCGGATGCAGCCCTTCCAGGTACTGGTTCACCCAGCGCGCCATGCGCGGCAGGCAGGGGTCGTCGGTGTAGTCGACCAGATTGGGCGAGACCAGGGTCAACAGCGCACCGTTGGTGTAGCCCTGGTCCTGGTGGCGGCCACCAAACAGGTCGTTGTCAACGCGGAAGTTGATCTGCGGCGGGTGGTCGCGCATCGCGTCCGGGCCACATTGTTCGGCCGCCTGGGCGGCAAGGGGGAGGGCAGAGGCCAGCAGGCCGGCCAGCCCGAGGGCTGCGACACTACGCATGGATGGAATGCTCATGGGGAAGGGGACGGTTTTCAGTCGTTATATGCAACGCTACGGTACTCGCGCCCGCGCGGCGGAACGAGCACGTTCGAATCACTTGTCTGTTCCGAAAACAACATTGTCCAGCGGACACAATTTGTTACCCGCGCAAGCGCCGCAGGTCTGGTGTGAAGAAGACCACTGGTCGCCGTACGTTGCCTGGGCCAGTGCGTGACAGCAGATTGCAGTCAGCTGCCGTTGGGCTTCGGCCCGCGCCGCTGGGCCGCCTGCAACGCAGCAGGCCGCCGGTGCCGTCTTTGACGTTGATGAATACTCTTGGGTTTGTTGCCCTGCGGCCCGATAATGGGTCCATGGAAATCAAGTCCGACAACCCCGACCACGGCTTCCAGTTCCCCGGCCAGTTCGAGCTCAGCGCCATGGGCCCGGCCAACCGCGGCCTGGAACATGAGCTCCCCCGCCTGCTGCTGGCTGCCGGCATCGATGTCGTCAATGAACGCATCAGCTGGAAGCATTCCTCCAACGGCAAGTACGTGTCCGTCCGCATCGTGTTCAAGGCTGAGAGCCGCGAACAGTACGACCTGGCGCACCAGGCGCTGCGCGACCACCCGGAAGTGAAGTGGACGCTGTAGCCGACAGCTGCCCGGCTGAAGCCGCCCCCGAGGACCGCGCGCCGCGTCCGGCGCTGGTGCGTGACCTTGGCCGCCAGGCGTACGAGCCGGTGTGGCGCGCCATGCAGCGCTTCACCGACCAGCGCAGCGACACCGATGCCGACGAATTGTGGGTGGTCGAACACGACCCGGTGTTCACCCTGGGCCAGGCCGGCAAGGATGAGCATGTGCTGGCGCCGGGCGATATCCCGGTGCTGCATGTGGACCGTGGCGGCCAGGTGACCTATCACGGCCCCGGCCAGATCGTGGTTTACCCGCTGCTGCGCCTGCCGCGCCTGGGCATCGGTGTGCGCGATTACGTGTGCCGCATCGAGCAGGCCATCATCGATACGCTGGGCGAGTGGAACATCGGTGCCGAACGCCGCGAGGGCGCCCCGGGCGTCTATGTCGGCGGCGCCAAGATCGCTGCCCTCGGCATCCGCGTGCGTCGCGGCTGCACCTTCCACGGCCTGGCCTTCAATGTGGCCATGGACCTGGAACCCTTCCACCGCATCAATCCCTGTGGCTATCAGGGGTTGCAGGTGACCTCGGTGGTAGACTTGGGCGGTCCCTCCGGGATGGAGGCCGTCAAGCCGGTGCTGCTGGACCACCTGGCCCGCCAGTTCGGCCTGCTGCTGCAGCACACCCCCGAACTGCCCGATCTTTCTGCGGCCGCCTGACCGCCCCCGGAACTGCCATGACTGAAACCACCGCCCGTTCCATTCCCCTGCAGATCGTGCAGGGCGACTCCCCGTCCGCCGCGCCGTTGCAGGCCGGGGTCAAGCAGCTGGGCGGTGACAAGATCAACCGCTCGCCGGTGCAGTTCGCCGACGCGCCGGTGCTGCGCAAGCCGTCCTGGATCCGCGTGCGCATTCCTTCGGGCAATGCCGTGCAGAACCTGAAGGCCAAGCTGCGCGAAAACCGCCTGGTGACCGTGTGCGAGGAAGCCAGCTGCCCGAACATCCACGAGTGCTTCGGCCACGGCACCGCCACCTTCATGATCCTGGGCGAGGTCTGCACCCGCCGCTGCTCGTTCTGCGACGTCGCCCACGGACGCCCCAAGCCGCCGGATGCCAACGAACCGGCCAGTCTCGGCCAGACCGTGGCCGACATGGGCCTGAAGTACGTGGTGGTGACCAGCGTCGACCGCGATGACCTGCGCGACGGTGGTGCCCAGCACTTCGTCGACTGCATCACCGCCATTCGCGAGAAGTCGCCGGGCACCCGCATCGAAGTGCTGACCCCGGACTTCCGTGGCAAGGGCCGCATGGAGCGCGCGCTGGAGATCCTGGCGCAGAACCCGCCGGATGTGTTCAACCACAACATCGAGACCGTGCCGGACCTGTACCGCAACGTGCGCCCGGGTGCGGACTACCAGTGGTCGCTGAACCTGCTGAAGAACTTCAAGGCGCAGCATCCGGACGTGCCGACCAAGAGCGGCATCATGCTGGGCCTGGGCGAGGACTTCGAACAGATCAAGGCCACCCTGCGCGACCTGCGCGCGCACGACGTGGACATGATCACCATCGGCCAGTACCTGCAGCCGACCGCACACCACCACCCGGTGCTGAAGTACTGGACCCCGGAAGACTACAAGGCGCTGGAGGACTACGGCTACGAGCTGGGCTTCAGCCATGTTGCCTCCGGCCCGATGGTGCGCTCGTCGTACCACGCCGACGTGCAGGCCAAGGGCGCCGGCATCTCCTGAGGTGGGTGCGAACCGCCCTGGTGGGTGCGAACGTTGGTTCGCACGCCTTTGCCTGTTGTAGAGCCGAGCCCATGCTCGGCCCCGCCTTCGCCTGCATTCACAATTTGCTACACCGGCCCGGCTAGGCTGGTTTTCCACCGAGCGCGGCCGGGTGACAAACCCGGCAACTTTCGGCACTGTCGTGGTGTCTTAACACCCCGCAGTCTCCCCCTTGGCAAGGCGCCTTCGAGCACGTCAATGAAATTCAAAGCCCCCGCATTCCTGATGGCCCTGGCGCTGGTCGCGCCACTGGCGTTGGCGGCCAAGGCCGACTCGCCCGCATTGCCCGCGGCGGCCACCGCCGACCAGGTGACCACCTCCAAGCTGGTGTACGGCCTGCTGTCCGACAGCCGCTACGCCTATCGCCCGCGCGCGCTGGACGAGGCCACCTCCAAGGACGTGTTCAAGCGCTATCTGGAAACGCTTGACGGCGGCAAGCAGTACTTCACCCAGGCCGACGTGGCGCGCTTCGCACCGTTCGAGGCCAACATCGCCTCCGCCATCCGGGGCGGCGAGCTGGAGCCGGCGTTCCAGGTGTTCGCTGTCTACAAGCAGCGCGTCGGCGAGCGCGTGGCGTACGCGCGCAAGCTGCTCAAGCAGGAGCCGGACTTCACCACCGACGAGCGCTTCGAGTACGACCGCAAGAAGGTGCCGTGGGCGGCCAGCAGTGCCGAGCTCGATGAGCTGTGGCGCAAGTCGGTGAAGAACGATTGGCTGCGCCTGAAGCTGGCCGGCAAGAAGCCGGATGACATCCGCAAGACGCTGGACAAGCGCTACGCGACGCTGGAGAAGTCGGTCAATGAACTGAAGGGCGAAGACGTCTTCCAGTTCTTCATGAATTCGTACACCAGTGCCGTTGATCCGCACACGGATTACTTCACCCCGCGCACCGCCGAGAACTTCAACCAGGCGATGTCGCTGTCGCTGGAAGGCATCGGTGCGCAGCTGCAGCGCCAGGACGATGTGGTGGTCATCCGCGAGATCATCGCCGGTGGCCCGGCTGCGGTGGACGGCACGCTGAAGCCGGGTGACCGCATCGTCGGCGTTGGCCAGGGCAAGTCCGGCCAGGTCGAGGACGTGATTGGCTGGCGCATCGACGATGTCGTGGCCAAGATCCGCGGCGCCAAGGACACCCAGGTCAAGCTGGAGTTCATTCCGGCTGCCGAAGGTGCCGATGGCAAGCACCACACCCTGGTGCTGACCCGGCAGAAGGTGCGCCTGGCCGAACAGGCCGCCAAGGGCGAGACCATGACCATTCCGGCCGCCAACGGCGAGCCGGCACGGAAGATCGGCGTGATCAAGCTGCCGACCTTCTACCAGGACTTCGAAGGCCGTCGCCGCAACGCCGCCGACTATGCTTCGGCCACCCGCGACGTGGCCAAGCTGCTGGCCGGCTTCAAGAACGACAAGCTGGACGGCGTGGTGCTGGACCTGCGCAACAACGGCGGTGGTTCGCTGGATGAAGCGATCGAACTGACTGGCCTGTTCATCGAGCAGGGCCCGGTGGTGCAGGTGCGCGAATCCGGTGGCCGCGTCACCGTCAACAGCGACCGCAACCAGGGCGTGGCCTGGGACGGCCCGCTGGCGGTGCTGATCAACCGTGGTTCGGCCTCGGCCTCGGAGATCTTCGCCGGTGCCATCCAGGACTACGGTCGTGGCCTGGTGATCGGTGAAACCAGCTTCGGCAAGGGCACCGTACAGAACATCGTCGACCTTGACCGCTGGCCGAGCGGCGAGACCCAGCGCTTCGGCCAGGTCAAGCTGACCATTGCCCAGTTCTTCCGCATCAGCGGCAGCAGCACCCAGCACAAGGGCGTGGTGCCGGACCTGGCGTTCCCGGCCAGCGTCGATGCCACCGAGTTCGGCGAAAGCACCTACGACAACGCACTGCCGTGGACCCGCATCGCCGCCGTGCCGCACACCCAGTACGGCAACTTCGCGCCGTTGCTGCCGAAGCTGGAAACCCGTCACGACGCGCGCATCGCCACCGACAAGGAGTTCCAGTGGTGGAACGAGGACGTGCAGCAGTTCCGCACCGAAGCGGCGAAGAAATACATCTCGCTCAACGAGGCGACCCGTCGCGCTGAGCGCGAGCGCCAGGATACCCAGCGCAAGGAGCGCCAGGTGCAGCGCAAGGAGCTGGGCCTGGCCCTGGATCCGCTGGCCGATGACAGCAGCGATGACGGCCTGACCGGCAACGAGCGCGACATCGTCAAGGATGCCGCGCGCGAGAAGGCTGCCGAAAAGCGCCCGGACCCGCTGCTGCGCGAGTCAGCCTCGATCCTGGCCGACGCGGTGAACCTGCTGGCCAACGACCGCCCGCTGTCGGCGCAGGTGCTGCCGCAGTCCACCGGTGCCGGCCGCTGGGCGGACTGAGCCGGCGACGGCATGTGATACCCGAGGGGCCGGCATTGCCGGCCCTTTTTTCGTTTGGGGGACCTCGTTCACGGTAGCGCCGTGCCATGCGTGGCGGGGCCAAGTGCCACAAACGACTTAATCCCCTCCGTCCCCTTTTCCTGCATGAACCGGCAGCAACGGCGGGGGCTGGCGGGCGTGCTTTCGACCTGCCGCACACGGCCGCAGGACTACCCTTGGCGATACCGTCCTCGCAGGAGTACCCATGCGGGCCTCCCGTCTTTCCAGTGTTGCCGTGGCGCTCGCCAGCGCCCTGATCCTGTCGGCCTGTGGCGGCCGCGCCGCCGACAGCACCCTGCTGCGTGAGTCCTTTGATTCCGGCGACACCTTCTCGCGCACCGTCGATGGCCGTCCCCGTGACGCCTGCGAGGCCGCACGGCGCACCCTGCTCAGCCAGGGCTATGCCATCGCCCGTTCCGACGCGGCGCAGGTGGAAGGCAACAAGAACTTCCAGCCGCGCGAGGACGATCACGAGCAGCTGGTGCTGCGTATTTCCTGCGCACCGCGCGGGAGCCAGACACTGGTATTCGTCAGTGCCGTGCAGGATCGCTATGCGTTGAAGAAGAGTCCGACCTCGGCCAGTGTTGGCGTCGGTGCGCTCGGATCTGTATCGCTGCCGTTCGGCAGCAATGACGACTCGCTGGTGAAAGTGGCCAGCAGCACGGTTACCGATGCTGAGTTCTATCGTCGCTTCTTCCAGCGCCTGCAACAGTACCTTCCGGCGGAGGCAGGCAAGCCCGTTCCGCCTGTGGTCACAACCCCGGAGCCCGCACCGGCGAGCACGGACCAGGATTGAACGTGCGCGGCAGATGGATGGGTGTGGCCCTGCTGCTGCCCGCGCTGGGCACGGCAGCCACGCCGCTGGACTGTACACAAGGCCTGCTGCAGCGCCTGGGGTGGCACTTCGAAACACGCGC
Source organism: Stenotrophomonas sp. I18B00994 (assembly GCF_014145825.1). Lineage (NCBI taxonomy): Bacteria > Pseudomonadati > Pseudomonadota > Gammaproteobacteria > Lysobacterales > Lysobacteraceae > Stenotrophomonas > Stenotrophomonas sp. I18B00994. The sequence goes on along the minus strand of NZ_JACIUW010000011.1, from coordinate 168,215 downwards.
GATCGGTGCACCGCAGGTGCATGGTGGCCCTGTGTGCACGCGCGCGTCGCTGCCGGAGGCTCAGGCGGCAGGCGATCTGCGCGTGCAATGGCCGGCGGACATGCCCGCTGCAGCGCGCAAGGCGTTGCTGCAGCAGGTGCTGGACGATCCGGCTACGGTTTGCGCCTACGCCTTCCAGCTGGGTGCAGCCACGCAACGTGCCGCTGCTGCACTGCAGGGCAATGCAGGATTCCGCTTCTCTGGCCTGCAGCTCGGTTGGATCGGCTTCGGCCTGCACGGCGCACACGCGCAAGGCTGGCAGCGCACGCGAAGCTTCGGCCGTGGTTTCGTGCCCATTACGGGCAACAGCCAGGCGCTGCAGGCGTTCTACAGCGGCAATGTACGCGCCGAATGTGGAGTCGGTCGCCAGGTCGCACAACTGGCCACACAGCGCGAGCTGTATGGCGATGCGGCCTTCGACGCTGGATTCTCCGCAGAAGAACTGTCGATCGGTACGTTCCTCGCGCTGCACGATACCGACAGCATCCTGCTTGGCGCACACGCCGGTGACTACTTCGCCGATGGCAAGGCGGTGCGCACCTCGGCGATGGGCCGCCAGGCCTTCGTCGGTGTGCCTGGTTTCATCGAACATGTGTACGACAAGGGCATGCTGGACGACCTGAGCAACCAGGCCGAAAACTTCGTGGTGGTGTCGGTGGGCGAGGAGGCCGCGCAGGCGTTGGCCGCGCACGGCGGCCTTGCCTGGTACGACCAGCGCAATGCCGAGCTGTGGGCGCTGGCGCAGGACATCCCGCGTATCGGCCGGCGCTACTTCGAACGCCTGTTGTTCGAGCGCGACCCGGACCTTCGTGCACGGCTGGAACCGCGCTACCACGCCACGCTGGCACGCATGGACCACCTGCTGGACGATCCGTTCTACCAGCAGTTCGTGATCTATGTGCATCCGCGCGGTATACGTCCCATCGGCTACCACATCGCCCGCCTGCTTGACCGCAACCCGCGAACCCCCTTTTCGATCGACCTGGCGGTGCACAATCTGCATACCACGCTCTACCGGCGTTGGCGCGAGGCGCAGCTGCGCCACTGCGCGGCTACCGGCAGGCCAGGCAGCCTGACCCTAGACCCCAACTGAAGGTGAAACAATGGATATTGCAATGATCGGCCTCGGCCGCATGGGCGCCAACATGGCCCAGCGCCTGCATCGCGGCGGCCACCGCGTCGTCGGCTACGACCCGGGCGAAGGTGCCCGCCAGCGCGCCGCCGAGGCCGGCCTGGAGGTGGTCGATTCGCTGGCCGCCGCGGTGGCCGCGCTGCCGGTGCCGCGCGTGGTGTGGCTGATGGTGCCGGCCGGCGAAACCGTCGACCAGACCCTGGGTCAGCTGACTCCGCACCTGGCCGAGGGTGACATCGTCATCGACGGCGGCAACTCCAACTACCAGGACTCGATCCGTCGCGCCAAGGCGCTGGCCGAAGACGACCTGGGCTACGTCGACTGCGGCACCAGCGGTGGCGTGTGGGGCCTGCAGGAAGGCTACAGCCTGATGGTCGGTGGTGAAGCGGCGGTGGTGGAGCAGATCGCACCGCTGCTGCGCACGCTGGCACCGGCCGAAGACCGTGGCTGGGGTCGTGTCGGCCCGTCCGGCGCTGGCCACTTCACCAAGATGGTCCACAACGGCATCGAGTACGGAATGATGCAGGCCTACGCGGAGGGCTTCGCGCTGATGGAGCGCAAGCAGGAAATGGAACTGGACCTGGCCCAGGTGGCCGAAGTCTGGCGCCACGGCAGCGTGGTGCGCTCGTGGCTGCTGGACCTGAGCACCGAAGCCCTCAAGCGCAATCCGTCGCTGGATGGCATCGCGCCGTACGTGGAGGACTCCGGTGAAGGCCGCTGGACCGTGGCCGAAGCGATCTCGCTCGATGTGCCGGCACCGGTGATCACCCTGTCGCTGCTGGAACGCCTGCGCTCGCGCGAATCCAATTCGTTCACCGACCGCCTGCTGTCGGCGATGCGCAACGAATTCGGCGGCCACGCGATCAAGAAATCGTAAGCACGAAGCCGGGGTCGGATCCCTTTCCGCAGGAAAGGGCTCTGACCCCATGCAGGCAGTCGAGCATGGCTCGACTCTGCAAAAGCCGTCTCCGATGGCTTCCACGTCGATGTGTCGACCAAGGTCGACACCTACCGTCGGGCGCGGGACTCTGTCGAAGGCGGGGTGGGTCCGGCTCCCGCAACCGGACCCATCCTGCCATCTCACGGATTGCCGGTTTTTGTCGTTGCTGTTGAGGTTGCCGGCCAGCGGCCGGCACTACCACGGGTGCAGGGCGCAGCCCTGTCGATCACCCCAACGCGATCCGCCGCCCTTCGCGCGCACTGTCCATGCCTGCCTGCAGCAGCCGCATCAGCTGCAGCGCCTGCACCGGATCGACCGTGGCTTCGCCGTCGCCATGCATGGCCGCGGCGAACTGCGCATACAACCGACGGTAGTCACCGGGCAGATTGTCGACGGTGCCGCGCTGCACGTTGTCCTCGGCATCACAGCGCACCAGCTCGCCATGCCGCGGGTCGATGCCCCAGCCGGGCGCACCGGGCGCCACACCGCGGCGCAGCTGCGCTTCCTGCACATCCAGGCCGTGCTTGATCCAACTGGCCTTGCTGCCATGCACGCTGAAATGCGGCGTGGGAGCTGCCACCAGGGAACCGGAATGCACGATCGCGCGATGCCGCGGGTAGTGCAGCACGGCGTGGAAGTAATCGATGGCGCTGCCGCCATCGCGCTGCACGGCCAGATCAGCATCGATCGCTTCGGGCCAGCCGAACAGCACCAGCATCTGGTCCAGCAGGTGCGGGCCCAGGTCGTACCACAGGCCACTGCCGGGACCGTCCTGCTCGCGCCAGCGGTCACGCACCTGCGGGCGATAGCGATCGAAGTGCACATGGCACTCGGCGATGTCGCCCAGTGTCCCGTCCGCAAGCAGCGCCTGCAGCGTGAGGAAGTCGGCATCGAAGCGCCGGTTCTGGAAGACGGTGGTGATGCGTCCGGCATCGCGTGCCGCAGCCAGAACGGCTTCGGCTTCAGCGACATCCAGCGCGAACGGCTTGTCGACCAGCACGTGCTTGCCGGCGGCCAGCGCTGCGATCGCCAGCGGCGCGTGCTGTTCATTGGGCGTGGCGATCACTACGGCATCCACGGCCGGGTCGTCGAACACCTCCTGCGGCGTGGCACGCACGTGCACGTCGCTGAACGCGCGCAGCAACGTGTCTCGCTGCGAACTGACGATGCTGTGCAGCACCAGGCCGGGTGTGTGCTGGATCAGCGGTGCGTGGAAGACACGGCCGGCGAGGCCGTAGCCGATCAGGGCCAGTTGCAGGTCGGGGCGCATGACAGAGCTCCGGCAGTGGGAAGGGCAGGGTAAACGACGCGGGCTCACGGGCCAAAGCTGAACGGTTGTCGTTGCAGGTAGCCCGATTCACAGCGGCATGACCGCAACGCCACGCCTGCTCTACGCCGGTTTGTCCAGACTGGCAGCACATTCCGAAGGAGTACGACACGATGAGCAATACGACCCGCACGCTGATTGCCTCCGCCCTGACGCTGGGCCTGGCGCTGTCCTCCTCGGCCGCATTCGCCAAGGATCCGGCCGCGAAGAGCCCGCCGACCAGCGCGCACCCGGCGACCCATGCTGATCGCCACGATTCCAACGAGCCGGTGACCGATACCTGGATCACCACCAAGGTGAAGGCCGACCTGCTCGCCAGCAGCAACGTTCCGGGTACCGAAATCAAGGTGGAAACCGTGAACGGCGTGGTCAGCCTGAGCGGTGCCGTAGCGAGCCAGGCCGAGAAGGACAAGGCCGTCACCACCGCCAAGGGCATCAAGGGCGTGACCCGCGTTGATGCAGCCGCATTGAAGGTCAGCGCTGCCGCCAAGCGCTGAAGCTGACGGGCGCCCCCTCGCGGGGCGCCCGTTGAGCTGTAGGGCCGCGGCCATGTTCGGCTGGAACTCCAAGGCAGCCGAGCTTGGCCCGGCTCTACAGGTCTGAGGACTGCGAACCTGTTCAGCCAACCAGGGGGGAAACCCCTGCGTTGTGACCGCCTGCGCTATATTGCCGGTTCCGCCGCAGCCGGACAGGGTCCGGCCGACGCCCTGCGGCCGTGCTGAAGAGGAACTATGGCGCTGGTTTTCAGTGACGACATCTGGGACCGCTGGCGGTTGCCGGCCCTGGCGCTGGCGGCCGCAGCGATCATCGTGGTGCCGTGGTTGACCCTGCGCAAACTGCAGCAGGACAACGAGCAGGCAATGGCCTGGGTCAACCATACCCAGGCGGTGGGCGTGGCCCTGCAGCAGCTGCAGGCTGATGTGCGCGACGTCGAATCGGCCGCATTGACGCTGTCCAAGGGCGTGGACGCACCCGGGCTGCGCGAGCGCATGGCCGCAGCCAACGACATTCCCGGTCGCTTGGCCGAACTGGGGCGGATGACCCGCGACAACCCCGACCAGCTGATCCGCATCGGCCGTATCGAATCGATGCTGGAAGGGCGGATGGCGCTTGCCCGCGAGCTGGCCAGATCTGAACCCAACAGCGATCAACGCGAGCTGGTGAAGGACCTGAGCACGCGCTATCCGATCCGTGGCCTGGTGGAAGAACTCCAGGCCAGCGAACAGCAACTGTTGACACTGCGGGCCGAGCAGGCGGCGCGCCAGCGCAAGCAGACCGAGCTGGTGTCTTGGAGTTCGCTGGTGATCCAGCTGGGACTGCTGGGCCTGGTGCTTTGGCTCCTGCAGCGGCAGATCGGGCGGCGCCTGCACGCCGAACGCCAATCGCTGCGCTCGGCGGCACGCGCGGCATCGGTGTTGCAGACCGTGCGCGAACCCATTGTGCTGCTCGACCGCGACCTGCGCGTGCAGTTGCATAACCCCGCCTTCGCCGAGCTGTACGGGCTGCAGGACGAACGCGCCGATGGCCTGCTGCTGGAAAGCGTCGGCGACGGTGCCTGGAAGGACGCCGTCGTGCGCCAACGCCTGTCCGACGTGCTGCTGCGCGGCCGCGAGCTGTGGGATTTCGAGCACGAACAGCGCACCGCCGACGGCATGGCGCGCTACATGCTGCTGAACGCACGGCGCATGCCGCTGCCCGATACCGATGATGAAGTGGTGCTGCTGACGGTCAGCGATGTCACCATGCAACGCGCAGTCCAGCTGCGCGTTGAAGAGCTCAACCGCCAGCTGGAAGGCAAGGTCGCGCAGGTGTCCGAGGTCAACCGCGAGCTGGAGGCCTTCAGCTACTCGGTCTCGCATGACCTGCGCGCACCGCTGCGCCACGTCGCCGGATTCTCCGACAAGCTGTCGCGCCACCTGGGCGACGCTGCCGATGACAAGAGCCGTCATTACCTGGACGTGATCTCCAGTTCGGCCCGGCGCATGGCGGCGCTGATCGATGACCTGCTGGTCTACTCGCGCCTGGGCCGCGCGGCGATGCGCCAGCAGGCGGTGGACATGCAGTCGCTGGTGGCCGATACCCGCGCCATGCTCGATTCCAACCTGCAGGCCGAGGCGGAGAACAGTGGCCATGTGCACCAGGTGGAGTGGAGCATCGCGCCGCTGCCGATCGTGGTCGGCGATGAGAACATGATCCGCCAGGTCTGGCTGAACCTGCTCGGCAACGCGGTGAAGTACTCGGGCAACCGCGAACCGGCGAAGATCCGCGTGGACTACCAGCCGCAGCCTGACGGCGGTCATCAGTTCACGGTCAGCGACAATGGTGCAGGCTTTGACATGGCTTATGCCGGCAAACTGTTCGGCGTGTTCCAGCGCCTGCACAAGGCCAGCGACTACCCGGGTACCGGCATCGGCCTGGCCAGCGTGCGCCGCGTGCTCACCCGTCATGGCGGCCGTATCTGGGCCGAGGCTGAACCGGACGTCGGCGCCACCTTCCACTTCTACCTGCCTCCCGCGATCGATGCGGACAAACAAGGGCCTTCTGCATGACCACTTTGCGCACCATTCTTCTCGCCGAAGACAGCCCGGCCGACGCCGAAATGGCGATCGACGCCCTGGAAGAGGCGCGTCTGGCCAACCCCATCGTGCACGTCGAGGATGGCGTGGAAGTGATGGACTACCTGCTGCGCCGTGGTGCCTTCGCCAACCGCGAGGAAGGCCTGCCGGCGGTGCTGCTGCTGGATATCAAGATGCCGCGCATGGATGGCCTGGAAGTACTGCGGCAGATCCGCGAACACGAAGAGCTCAAGCGCCTGCCGGTGGTGATCCTGTCGTCCTCGCGCGAGGAAAGCGATCTGGCCCGGAGCTGGGACATGGGCGTGAATGCTTATGTGGTCAAGCCAGTGGACGTGGACCAGTTCTTTGGCGCCGTACAGACGCTGGGCAAGTTCTGGGCGTTGATCAACCAGGCACCGGAACTCGAGTGAGCCCATGCCCTTGACCGGTCCCGCCCTGGGGGCGCTGCGCATCCTGCTGGTGGAGGACTCACCGGAAGATGCCGAGCTGATGTCCGAACAGATGCTCGATGCGGGCCTGGAGGCCCGCTTCGAGCGTGTCGAGAGCGAGGCCGAACTGCGCCAGGCACTGGCCGCGTTCCAGCCGGACATCGTGCTGTCCGACCTGAGCATGCCGGGGTTTTCCGGTGATGACGCGCTGCGCATCGTGCGCGAGACCTCGCCGGAAGTACCCTTCATCTTCGTCTCCGGCACCATGGGTGAGGAGAATGCGGTGGCGGCGCTGCAGAAGGGCGCCAATGACTACATCATCAAGCACCAGCCGGCGCGCCTGCCGTCGGCGGTGGCACGTGCGATCCGCGATGCACGCAGCGCGATCGAGCGCGCACGGGTGGAAACCGAGCTGATGCGCGCACAGCGCCTGGAAAGCCTGTCGCTGCTCGCAGCCGGGCTCAGCCACGACCTGCGCAACATCCTGCAGCCGTTGCTGATCATGCCGGACCTGCTGAAGGCGCGTACCGACGATCCGCAGCTGCACCACCTGGCCGATGTCATCGCCGAGTGCGGCCGCCGTGGCCATGAGATGGCCGAATCGATGCTGTCGTTCGTGCGCGGTTCGCGCAAGCCGAGCGAGCGCATCGAGATCGATGGCCTGTTCGATGCGGTGGCACTACTGTTGCGCAGCAACGTGCCTGATGCGGTGCGCCTGGAATTGCAGGTGCAGGACGAAGGCCTGGTGGTCGACGCCAACTACACCGAACTGCAGCAGGTGATGCTGAACCTGGCGCTCAACGCGATACAGGCGATGCCCAACGGTGGCCGCCTGAGCCTGACTGCCAGCCATGCTGGCCATCGCGATGGCGTGGACTGGATGCACATACGGGTCGCCGACGAAGGCATCGGCATGGATGCGGACACGCTGTCGCACCTGTTCAATCCGTTCTTCACCACCAAGGCCGACGGCACTGGCTTGGGGCTGATTTCCTGCAAGCGCATCGTTGAAGGTGCCGGCGGCAGCATTCACGTCAGCAGCCAGCCGGGGCAGGGCACCTGCTTCGAACTGCGCCTGCCGATGCACGACGCCATCGATGGCAGCGAGCCGATCGAACAGCTGGTGGCCTTGGGCAGCGGCCAATCGATCCTGGTGGTCGATGGCGAAGCCACGCGTCTATCGCTGCTGGGCAATGCGCTGTCCAGCCAGGGCTACCAGCTGCAGTTGGCCTCCGATGGGCCGGCAGCGCTGCGCTGGATGCAGCAGGAGGCGATGCCCGCGCTGGTGATTGCCGATGCCGGCTCCAAGCTGCTGCCGGCCAGCCAGCTGCTGGGCGAGATGGCGACATTGGGCTATCGCGGCCCGGCACTGGTACTGGAAGACCCGGCAGTGCCGGTCGCGGCCGATGCCTTCCCGGACGGCGTGGAGGTGCATGTGCTGCACAAGCCGCTGCAGATGCAGCAGGTCTTCCGCGCCGTGGCCGAAGCGCTGGGCTGATGCCCCGGTAGTGCCGGCCTCTGGCCGGCATCCCTGTGTGGCGGGATCAACGCGGTTGCCGGCCAGCGGCCGGCACTACCGTTCGGCAGTTTCCCAGGAGAAGCGTGGCAGGGCGTCCACCGCCTGTTCCAGCCGCTGCAGATGCAGCAGGTCTTCCGCGCCGTGGCCGAAGCGCTGGGCTGATGCCAGGTAGTGCCGGCCGCTGGCCGGCATCCCAGTGTGGTGGAATCAATGCGGTTGCCGGCCAGCGGCCGGCACTACCGTTCGGCAGTTTCCCAGGGGAAGCGTGGCAGGGCGTCCACCGCCTGTTCCAGCCGCTGCAGATGCAGCAGGTCTTCCGCCCGGTGGCCGAAGCGCTGGGCTGATGCCCCGGTAGTGCCGGCCGCTGGCTGGCATCCCTGTGTGGTGGGATCAATGCGGTTGCCGGCCAGCGGCCGGCACTACCGTTCGGCAGTTTCCCAGGGGAAGCGTGGCAGGGCGTCCACCGCCTGCTCCAGGCGCCGTGACCAGTTCTGGTGGATGTCCGCATACAACGTTGAATCCGCGCCGAGCCGCAGCTGCTGCCCGATGCGCAGTTCACCATCACGCAGCAGCGCCAGGTCGATCGGCAGGCCTACCGACAGATTGGAGCGAATGGTCGAATCCAGCGACACGATTGCCGTGCGCGCCGCGTCCTCCAGGCGTGTGGCCGGGCTGAGGATGCGGTCCAGGATGGGCTTGCCGTACTTGGACTCACCGATCTGAAGATAGGGCGTCTCCGGCGAAGCGGCGATGGCGTTGCCGAGCGGGTAGATCATGTACAGCCCGGGCCGCTCGCCCGCGATCTGGCCACCGAAAATCAGCGTCGCCTGGGTGTTGACCCCGTCATGGCCGTGCTCGCTGTGGCTGCTGTGCACCTGGCTGTCCACCAGCAGCTGGCCGACGTACTCGGCAGCTTCGAACAGATGGGTCATGTCGCGCAGGTTGGGCGTGCGCCGTTCACCGGCGTCGCGCCCCAGGCGTGACACCAGCAGCTGGGTGGTGGCCAGGTTGCCAGCCGCCATCAGCACGTAGGCTGCCTGGCCGGGGTACTCGAACACGTGCAGCTTGCGGTGCACGCGCACATCGTCCAGCGAGGCATTGGTCCGGGTGTCGGCAGCGAAGACCAGGCCTTCGTCCACCTCGATTCCAACGCAATAGGTCATGTCGGTGCCCTATCATGTGCGTCCCGGATTGTAGGCAGGCCGCCGTGACGACGGCATGTCCACGCCCCCTCAAGTGCCGTCACCTGAACCGCATGACCACCGTGCTCCTGAGCCTGGGCAGCAACGTCCAGCCCCGCCGCTACCTCCACGCCGCGGTGACGGCCCTGCGCGAGCGCTTTGGCGCACTGCAGGTGTCACCCGCCTACCGTACTGCCGCGGTCGGCTTCGATGGCCCGGCCTTCCTCAACAATGCGGTGGCGATCGAGACCGATCTGCCGCTGCAGGAACTGGACGACTGGCTGCATGCGCTGGAAGACGCGCATGGCCGCGATCGCAGCGGGCCGCGCTTCTCCGACCGGACCCTGGACATCGACGTGGTGTTCTACGGCGACCTGGTGGTGGAAGGCCCCGGCCACCTGCGCATTCCGCGCCCGGAACTGAAGCATGCCTTCGTGCTGAAGCCGCTGGCGGACATCGCGCCGGGCTTCATCGACCCGGTCAGCGGGCAGGACCTGGCCACGCTGTGGCGGGCGCACGCGCAGTTTGGCGAAGCGTTCGAGGTGGTGGACCTGGAATGATGGCGGTTGCCGGCCAGCGGCCGGCACTACCTCAACTGACCGTGCGCCCACCATCCACGCGCAGGGTGTGGCCGGTGACGAAGCTGGCTTCGGCCACCAGCCAGTAGACCGCTTCGGCGATCTCCTCGACCGTGCCGATCCTTGCCAGCGGCGTGCGCGCCAGCAACGCCTCGCGGGCGAAATCGTCCTTGCCCTGCTCCGGCCACAGGATCGCACCCGGGGCCACCGCATTCACACGCACCTTCGGCGCCAGCTCCAATGCAAGCGCGCGGGTGGCCATCTCCAGCGCGGCCTTGGCCATGGTGTAGGCGATGTGGTCGCGCATCGGGTCGGTGCCATGCAGGTCGGTCAGGTTGACGATGCAGCCCTGCTGGCGGCGCAGGTAGGGCGCCGCCGCCTGTGACAGCAGCAGCGGCGCGCGTGCATTGACCGCATACAGCTCGTCCATTGCCTCGGCGGTGACCTGGCCGAGCGGGGTGGGGAAGAAGTTGGAGGCGTTGTTGACCAGCGCGTCCAGTCGGCCGAAGTGGGTGACCGCCTGTTCCACCAGGTCGGCCAGGGCGTCGGCGTCACGCAGGTCGGCCTGCAGGGCCAGCACGCTGCCCGGGCGCACGTTGTCGAAATCGAACGCGGCCTGCTGCAGCTCGGCGCTGGAGGTATTGGCGTGCAGCACCACCGACCAGCCACAGGCGTGGAACTGGCGGGCGATGGCCGCACCGATCCGGCGCGCGCTGCCGGTGATCAGGACCACGGGGTGGGTATCGCTCATCGAGGGTCCTCCAAGGCTCGGCTATCCTGTGCACCATTGTCACCGCATTCGAAGACGCCATGCAGCCCACCTTCCCCCTGCCCGAAGCCGATGCCCTGGCCCATAGCGACCAGCTGGCGGCCGCCCTGCGCGCCGAGATCCTTGCCCAGGGCGGGGCGATGCCGTTCTCGCGCTTCATGGAGCTCTGCCTGTATACCCCCGGCTGGGGCTATTACAGCGCCGGCGCCAGCAAGTTCGGTGGCAGTGGCGACTTCACCACCGCGCCCGAGCTCGGCAGCCTGTTCGCCGGCAGCGTGGCCAATGCGCTGGCGCCGGTGTTTGCCCAGCTGGGTGCGCAGGCGCGGATGCTGGAACTGGGCGGCGGTACCGGCGCCTTTGCCGAGGCGGTGCTGCTGCGCCTGGCCGAGCTGGATGCGCTGCCGTCGCGCTACGCCATCCTGGAACCCAGTGCCGATCTGCGCGAGCGCCAGCAGCAGCGCTTGCAGCAGAACCTGCCAGCCGAGCTGGCCGCGCGCGTGGACTGGGTCGACCGCCCGTTCGAGGAGGACTGGGAAGGCGTGGTGTTCGCCAACGAGGTGATCGACGCGCTGCCGACCCCGCGCTTCCTGATCCGGGATGGCGAGGTCTACGAGGAAACCGTCGAGCTGGACGCCGAGGGCAACTTCATCCGTGGCGCGCAGCCGGCCGACATCCTGCTCAACGGTGCGGTGCGCCATATCGAGCGCTACCTGGAAAAGCCTTTCGCCGAGGGCTACCGTTCTGAAGTGCTGCCGCAGCTGCCGTACTGGCTGCAGGCGGTGGCCGGTGGCATGCAGCGTGGTGCGATGCTGTTCGTCGACTACGGCTACAGTCGCAGCGAGTTCTACCAGCACGACCGCGACGATGGCACCGTGCGTGCGTTCTACCGCCACCACGTGCACAACGACGTGCACCGCTGGCCGGGGTTGCAGGACATCACCGCGTCGGTGGATTTCACCGCGATGGCCGAGGCCGGCATGCACGGCGGATTCGAGCTGGCCGGCTACTGCAGCCAGGCCAGCTTCCTGCTCGGTAATGGCCTGGACCAGGTGCTGCTGCTGGCCGAGGAACGCACCGATGAGGTCGGCCGCATCCAGCTGCGCGACCAGGTGAAGAAGCTGACCCTGCCGACCGAGATGGGCGAGCGCTTCCAGGCCATCGGCCTGCAGCGTGGCGTCGACTTCGAACCGGCCTTCGAGCTGGGTGACCTGAGCTGGCGCCTGTGAGCGAGGTGTTGCCGGCGATCAAGCCGCTGCGGCGGCCGCGGTTGTGGGCCGGGCTGTGGGCGGCGGCAGTACTGCTGGTGATCGTGGTCTGCCTGATTCCACCGCCGCCGATTCCGTTGCCGGAAAACAGCGACAAGGGCGAGCACTTCCTCGCCTACTTCATCCTGGCCGGCAGCGCGGTGCAGCTGTTCCGTCGGGGCCGCCCGCTGCTGTGGGTGGGCGTGGGCCTGGTGTTGATGGGCATCGGCATCGAATTTGCCCAGGGTGCGCTGACCAGCAACCGCATGGCCGACCCGATGGATGCCATCGCCAACACGGTCGGTGTGCTCGCCGGCATGGCCACCGCACTGACCCCGCTGCGCGACCTGCTGCTGCGCTGGCGCGGGTAAAGGCGTGCCAACCCAGGTTGGCACCTACCCGTAGATCCGCGCCATGCGTGGATGCTCTGCCCGAGGTGCCGACCAAGGCCGGCACCCACCTGGACAGGCCTGCCGTCATTTCCCCAGGGTCACCACATCCAGCACCCACATCGCCGGGCGCGTGTCGCCGGTGAAGTTGATGCACAGGTCACCGCTGCCCTGCGTCCCCTTCGGCAGCGCCGCACGCAGGGTCACGAAGCCATCGGCATCCGGCTTGGCCGGCAACGGCACTTCCGCGAGCACCTTGCCGCTGCAGTCGCCACGACGCACCTGCATCTCGCCGTGCGCGCGCTTGGCCTTCTCGAAGCGACGCTTGGATTCATCGTGGGCAAGCTGGAAGTAGTACGGAATACGCCCCGCGCGGACTTCCAGGCTGCCGATGCCGTCCAGCTGTGCCTGCGGCCAGCGCCAGCACGGCTGGAAGATGTCCACGTTGAACACCGCACGGTTGCCTTCGCGTGGGCCATCGTCTTCCAGGCGCAGCACCAGGCCCTTCTTGCCCACGCAGCTGAGCAGCTCATCGCTGCGGCGGCTGAGCAGCGACTGTGCGGTGAAGGTGGCAATGGTCGGTTTCGCCGCCAGCATCTGGCCCTGGTAGAACGCGGCAGCCTGCACGGTGGTTGGCAGTTTTCCGGTCAGCGGCTGCTGGTACAGCGGTGACTGCGCGCTCACCGGTTGCCCATCGGTGCTGTAGCGCACTTCATAGCCCAGCGGATTGGCCAGCGACACCGTCACCGTGTTGTCCGCACGATTGTCGGTGTAGGCCACGCCCACTTCGAACGGGGTCTGCGCATAGGCCAGGCCCCAGGCACGGTAGCGCTGCAACTGGGACGGCAGGCGCGCGAGGAAATCGCGGAAATCGCGATGTTCCGGCGTGCTCCAGCCGGTCTCGGCCACGGCGGCCAGGCGTGGGAACAGGTTGTGCTGCAGGCGTGCGTAGCTGCGTGTGTGCTCGGTGAACATGTTGGCCTGCAGGCCGAGGATGTGCCCGCGCTTGTCAGCGGCCAGCTCGGCCGGCACCGGCTCGAAGTTGTACAGCTTGCCGAGGTTGACCTGGGTCGGGCGGCCGGGCGGTTCGTTCGGCGAGGCCGTCTGCAGGTAATCCAGATAGAGGTAGCCGACCGGCGACATGATCACGTCATGGCCGGCGCTGGCCGCAGCCAGGCCGCCTTCGGTGCCCTGCCAGGACATCACCGTGGCCTGCGGTGGCAGCCCGCCTTCGAGGATCTCATCCCAGCCGATCAGGCGCCGGTCGTGCTCCTCCAGGAAGGTCTCCAGGCGCTTGATGATGTGGCTCTGCATGGCCATTTCATCCTTGATGCCCAGCGCACGCATGCGATGCTGCACCTGCTTCGACGCTTCCCACTGGTCCTTCACCGCCTCGTCGCCACCGACGTGCACGTACTTGGCCGGGAACAGGTCGATCACTTCTTCCAGCACGTTTTCCAAGAAGGTGACGGTGCTGTCTTCAGTGTTGAACAGGTTGGGGAACACGCCCCATTCGCTGATCGGCTTCAACGGCGTATCGATGGTGCCCAGCTCCGGATACGCAGCAATCGCGGCAGTCGCGTGGCCTGGGACATCGATTTCCGGGATCACCTGGATATGCAGCTTCGCCGCATAGGCGATCACGTCGCGAATCTGGTCCTGCGTGTAGAAGCCGCAATACGGATGCTCCTTGCCCGTGACCGGATCGATGCCACCGTCGCCGGCCGGCAGGCGGCAGCTGCCCACGTCGGTCAGCTTCGGGTAGCGCTTGATCTCCATGCGCCAGCCCTGGTCGTCGGTGAGGTGCCAGTGGAAGGTGTTGAGCTTGTGCGCGGCCATCGCGTCGAGCACGCGCTTGATCTCGTCCAGGCTCTGGAAGTGACGTGCGGAATCGAGCATGAAACCGCGCCAGCTGAAGCGTGGCGCGTCCTGGATCTGCACCGCCGGCAGCACGCCATTGCTGCCGCCGGTGGCGAGCTGGGCGAGGGTGGTCGCGCCGTAGAACAGGCCGGTTTCGTTGCCGGCCTGGATCAGCACGCCCTGCGCGGTGCTCTCCAGCGTGTAGCTTTCGCCGCTGTCGCGGAAGGTGGGCACGATCTGGAAGCGGATGCTGCCCGACGTGCCTGCCGCCTTGCCCCTGGCTCCTGCAAGGCGCGGACCACCGCGGCGGGCCAGCAGATCGGCGAACTGGCTGGCGACGCGCTGCGCGGCTTCGCCTTCGGCCTGCAGCACGGTGTCGGCGCGGACGGTGATGCCGCTGCCCTGGCCGCGCTGCACGGTGGCCGGGGCGGGAATCAGCATCAGGCTGCCGGCGCGCAGCAGGGGGCCGGGTGCTTCAGTGGCGGGCGTGGGGTCGGCGGCAAGTGCCGGCAGTGCCGGCAACAGGGCGAGCAGGCTGCCCAGCAGCGCTGCGCTGCGCATCCGGGCGCGGGAAGGCTTGACCATCGGTACGACTCCTTGGATCGGTGCGATGAACGCTATACATGAAAAACGCCGGGCCCGGAATGACCCAGGCCCGGCGTGCGTGCACGACTCGGCGATGTTGCCGCCGCTGGATCAGTACTTGAAGCGGAAGTTGAGGTAGTACTGGCGACCGTTGCTGTAGAACGAGGTCGGGATGGCCGCGGTCTGGTAGTACTTGTAGGTCGGGTTGTTGAGGTTGAGCGCATCGAAGCTGATGCTCAGCCAGTCGGTGGCCTTGTAGCTCAGCGACGCCGACAGGGTGCCGAAGTCATCCTGGTAGTACGGGTTGGCGCCGGACAGGCCGATCAGGAACGACGAACGGCGGGTGTAGCTGACGCGTGCACCGAAGGTATCGTTTTCGAAGTAGGCACCGACGTTGTAGGTGTTCTTCGAAGTACCCAGCAGGTTGTCGCTGCCATCGGCCCAGGTGTGGTCGGTGCTGCCATCGGCGTAGGTGTAGTTGGCATTGACACCGAAATACTCGCCGATCGGCTGCTCATAGGCCACTTCGATACCGCGCACCTTGCCGTCGGCATTGCGCGGGCGGGAGATGTTGTATTCCTCGAGACGGTTGGTCAGCTCGCTGAACAGCATTTCCTTCTCGGTGCTGAAGGCGACGTAGTCCTTCAGGCGCATCGAGTAGGCACCGATCGACAACATGCCGCGCGGCATGAAGTACCACTCCAGGTTGGCGTCGAAGTTGGTCGACACCACCGGCTTCAACTTCGGATTGCCGCCACCGCCGGTCCGGTTCAGGTCCGAACCGTACGACGAGGCACCCAGTGCCGAGAAGTCCGGCAGGGTCTGGGTCTGCGAGGCGGCCACGCGCAGCACCAGGTCGTCACGCAGGTCGTACTTGAAGTTGGCGCTCGGCAGCACACGGTTGTGCTTGTTCTCGAAAGCTTCGCGGGTCCACGCGCCGAACAGGCTGCTAACGTCCGGCACGGTCGAGCCGGTGGCGGCGGCGTAGGTATCGATATCCTGCTTGATGTTGACGTAGCGCAGGCCGACATTGCCGCTCCAGCGGTCGCCGCTGAAGTTGCCCTGTACGTAGGCAGCGAAGTTCTTCTCGGACACCGTCCACTCGGCGCCGTAGTTGTGACGGCCGGTCGGGCCGTCATTGCCGGACAGCCAGGTGGAGTTGTTGGTCACTGCTTCCTTCAGTGCGCCCGGGGTGAAGTACCACAGGTCACGCGGGAAGCTGCCACCGATGCCGTTGGCGAAGCCACCGGGGAAGTTGGCGGTGGCGCCGTTCTTCAGCGCATTCCAGATCGCGCCCGGGGTTGCGCCTTCCGGCGACTTGGCCTCGCGCTTGTGGTCGCCGAAGCGGGCGCCGAAATCAATCGAGTTCAGTACGCCAGCGTCGGCGAAGTACTGGTTGAAATCGAGCGTGGCCCACTTTTCCTTGTCGATCGCGGTGACCTGCTGGTTGCCCCAGGTGCCGAAGTCGGTCACGCCGCTCGGGCCGATGTTGCCACCGACGTTCCAGTCGATCGGCGAGCCGTTGCCGTGGGTTGCCCAGGTGGCGCCACCACCACGGGCCAGGTTGACTTCGGCGATGTACTGGCGCGGCGTTTCGCCGGTGCCCTTGGTGCTGCCAGCCTGGAACTTCATGCCCAGGTTGTCGCTGATCTGCCAATCGGCATCGAAGGTGATGTAGTTGGTCTTGGCCTTCGACTCGCGGTAGATCATGTCGTACACCGCGTAGTCGCGGTCGGCCTGGCCGGCGAAGGTGGCGTTGGACAGTACGCCATCCTTGATGACGTAACCCGGATTCGGGGCCTGGCCCGGAATCAGGATCTTGTTGCCATTGGCATCTTCAACGGTGCGGTCGTTGAGGATGCGGCCACCCCACAGCATGAAGTTGCGGTTGTAGTTGTTCGCCTTCAGTTCCGAGCTGAAGCCTTCCAGGCCCAGGGTCAGGTTGTCCATCGGCTTGAACTGCAGCGACACCAGGCCGCCCTTGCGCTCGCGGGTCTGTTCGAACAGGGTCGAGCCGAGCAGGCCCGGCGCGTATACGCCGGCCAGGTCCGGGTTGGACTTGGCCACGGTGCCATTCGGATCGATCTGGAAGAAGCCGCCCGGGATTTCCTGCGCTTCGCGGCGCAGCTCGCGCTTCTGGCTGAAGGCCTGCACCATCACGCCGAAGTTGCCTTCGTCGTTCTTGAAGTTGAACAGTGCCGACAGCTGCGGGTCGTTGGACTTGGCCTGGTCCGAACGCACCATGCCGATGGAGCCTTCCGCAGTGAGCTGCTTGGAGAATTCCAGCGGCTTGCGGGTGAGGATGTTGACGGTACCGGTGGTGCCGCCGTCCTGCAGCTTGGCCTGCGAGGACTTGTTCACTTCCACCGAGCGCACCAGTTCCGACGGCAGCAACGAGTAGCTGACGCTGCGGCCGACGTTGTTGCCCTGGCTGAGCACGAACCAGTCGGCGGTGCCGACGGTGTGGCCGTTGATCAGCGTCTGGGTCAGGCTCGGGCTGGTACCACGCAGGCTGACACGGTCGGCTTCGTCGAAGCCGCCTTCGTCGGCGCTGGACGAGCTGATGTTCACGCCCGGCAGGCGCTGCAGGGTGTCGGCGACGTTGTGCGCGGGCAGCTTGCCCACGTCTTCGGCGGTGACCACTTCCACGCGCGCATTGGCTTCGCGCTTGGTGTCCAGCGATTTTTCCATCGACCCACGGATGCCGGTGACCTGCACGGTATCCAGGTCGGTGGCGGTCTGGGCGGCCTGCTGCGCATGTGCACTGAAGGCGATGCAGCTGACGATGGCGGCCGAAAGCAGGGTCTTGCGGGTGTTCATGATGTCTCTCCTCATCCCTCGATTGGATGCCGGCGGCGGTGTTCGATTACGGTTGCGATGACATGCGCGGGGCGGCGGCGAAGTCCCGTGCGTTGGCGTGCCACGTACTGCGTGCTGCGATTGCGTTGAAGCCTGTTGCGGTGTCAGGCGGCCGACTGCTGCTGCAGGTACCAGCTGGCAGCGCCGACCACGCCCAGCTGGCCGTGCTCGACGACCTTCACCGGGATGCGTGCCAGCGCTTCGCCCATCGGCCCCTTCTGCAGGTAGCGTTCGACGAAGGTGCTGGCGTGCAGGTATTCGCGGATCTGCGGCAGGATGCCGCCGGCCAGGTAGACGCCACCATGGGCGCCGTAGAACAGCGCCATGTCGCCGATGGTGCTGCCGAGCAGGCCGCAGAACACATCCAGCGCCTGGCGCGCATGTGCATCGCTGTCGGCCATGGCCGCAGCGGTGACCGCGTCGGGGCTGGCCAGGGTCGGCGCCTGGCCCTGCAGTGCGCACACCGCGCGGTACAGGTTCATCAGGCCCGGGCCGGAGATCGCATGTTCGATCGACACGTGCGCGCGGCCGCGCTGCATGTGGCGGACGATGGCCATTTCCAGTTCGGTGCTGGCGGCCAGGGTCGGTTGGCCGGCTTCGGTCGGGAGCACCACCGGGCCGTGCGCGGTGGGGATCCACAGCGCGGCGCCGAGGCCGGTACCGGGGCCGACCACCAGGGTCGGGCCGCGGGCGGCGGTTTCCGGTCCGCACAGGTGCAGCACGCCACTGGCGTCAACCTGCGCGGCGGCATAGGCCACGGCTTCGAAGTCGTTGACGATGAAGACCCGCTGCAGGCCGACGTCGGCTTCCACCTGGCGCGCCGACAGCGGCCACGGCAGGTTGGCGGTGATCACCGTGCCGTCCTCGCGGGCGTAGCCGGCACTGGCGACCACGCAGTGCGTGGGCCGCGGGCCTTCGCCGAGGAAGTCGGACAGGATCGCGCTGAGGCCTGCATGGTCGGCGTTGCGGTACTTGCGGTACTCCAGCACCTGCACCGGATGGGCGGCATCACCGCTGGCCTGGACCCGGGCCACGCGCACATGGGTGCCACCGACGTCGGCGGCCAGGAACGAGGGCGCGATTCGGGACAGGACATGGGCCGGGGCGGGGTGGCTGGCGGTCACGCGGGCTCCTGCTGCAGGTGGGGCCGTCCCCAAGGTTCGAGGGCGGCGATTGGGGCGGAGTCTGTAACCGCGCTGACAACGATGTCAACGAGTTCGTGACACTTTCGTTGCTGCGTCGCAACGAATGCGGCGTGCAGTAAACGTTTACATGGCGTGAGCATGGGTTTCACGCTGGAACCGTTGCTGCACGGGGCTCAAGGGCTGCGGCGCATTCAGCACGACCCGCTGCCATCGGGTTGCGCAGTGCAGCACGAGGTTCACGCGGCCTCGCGGGGAAGTTGACAAACCTCGGTTGTCCATCGAAAGAATGTGACAACGTTGTTCCCAGCCACTCTCCGACGCCGCGTGCTGCGGCCGTCGCCGCAGGAGCCCTTCCCGATGTCCGCCGTCTCCGCTGCAAGCGTGCGCCCGAACGTGGCCACCTCCATCGCCATCGTCGGCGTGCTGTTCTTCCTGATCGGCTTCTTCACCTGGCTCAACGGCCCGCTGATCACCTTCGTCAAGCTCGCCTTCGAACTCAGCGAGGTCGGCGCCTTCCTGGTGCTGATGGTGTTCTACCTGTCCTACTTCTTCCTGGCCCTGCCGTCATCGTGGATCCTGCGCCGCACCGGTATGAAGAAGGGCCTGAGCCTGAGCCTGCTGGTGATGGCCGGTGGCGCCGCGCTGTTCGGCGAATTCGCCACCCAGCGCTGGTACCCCGGCGCACTGGGCGGCCTGTTCGTGATCGGCAGCGGCCTGGCCCTGCTGCAGACGGCCATCAACCCGTACATCTCCATCCTTGGGCCGATCGAAACGGCGGCGCGGCGCATCGCGTTGATGGGTATCTGCAACAAGATCGCCGGCATGCTGGCGCCGGTGCTGATCGGCACCGTAGTGCTGCACGGCATCGGCGACCTGTCGGCCAGCGTGGCCGCGGCCGACGAAGCCACCAAGGCACAGCTGCTCAACGAATTCGCCGCCAAGATCCACGCGCCGTACCTGGCCATGGCCGGCCTGCTGGTGCTGCTGGCGGTGGCCGTGCTGTTCTCGCCGCTGCCGGAAATCAAGTCGTCCGAAGCCAATGCCACGCCGGTTGCGGCCGGTGCCGCCGAACGGCGCAGCATCTTCCAGTTTCCGCACCTGTGGCTGGGCGTGCTGTGCCTGTTCGTCTACGTGGGCGTGGAGGTGATGGCCGGCGATGCCATCGGTACCTACGGCCACGGCTTCGACCTGCCACTGGACCAGACCAAGATGTTCACCTCGCTTACCTTGGGCGCAATGCTGGTCGGTTACGTGGTCGGCCTGCTGCTGATCCCCAAGGTTGTCTCGCAGTCGCGCTACCTGACCATTTCGGCGGTGCTGGGCGTGGTGTTCTGCCTTGGCGCCTGGGCCACCCACGGCTATGTGTCGGTAGCCTTCGTGGCCCTGCTGGGCTTTGCCAACGCCATGATGTGGCCGGCCATCTTCCCGCTGGCGATCCGTGGCCTGGGCCGCTTCACCGAAACCGGCTCGGCCCTGCTGGTGATGGGCATCGCCGGTGGCGCGATCATTCCGCAGCTGTTCGCCCTGCTCAAGCAGCACATCGATTTCCAGCTGACCTTCGTGCTGCTGATGGTGCCGTGCTACCTGTACATCCTGTTCTATTCGGTGATCGGGCATCGCGCCGGCCTGCCGCAGGACAAGGCCTGATCGGCGATGATGGACGGCAGCCAACCCCAGGGAAAACCCATGCGCAGAGCGACCATCAAGGACGTTGCGGAGAAAGCCAAGGTCTCGCTGAAGACGGTCTCGCGCGTGATCAACAACGAGCCCTCGGTGATGCAGGCCACCCGCGCGCGGGTGCTGCGTGCCATCGCCGAGCTCGACTACGAACCCGATCCGTCCGCGCGCAACCTGCGCAGCGGCACCACCTTCGTGATCGGGCTGGTCTACGACAACCCGAACCCATACCACATCATCGGCGTGCAGAACGGCGTGCTCGCCGCCTGCCGCGAGACCGGGTTCGGGCTGCAGATCCATCCCTGCGATTCCAGCTCGCCGCTGCTGGCCGATGAACTGGCCGACTGGGTGCAGCGTTCGCGCCTGGCCGGGCTGGTGCTGACCGCACCGATGTCCGAGCGCCGCGACCTGATCCAGGCGCTGACCGCGCGCGGCATCAAGCTGGTGCGCATCATCGCTGCCACCGAAGACCCGGCCGATGGCGCATGTGTGTTCGTGGACGACCGCGAGGCCGCCTACGAGATCACCGAGCACCTGATCCAGCTGGGCCACCAGCGCATCGGCTTCCTCTGGGGCGGCAGCTCGCACCGGTCTTCGGGCGAACGCTATGCCGGTTACGAAGCCGCGCTGAAGGACTACGGCATGACCGTGGACAAGCATCTGGTGGTGCAGGGCGACTACACCTTCGATGACGGTTTCCGCGGTGCGCGCCGCCTGCTGGCGCTGCGCGAGCCGCCCACCGCCATCTTCGGTTCCAACGACGAAATCGCCGCCGGCGTACTGGCCGCCGCCAAGTCGGCCGGCATGAACGTGCCCTACGACCTGTCCATCGCCGGTTTCGAGGACAGCCCGTTCTCGCGCCAGTCGTGGCCGCCGCTGACCACGGCCAAGCAGGCCACCGAAGACATCGCCCGCCACGCCGCGCGCCTGCTGATCGCGCAGCTGCGCAGCGATGCCTACGACGACGCGCCGGCGCCGCTGCACAACCAGGGCTTCGTGCCGCAGCTGGTTGTGCGTGGTTCGACCGCGCCGATGCGCCCCGCCGGCGCACGCCCCCTTCCTTCCGATCCTGCCTGAGCCTGCCATGTCGCTGTCAGACCCCACGTCCACCCTGATGTTCGCCGAGGCCGCTGAAGCGGCCGACGTGGTCGCGCGCCAGTTCTCGCGCAACCACGCCACCATGGAAACCCTGGCCGCCAGCCTGCGTGCTGCACCGCCGCCGTTCGTGGTCACCTGTGCACGCGGCAGCTCCGACCACGCCGCCACCTATGGCAAGTATCTGCTGGAAACCCAGCTGGGCCTGGTGGTCGCGTCGGCCTCGCCATCGGTGGGGTCGGTCTACGCCGCACCATTGCAGCTGCGCGGCGCACTGTTCATCGTCATCTCGCAGTCGGGCAAGAGCCCGGACCTGCTGCGCAACGCCGAGGCCGCCAAGGCGGCCGGTGCGCGCGTGATCGCGCTGGTCAACGTCGAGGATTCACCGCTGGCGCAGCTGGCCGACACGGTCATTCCGCTGCACGCGGGTGCCGAAAAGAGCGTGGCGGCGACCAAGAGTTACCTGGCGTCGCTGGCCGCGCTGCTGCAGCTGGCCGCGTACTGGAAGCAGGACAGCAGCCTGCGCGCGGCGCTGGACCTGCTGCCCGACGCGCTGCGTGAGGCGTGGCAGTGCGACTGGAGCGCGGTGACCGAAGGCCTGGTCGAGGCCACCAACCTGTTCGTGCTCGGCCGTGGCCTGGGCCTGGGGGCGGCGCAGGAAGCGGCGCTGAAGTTCAAGGAAACCTGCAGCCTGCATGCCGAAGCCTACAGCTCGGCTGAAGTGAAGCATGGCCCGATGGCGCTGGTCGACCGCGGCTTCCCGGTGCTGGCCTTTGCCCAGCCGGATGAAACCGGCGCCGGCACCCGTGCCGTCGTCGAAGAATTCACCGCGCGTGGCGCACAGGTATGGATGGCCGGTGCTGGCGGCAACCTGCCGGTGGCTGCTGCGCCGCACCCGCTGTGCGCACCGCTGCTGACCGTGCAGAGCTTCTACCGCGCTATCAATGCGCTGGCGCTGCGTCGTGGCTTCAACCCGGACCTGCCGCCGCACCTGAACAAGGTGACGGAGACCGTGTAATGGCGACCGTCCTGCGCAATGCCCGCATCCTGGCGGGCGACGACTTCCGCGATGATCTGGCGCTGGTGATCGAGAACGGTCGCATCAGCGCGCTGTTGCCCGACGCCGCACCGCAGCTCGGCCATGCCGCCGAGCAGGTGGACCTGGGTGGCGGCTGGCTGCTGCCCGGCTTCATCGATGTGCAGGTCAATGGTGGCGGTGGTGCGCTGTTCAACAACACGCCGGACGTGGCGGCACTGCGCACCATCGCGCAGGCGCACCGCCGTTTCGGCACCACGGCGATGCTGCCGACACTGATCAGTGATGACGTGGCAGTGATGCGCGAAGCGATCGCTGCGATGCGCGAGGCGATCACGCAGGGTGTACCAGGCGTGATCGGCATCCACCTGGAAGGCCCGTACATCGCACCGGCGCGCAAGGGCACGCACGATGCCAGCAAGTTCCGCGTGCCGGACGAAGAAGAAATCGCGCTGGCGGCATCGCTGGACAACGGTGTG
This sequence comes from Stenotrophomonas sp. I18B00994, assembly GCF_014145825.1. NCBI lineage: Bacteria > Pseudomonadati > Pseudomonadota > Gammaproteobacteria > Lysobacterales > Lysobacteraceae > Stenotrophomonas > Stenotrophomonas sp. I18B00994. The sequence goes on along the minus strand of NZ_JACIUW010000011.1, from coordinate 145,357 downwards.
ACCGTGCTGACGCTGGCGCCGGAGCGCGTGCCGCTGGAGACCATCCGTGCGCTGGTCGAGCGTGGCGTGATCGTTGCGGCCGGGCACACCGCAGGTACCTACGAAGCGATCCGTGCCGGCCTGGATGCCGGTGTGCGTGGCTTCACCCACCTGTACAACGCGATGTCGCCGCTGCAGGGCCGTGAGCCCGGTGCGGTGGGCGCCGCATTGGAGGACCGCGACAGCTGGATCGGCATCATCGTTGATGGCGTTCACGTGCACCCGGCCAGCCTGCGCGTGGCGCTGGCGGCCAAGCCGCGAGGCCGCCTGCTGCTGGTGACCGATGCGATGCCGCCGGTCGGTGCCGACGATCCCAGCTACGTGCTGTACGGCGAAACCATTACCGCCGTCGACGGCGTGGTGCGCAATGCTGCCGGTTCGCTGGCCGGCTCGGCGCTGGACATGGCCACCGCGGTGCGCAACACCGTGCAGCTGCTTGGCCAGCCGCTGGCCGAAGCGGCGCGCATGGCATCGACGTACCCAGCGCAGTTCCTCAATGTCGATGATCGCCTGGGCCACATCGCCGAGGGCTACCAGGCCGACCTGGTGCTGCTGGACGACGCCCTGCAGGTGCGGGGTACCTGGATTGCCGGACAGTACGAGGCCGCCTGATGAACAGTTCGCCGCCACGCCGGCTGGGCTCGATCGATGCCCTGCGCGGCATCACCGTGGCGGCGATGCTGCTGGTCAACAATCCGGGCGACTGGAGTGCGGTGTTCGCGCCGCTGCGTCACTCGGAATGGCATGGCTGCACGCCCACCGACCTGGTGTTCCCGTTCTTCCTGTTCCTGGTGGGCGTGTCGATGGCCTTCAGCGTGGCACCGCGCGCGCAGGATGCGGCGGCGCGACCCGCGTTGGCGCGCGGCGTGCTGGAGCGCGCGCTGCGCATCCTGGTGGCCGGTGCGCTGCTGCACCTGCTGATCTGGTGGGCACTGGATACGCATCACTTCCGCATCTGGGGCGTGCTGCAACGCATCGCGGTGTGTGCGGCGTCGGTGGGCGTACTGGCGGTCTACGCGCGACCACGCGTGCAGGTGGGCGCTTTGATCGCGCTGCTGGTGGGGTACACCGTGTTGCTGCTGGGCATCGGCGACCTGGCGCCGTGGACCAACCCGGCCAGCCGCCTGGATACCGCGCTGTTCGCACCGTGGATCTACCAGTGGCATGCCGATACCGGACTGGGCCATGACCCGGAGGGGTTGCTGAGCACGCTGGGGGCGCTGGCCAGTACCGTGCTCGGCCTGCTTGCCGGGGGCCTGCTGCGCAACGGGCGTTCGGCGGCATTGGCAGGGCTGGGCGTGGCGACCGCTGTGCTGGGCCTGCTGCTGGCCGTGGTTCTGCCGTTGAACAAGCAGCTGTGGACGCCCAGCTACATGCTGTGGACCGGCGGCCTGGCCGCGCTGGCACTGTGGCTGGGCCACGTGCTGATCGACCAGAAGGGTTGGCCGGCACTCGGCCGGCGCTTCGGGGTCAATGCGATCACCGCGTACCTGGGGGCATCGGTGATGTCGGTGGTGCTGATGGCCACCGGGATCTGGGGGTGGCTCTGGCAGCAGCTGGCCACCGCGATGCCGCAGGCGCTGGAGCTGGCGTCGATGCTGCAGGCGCTGGTGTTCGTCGCACTGTGGTGGGGCGTGGCGTGGTGGCTGGATAAGCGGAAGATCTACCTGAAGATCTGACCCCATCCGCCAACGGCATCCAGGCATGACGTAGATTTACCAGGTGCCGTGAGCGAATCGATTGGCGATGCAGGATCAGTAGATCCACGCCATGCATGGATGCTTTGCGCGTGATTCCGGATGCCGGAAAAAATGAACGATTTCAGCCACATCACATCGGCGTGAGGGCTGGGCGATTTCACATCTGAACTGTGATTTCCCGCACGCAAGTTCACCTATCGAAATGGTTCACCACACGGCAGACTGCAAGCGCCGTGCCGCACATACGCAGTTCCTGATTGCCCGCCCAGGAGTGCCCCATGTACCGTGCCGTTCCGTGTGCGTTCCGTCCGCGCCGCCTTGCTGTTTCCGTGTTGCAGGCCCTCGCCGTTCCCTCCCTGCTTCTGACGACCGCCAGCGTTGCCTGGGCCGGCTGCAACAGCCCGGCACCGACTGCCGGCCAGACGGTCACCTGTGATACCAACGCGCCGAATCCGCAGACCACTCCCGTTACCGCAAATGGTGCGGCCGGCATCACCGTCAATGTCGCCGCCGGTGCACAGCTGCAGCAGAGTGGTGGTGGATCGGCCATCGCGCTGGTCGGCGCCGGTGGTCACCTGCTGTCAAACCAGGGCGCGATCAGTTCGGTCGGCGGTGTAACCGTGCAGCTTGGGGGTGGCAGCCGCGTCGACAACACCGGCAGCATCAGCACCGGCAACAACACCGCCCTGCAGTTCGTCGGTGCGGGCGACAGCGTGCTGGTCAATCGAGGAGCGATCAGCGGGCGCACCGGCGTACAGTTCGATGCGGGCAATGATCGCCTCGAGATGCAGAGCGGCAGCATCACCGGCGGCGTCCTGCAGGGCGATGGCAATGATGTGCTGCTGCTCAGCGATGGCACGATCGACAGCGTCGACCAGGGCGGCGGCGATGACCAGATGACCGTCACCGGCGGCGCCGTCACCGGCGTGGTGGCGCAGGGCAGTGGCCGCGATGATTTCATCATGAGTGGCGGCACCATCGGCGCGCTGCAGCAGGGCGACAACATCGATACCTTCCGCATGAGCGGTGGCCGCATCATCGGCGCGTTCGAGGATGGCGACCAGGCCTGGATGACCGCTGGCCGCATCGGCCGCGTCAACATGAAGCTGGACAAGAACCTGTGGGACCAGTCTGGCGGTACGGTTGACGGCAACGTGGTGACCGGCTTCGACACCGATACCATCATCATCTCCGGCACGGCCTACATCGGCGGCAACATCAGTGTCAGTGGCGGCAACGACAGCGTGACCATCACCGACGGCACCGTGCGCGGACAGGTGCTGCTCAGTACCGGCAGCGACACCTTCAACTGGAACGGCGGTGGCATCGTCTACGGCGCGATCGACATGGGGCCGGACAACGATGTGGCCAACCTCAGCAGCCTCAACCAGGGCAACTTCGGTGCGGTGCCGCTGTTCGACGGCGGCAGTGGCATCGACCAGCTCAACTTCAACAACGTCAAGACCACGGGCGTGGGCCGCTTCCAGAACTGGGAGGCGATCAGCCTGGCCAACAGCACCGAGCTGACCTTTGATGGCGATCTGGTGCTGGGCGACAGCGGAACCGGCACCGGCACGCTCACGGTGGATGACACCAGCACCGTCTACGCGGGCAGTGGCAGCCATGCCGTCCGTCCGTTCAACAGCGGTGCACTGGTGGAGATGGTCAATGCCGGGCGCGTCGACCTGACCGGTACTGGCGCCGGCGACGTGTTCACCGTGCGTGGCAACTACCGCGGTGACGGTGGTGGTCTGTACCTGCGCACCGTTCTGGGGGCGGATAATTCAACCAGCGACCGCCTGGTGATCGATGGTGGTGCCGTCACCGGCACGACCGGCATCGGCGTGCTCAATCCCGGCGGCAGCGGCGCTGCCACGTTGGCCGATGGCATCCTGGTGGTGCAGGCCTTGAATGGTGGCCGCACCGCGCCGGGCGCGTTTTCGCTGTTCGCACCGGTCGCGGCCGGTGCCTACGAGTACTTCCTGTTCAAGGGGGGTGTCAGTGCCGGTACCAGCGAGAACTGGTACCTGCGCTCGACCCTGGTGGCCGGCCCGGCACCAGCGCCAAACGGAAGCGGTATCAATGGCGTGCCGCCGCCGCCGCCGCCGACGCCGACGCCGCCCGTCGCACCACCGCCACCGATCACCCCGGCACCGCCGCCGCCGCCCGAAGGCGCCACCGATCCAGACCTGACTGCCGGCGAGACCGCACCACCGCCGCCGCCACCGGAACCGGCGCCTGTGGCGCCGCCCAGTGATCCCGCGGTGCCGGACGTGCCGGTGGCCGGCGGTGCGCTACCCGGAACCGGTACGCCGCCGACGCCGGGCGCACGCCCCGCCGAAGGCGCGGTGGTGCCGCTGTACCGCGTCGAGACTGCCACCTATGCCGTGGTGCCGCCGCTGCTGCGCGAGACCTCGCTGGCCAGCCTGGGTACCTTCCACGAGCGGCAGGGCGAGCAGCGCCTGCTGTACAACCAGGGTGCGTTCCGCACCGCCTGGGGCCGTCTGGTGGGGCAGAGCAGCGAGATCCACTGGAAGGGCGATGCGCAGCCGGGCTTCGATGGCGATGTGATGGGCCTGCAGGCCGGCCTCGACGTGTGGGCTGCTGCCTCTGACAACCACCGCAACCAGATCGGCGTGTTCGTCGGCCGCACCCGCGCGCAGGGCAAGACCACCGGCCTGGCACTGGGCTGGGAGAACGTGCAGGTAGGCCAGAACCGCCTGGACGACAAGCACGTGGGCCTGTACTGGACGTTTACCGACAGCAGTGGCGGCTACATCGACGCCGTGGCGATGCAGAGCCGCTACGACGGCCGCGTACGTTCCTCGCGCGGGCTCGGCTTCGGGATCAAGGGTGGTGGCACCAGCGTGTCGGTGGAGGCGGGCAAACCGCTGCTGCACTTCGGGCAGTCGGGGTGGTGGCTGGAACCGCAGGTGCAGGTGATCTGGCAACGCACCTCGCTGGACGACCGCCGCGATGCGGTGTCGAGCGTACGCTTCGACAACGACAACGCCTGGACCGGCCGCATCGGCCTGCGCCTTGCCGGCGACTATCAGCTGGCCGACAACGGCTGGCAGCCGTACTTCAAGCTCAACTACTGGCATGGCCGTTCTGGCGAGGACCGTATCCGCTTCGACGATGACGTGATCTTCAATTCGCAGCGCTCGCGTGCACTGGAGGCCGGCGTCGGTGTGGTCGGGCGCCTCAACCGCACCATCAGTGCGTACGCGGTGGCCGACTACACCCGTGAACTGGGTGGCGATCGCAACGAGAAGCGCCGCATCATCGAAGGCAACATCGGCCTGCGCGCGGACTGGTAGCGCGCGGTACGGGTGTCATGACCCGCTCTGGTGGGTGTCGACCTTGGTCGACACAGGGCCAATCGACGCCATGACCTGCTCTGGTGGGTGGCGACCTTGGTCGGCACGATGCTTTCCACTGCCATGACCTGCTCTGGTAGGTGCCGACCTTGGTCGGCACGAATCCCACCGATGCCATGACCTCCGCGCAGCCCAGCAACGGCTCGGCTCTACAGCAGCGGTGCGCACGCATCCGGTTCCACCAGCGCGCCGGCATGATCGGCCAACACCACCACCGCGTGCAGCAGGCCTTCCTCCACCTGCGGCGGACACTGCGCCTGCGCATCGTCCGTCTCGCGCGCCGACTGTGCAGCCAGCAGTACCCCGCCGCACGCAGACAATGCTGCCAAGCAGCGCGTCGCCTCGGCCAGTTCCCGGCCACGCACATCGCTGAGCTGCCGTTCGCGCCAGACCTGACCATCGGCGGCGTGGCTTTGCGCGATGCCGTACAACCGGGCGAAGAAGGCCGGCGGCGGAGCGTGTTCATGGGCTTCTGTGAGCGCATCTTCCAACGCCTCGGCTACGGCATTGGAGAGCTGCAGGCCGGGCATGCGGCACCGAGCAGTACATGCAGGCGTGGATAGGTGGGGTGGAGCGTGGTCATGGCAGCAACCTCACAAGGCTGGGCCACCTGCAGGGATGCAAGGTGGCGGGCGGTGCGGGTTGGCGTGCCGGTGAAGCTACCCAAAGGAAACGAAGCCGGCGGATCGGAAGGATCCCCACGCACCGCCCACCGCAGAACGACGGACGGTGCAGTATTCGAGACCACGACATGGTCGCAAGCCCGACTTCAGGTAGCTTCATTCAGGACGCCAATCCCGACCAGCGCAGGAGGCGCCGACGGGCCACCTTGGCGCGTTGTGCTTGGCGATGACATGGGCAAAGTTGCAATCTACTGATCGCGTGCAAGCCGTCTTGCTGCAACCCGCGACCGGGCCAGATACGACAGTTCGCGCATGGCGAAAGTGATCATGCCCCGGTTATGCTGCGCGCCTGACTCAACGACAAGGAAACGTCGCATGCAGGTTCGCAAGGGAGTGCGTCGCATCGGCGCGCTGATGCTCGTGTTGCTGGCGACCGGCGCCATGGCCGATACGCCAGGCGCGGTCGAGGTGCCCTCGCCGGAGGCGGAGGCCGAGATCCTCAATCTGCTTGAACGCCAGGCGCTGTATCGCGATCGGGTGGACTGGGCCGCCACCCGCGTACGCCTGCAATCGGCGCAGGGCGACCCCGCGCAACGGCTGGCCGTTCTGCGCGAAGCCATTGCGGTCAGCACGGGCAATCATGGCGGATGGACGACGACCCAGCGCCAGAGCGAATCCCTTGCGCGCGCGCAGCAGGCCGGCGCCGCCGCCGTGGACCGGGCCAAGGCGGCCGATGCGGTGGATATGCGCATCGGCTGGGTGGTCATCGAGGGCTATGCCTCCACGCCGGGCGCGACGCCGCAGGAAAAATTCCGCCAGGACATCCAGCGTGCCGCGCGGTGGCAGCAGGTCATCCGCAGCAAGGACGACGGCGCGCGCTGTGGCTGGATCGTCGACCTGCGTGACAACAGCGGTGGCAACATGTGGCCGATGCTGCTGGGCATGGCACCGCTGCTGCGCACCTCGGTAGTGAACAACGAAGATGTGGGGTCCTTCGAAACTGCACAGGGGCCTGAGCGCTGGACGTTGACCGCGACCGCCGTGCAGCGTGCAGGCAAGTCGGTGCTGGACTTCGGCCAGTCCGGCTATGTGCTGCGGCAGCCCGGCGCGCCGGTGGCGGTGCTGTTCGGGCCGCGCACCGGCAGTTCGGGCGAGGCCTCGGTGCTGGCGTGGCGAGGTCGTCCGCAGACGCGGAGTTTCGGTCAGCCCACTGCGGGTGTCTCCACTGGCAATGTCGTGCAGACGCTTGCCGATGGCAGTCGCCTGCTGCTGACCACCACCGTGATGCGCGACCGCAATGATCGTGGTGATGGCTTGAAGATCGAGCCCGACCAGCGTATCGAGGGTGATGCCGCCACTTTGGCCGCTGCCGAAGCCTGGCTGCTGGCCCAACCCGCCTGCCAGGGCCGCTGATCCATGATCCTGATCGGCCAGCAGGAGCGGGTGGTGGTGGTCGGCCCAACCGAAGCCCACCATTGCCTGCGCTGCCAGACGGAAACCGAGTTCGCCCCGCAACTGCGCTACAAAATGGCGCGCATCGACCTGCTGTTTGGCCTCACCTACCAGCGCCGCTACGAGCTGGCCTGCACCCGGTGCGGGCAGGGCTGGGTGCTGGATACCGAGACCATGGACCAGCAGCTGGGCGGGGTGCCGATCCCGTGGCGGCACCGCTTCGGCCTGCCGTTGATGCTGGTCGGCGTGGCCGGGCTGGCCGCGCTGGGCTGGCTGTGGCGGCACGGATTCCTCGGTTGAGGAGCGGGCCTGTTAAAGTCTGCCCTGCAACCACGTACCGGAACCGACCATGGACCACGACACCCCGTTCGAACCCCTCAACGACCTCGAGGTGCGCCTGCTGCAGGCCCAGGACGGCACGCTGACCGCATCGCAGTTCCTCGATGGCCTGCTGACCTCGACGGCGTTCGTGCTGCTGGACAAGGCCATCGGCGAAGACGGTGCCTGGGACGAGAGCATCTCGCCGCTGGTGCTGACCAGCGAGAGCGGCGAGCCGATGTTCGCGGTGTTCACCGCGCCCGAGCGCGCGGGCCTGTGGCACGAGCAGCTGCCGCAGTTCGCGCATGCCATGCCGATCGCGGTGCACGCGCTGCTGGCCGGGATCGGCGACGGCGTCGGCCTGGTGCTGAACCCCGGCCTGGACGTGGGCATGGAGATGATTCCCGATGCCGTGGCCCAGCTGAAGCAGCGCGCCGCGGCGATCACCCGCGGCATGGCGCACTGAGCCAGGAACCACGTTCGGCAAGGGGCGCATGTGGCTGCAATGCTCTGCACGAAACGGGCAGGGCAGGCGAGCGGCAGGGAAAGTGGGCACGCGCGGACCCAGGGGGCATCCCCCGCTCATGGGGGAGGCAGTTCAGGATGGACCTGCTGGAGAACGGAATGGTGGCTTCGAAGCTGCGGCTGGCGTTGTTCGCATCGACTTCACTGATGTACAGCGCCATTGCCGGCGCACAGGTCGTCACCTACGTCCATACCGACGCCCTCGGGTCGGTTGTCGCTGAAACCAACGGGGCGGGCGCCGTCATCACACGCTATGACTACGAACCCTACGGAGCCGCGATCGGTGAAGGGGTGGCCGATGGTCCTGGCTATACAGGGCATGTAAGCGACGCGGCTACTGGGTTGAGCTACATGCAGCAGCGGTACATGGACCCACAGCTGGGAGTATTCCTGTCGGTGGACCCGGTGACGGCATATGGACAGCCGGTTGGGCAGTTCAACCGCTACCACTACGCCAACGGAAATCCCTACCGGTTCACGGATCCGGATGGACGATGCCCGGAAGGGGCCGGCCGGTCCACGTGCATCGATGCCAGGCGTTTCGACCAGAGCCGATCAAGTGGCCTGGACATCCAGCTTTCGGCGCAGACGGAGAAGACCGCTCTGGCCAACACCGATTCGGTGAGAGTCGGTAGTGGCAACCGGGAGAAGGCTGTCACCATCGAGGCAAGCAGCAACGGTACCGAGTCGATCCGGGTGGATCCATCAATGGCGACGTCCTCGGATGCGTCCGGGTTCTATGCGGAACTGACGCCGACCGCCGATACCGTGGCTGTGATGCACGGCCATCTGGAGCAGAGTGGCCTGGTGGATCGGCTGACGCCAGGAGATTCGGGTCCCCTCGTGAGCCCGGGGGTTCCCAACATCACGGTGGACAGCACGGGTTCGCGGGTCGGTGTGCGTGAGCTGGTCGACGGCAAGGTGCAATTCCGGATGATTCAGGGCCGCATGACGCCGACCGAGCAGCGGCTCATCCAGCAGAACATCACCAAGCAGCAGGAGCTGTTCTACCTACCAGGAAGTGGGCGATGAAGTGGTTCCTGCCTGGCGTCTTCCTGTTGTTCGCAACCGTGGCCGGGTGTGCAACTTCCGGGCAGGCACCTTCCTCCAACCCGGCGGCGCTGCTGCCAAGCAAGGCCATCAAGGGAAGCGCGGAGCTGGATGGGTCTCAGGTGGAACTTCGCGGCTACCTGGTGGCACAGTTCGAGGATCGTGGCATCTGGGACAGCAAAGCGGAGTACCGCCGGTACAACAGTGAAGCAAGCTGTGTGTCGCTTTTGATCCCCAAGCGCATGATTGACCAGGTTGAACGACGCTCTGGTGCCTACGCGACCATCAGGGGGAAACTGATCGGGGACCTGCGATCCCGAGGGACCGTGCTGCTGGGTGGATGCAATGTCGTGGCAATTGAAGTCCAGGAGTTGGGTGAGAACTGACTCCTGTGGCGGCAACCTGGGGTTGCCGGCCAGCGGCCGGCACTACCCATGGGAGTCGGTGCGCGGCCGCCACGGCGGTTGCGGATCAGCGGGCGGCGGCGATGGCTTTTACGCGTGCCTTGGCCAACGCTTCACCGATGGCCGGGCCCTTCAGATGGGTGGTATCCAGGTCCCGCGCCTGTACTGACAGTGCCGCCTGGTGCAGGCGCTTGAGCGTTTCGCCCTGCGGGTAGTCGGCGTCCTCGAAGCCGAGCCGGCCGCGTTTGTCGGCCTCGCAGCACAGTGCGATGCGGGCCACGCGCTCCGGCCGGCGCAGCGCATCACAGCGGCCCAGTAGTTCCAACACGGTGGCACCGCGGAGTTCGTCGATGCGGTGCACGTTCAAATGCTCGCGGCACACCGCTTCAGCCAGCTGCTGGTGTTCGGCAGGAATCTTCAACCGCGCGCACAGTGCCTTCAGGGGTTTGATACCGCGCTGTTCGTGCATGATGTGGCGCGGCCACTCCGCAGGCGGGGTCAGGCCCTTGCCGAGATCGTGGGTAAGCGCGGCAAAGCCGACCAGGTCATCGCCGGGGGCCAGCTTCGCCGCCATGTCGCTGACCATTTCCTGGTGGATGCCGGTATCGACTTCCGGGTGGAATTCGGCACGCTGCGGCACGCCATACAGCGCTTCCAGCTCGGGCAGGATCGGGCCCAGTGCATGTGCATCGTGCAGCGTGCGCAGGAAGGCGGAGGGCCGCTCACTGACCAGCGCCTTGCGCAGTTCCTGCCACACTCGCTCCGGCACCAGTGCATCCAGTTCGCCACTGGCGGCGATCTCGCGCATCAGCGCCATGGTCTCTTCGGCGACGGTAAAGCCCAGCGGCGCGAAGCGCGCCATGAAGCGCGCCGCGCGCAGCACGCGCAACGGATCTTCCACGAACGCAGGGCCGACATGGCGCAGCACGCGCTGCTCGATATCACGCACGCCACCGTAAGGATCGACCAGCGCCCCGCTGTCTTCGTCGCAGGCAATCGCATTGATGGTGAAGTCGCGGCGCTGCAGGTCTTCTTCCAGCGTCACTCCCGGGTCGGCATCGACCACAAAGCCGCGATAGCCGCGGCCGGATTTGCGCTCGGTGCGCGCCAGTGCGTACTCCTCACCGGTCTTTGGATGCAGGAATACCGGGAAATCGCGGCCGACCGCGGTGTAGCCCTGCGCTTCCATCTGCGCGGGCGTGGCGCCAACCACCACCCAGTCATGGTCGCCGGCGGGGCGCTGCAGCAGGCGGTCGCGTACGGCGCCGCCGACAAGATAGATCTTCATGGCTGGAATCATCGCATGCCCGGCGCAGATGCACCGGTAGTGCCGGCCGCTGGCCGGCAACGGCAGTCACCCCGAAGCTGCCGGCCAGCGGCCGGCACTACCGATACAGCGGCCAGCCTGATCCAGGCCAGCAGGCTCATCGTTTCACTCCTGGGCGTGGATACCGGGGAATGCCGGCCAGCGGCCGGCACTACCGCAGTGCGATCAATCCCCGCCCTGCTCGGCGTTGGCGGCGCAGCTGAAGTTCTTGCGCTTGTCCACCAGGCGGCCCATCAGGCGGTCGCTCAGCGGCAGCGCATCACCATTGAGGCGCCAGTCGTAGATCACGCTGAAGGCCAGCACGCGCGCCACGTACTCGCGGGTTTCCTTGTAGCTGATGGTCTCGATCCACAGGTCCGGGTCAAAGCCCGGGCGCTGGCTCTGCCAGCGCGCGGTCGGGGTCGGGCCGGCGTTGTAGGCGGCGATGGTCACGTACGGCAGGCCGTCGTACTTGTTCATCAGCTGGCGCAGGTAGGCGGTGCCGATGGCGATGTTGGTGTCCGGGTCGTAGAGGCTGTCGGCGCCGCCGTAGCCGGTCAGGCCGATCGACTTGGCCACACCGGCACCGGTGGCCGGCAGCACCTGCATCAGGCCCATGGCGTTTGCAGGCGAGCGCGCACGCGGGGTGAACGTGCTCTCGGCGCGGATTTCCGCCGCCACCCAGGCCGGATCGATCGCGTTGCGTGCCGATTCGCGGCGGATGGTGGCGTCGTGGTGCAGCGGGAAGCGCAGGTCGTACAGGCGCTGTTCCTGCGGCTGCTTGCCGAGCGCGAACACGGCGCGGTCGAACCAGCCGTTGTCCTGCGCGACGCGTACCGCGAGGCGGCGCTGGGTGTCATCGAAGCGCGACAGCGCGCTGTTCCATTCGGCCACAGCCCAGCCGGTGCGGTCGATCTGGTACAGCGCCATCGCGCGCTGGATGGCCGGGTCGCGCGCGATCACCGCCTGTGCCTGCGCGCTGTCGTTCGGCTTCCAGGGGCACAGGGTATAGCCCTGCTGCAGCTTGTCGGCAGCCAGGAAACCGTGGAAGGTCGGTGCGCGCGCCGCATCGCGGAACAACGGCTGCGCCTGCTGGGCCTGGCCGGTCTTCTCCAGCATGCGGCCTTCGAAGTAGCGCCAGCGCGGGTCGCTGCGCTGCTTGCTGGCCATCTTGCGGATCGCGGTCAGTGCCGCCGGCCAGTCACCGCGCGACATCGCCTCGCGCACGCGCCATTCGTGCAGGCGTTCGTCATACGCCGATTCCGGCACTGCGTTGAGGCGGCGTGCCGAATCGGGCAGGTAGGAAGCCACCGTCCACAGCGCGATCTGGTACAGCACCTGGCCCTGCTGCTCGGCACTCAGGCCGAGCGCCTGGGCGTACTGCGGCAACTGCTGTTCGGTGGCGGCCGGGTCGGCCTTGGCCAGCTTGGCCAGGCCGTCGGTGGCGATGCGCCGGCTGCGCTCGTTGCGCGGCCAGTTCAACGCGCTGGCATTGGGCTTGTCGACGAAGGCGGCGTAGCTGTTGGCCTGCGCCAGGTCCGCGGCGGGCAGGCCGCGTGCGGCGCTGCGCATCACGGCCGGCTGCTGGGCGTCGGCGGCGGCATCGATACGCTCCCAGCGCAGGGCGTCGCTCAGGCCGCCTTGTGCCTGCAGCACTGCGAATACCGCGTCGCAGCCGTCCGGCAGCGACTTGCCGTTCTTGCGCCACAGGTCCTGTGCCTCGCTGATCCACTGCGGATCGACCTTGCCGGTCACCTGGCGCGCGGTCAGCTGCGCGCAGCGCAGGCCTGCGTTGTCGGTGGGCGCCCAGTTGGCGAGCAGGGTGGGCCAGTCCTGGCGGCGTGCGACCGAGGGCAACCACACGCTGCGGAACGTGTTGGCCACGGCCTGGCCGTCATAGCGCTTGAGGAAGGCCTGCGCCTGCGCGGTATCGACGTTGTCGATGTTGCGGCGCAGGTTGGCGTACTCCAGCCAGCCGTAAGCCGGATGGTGGCTGAGTGCGGCGGCCTGGCCGGGATCGAACTGGCCGCGTTCGGCGGCAGCGATCGCGGCCTTCAGCTGCGCGTTCTGGGCGTCGAGGGACTGGGCATTGGCGCAGCCGATCAGCAGCGTGGTGGCCAAGGGCAGCAGGGACAGGGTGGTCGAGGAGCGTCGGGTCATGGCGCCCAGCATAGCGGGGGCTGGCTGAATTCAGTTTCGCATTGTGTGCACGCCGGGCGTTGGCAACGACAGCTGAATGAACCCGTACAGGCCACTGCCGCAGGTGACGGAAGGCGACGTACTGTCGGCCTTGGGCGAACGGCCCGGCTGCACGGAGCGGCACATGGCGTTCAGTAGCGCAGGAAGAAGCGGCCCGCTGGCGGACATCAATGTCACGCCACTGGTGGATGTGATGCTGGTGCTGTTGATCATCTTCATCGTGACCGCGCCGATCGTGGCCCGGCCGATTGCCGTGCAGCTGCCACAGGCCACCGATCGCACGATCGATCGCCCCGAACCGCCACCGCCGATCGAGCTGCGCCTGGACGCTGGCAACCAGCTCAGCTGGAATGGCCAGCCGATGGCGATCAGTGAGCTGCAGGCGCGCCTGCAGGCACAGGCGGGCGAACATGCGGGCAACCTGCCGGAGCTGCGCATCGCCACCGATCCGTCGGCCGAGTACGAAGGCATGGCGCGGATCCTGGCCGCCGCCGAGGCTACCGGCATAGAGCGCATCGCCTTCGTGCGATAGCGTATCTAAACCGCCGCTCAGGGGGAGATTGCGACATGAGCGGCGGATGAGGGTGTCAGTATTGCTGGCAGTAGACTGTGCGACCATCCCAACTGCACGAGATGCGGCTGCTGCTTCCGCGCTGGACGGGGACTCCATACATCTGTGCGGATCTGACCCAGTTGTCCAGGTCGCCATGCTGGCCGAAATAGTATTGTCCGGCGTACGAAGGGGCGGAGATCGGGTCGGCGATGGATTCGTCAGGAACCTTGTTGCCTGTGCTGTCGCGACTTTCGCCCTTCTGATACTTCGCTTCGGCAACGTTGTCCGGTGTTACTCGATAAAGCGTCTTCGATCCGTCACGCCATGTGATCATTATTGTTATGGATCCGCCACCTTTGAGGCCTGCCCAGTTCAGGGCCGCTTGTTGAATCGAGAGCGCAATGCTGTTCCAGGTTGGGCTTCCCGTATTGGCTCCTGCCAGTTCTGTGGCTAGATACTGGCCAAGTCGGGTTCGCAGTGTGGCTGAGGCGACGATGTCAAAGGTATTGGAGGACTTGTAAGACTCGGGGAACCTCACTCCATTGGAGTTTCCAGGATTGTCTGGATGCAGCACGACCACTGATCCGCCTCCTGCCATCGCGTGGGCCCCTTCAGGTGGCCCTCGAAAGGCTGAGGTCGCATCCAGAATCCGTAGGAAAGCCATTTGAATCTGTGCGGGAACCGGTGTCGAAAGTGCGCGCCACTTTCTGATCTCGCGATCATATTCAACTTCGAAGGCGCTCAGTCGGGCTTTTTCGAAGTCCATTACAACCGCCAACCCGGAGCCTGACATCAGGGCTGCATCTTTGGGAGAGGCACAGTTGTTGCATTCAATCAGGCCCCCCGCTCTCGATTCGCTTGCAGGGAACAGAAGCAATGCCGTGACAATCGCGACATGGATCATGACGGTGATTGTTTTCACAATTGAGCCTCATGAGAATGACTGGGGCTCTCAGTCTCACCTTGGTTGGCCTCGGAAATTCGTTTGACGGGCAGTTTTCAAACTATTCCTAAATGTTGTCTGAATTTGCTTCGTAGATTAAAGTTAGTCGATGCATGGCTCTGTCATCGAGATGGCAGGAGCCGAAAGAGCAGCCATTGAGTGCCTCACGTTCGCACGGTGATCCCGGCGATCTGCAGTCCGTCATTGCAGGAGCTCCTCCATACGGGTTACTCACCATCTTGGTATGAGTTCCAGCTCGAAAGCGATCTGATCGACACCGTCGACCGACGGCAACGGCGATCATCATGCTGCCGATGGCGCAGGCGCATTGTCGTTGGACGGATCGGCAAGAGCACTTGCCCAATTGCGGGAAAGCCGGGAAACCGCTGTCGCACCCGGCATCAACGACGCGCGGCGAACAGTATCGTCCGGTCTTCATGTGTAGCGATCTGACGCAAATGACCGTCATTTGCGTCAATTCCGCGTGAAAGAGTGCCGGTCATCACGCCGTGATTTTTACCACTTGTTTACAAAGGAGACGCTGCCGCCATGCAGGGGGAGCGCGGCAGCCCATGTCCCGACATTCCTTTGGAGAGAGAGCGAATGATTCACCTGCATCACCGCCCGTTGGCGGTTGCCGTTGCGCTGTGCGTGACGGCCCTGGCACCGTTGGGTGCCGCTGCGCAATCCACCACCAACCTCGATGCGGTGGAAGTCACCGGTACCCGCATCAAGCGCGCTGAAGTCGAAGGCCAGGTGCCGATCCAGACATTGACGCGCGGTGACATCGAACGCACCGGCCTGACCTCGATCGGCGAAGTGCTGCAGCAGCTCACCGGTTCCGGTTCGGCGCTCAACGCCAAGTTCAACTCGTCCGGCAACTTCGGTTTCCCGCCCGATGGCAGTGGCGTGGGTGCCGGCTCGGCGCAGGTCGATCTGCGCCACCTGGGGGCCAAGCGCGTGCTGGTGCTGGTCGATGGCATCCGCTGGGTCAATGAGTCGTCCGCCTCCGGCGTCGGCTCGGCTACCGATCTCAATACCATTCCGCTGGCCATCGTCGAGCGCATCGAGGTGCTGGAAGATGGCGCGTCGTCGCTGTACGGCTCCGATGCCATTGCCGGCGTGGTCAACATCATCACCCGCCGTGACTTCGATGGTGCGCAGGTGACGCTGAACTACGGCGAGTACAGCAAGGGCGACGGCACGCAGAAGGGCGTGGACCTGGCCTGGGGCAAGAGTGGCGACCGCTTCAGCCTGTTCCTGGGCGCCAGCTGGACCAAGCAGGATCCGGTATTTGCCAAGGACCGCGAGCAGTCGCGCTTCCCGATTCCCGGCACCGGCCTGGCGTTCGGCAGCGGTGGCATTCCGCAGGGCCGTTTCATGTTCACCGACCCGAACACCGGTGCGGTGCAGAACATCGTGCCCAATACCGGCGTGAGCAATCCGCGCTACGACGGCAGCGCCGGCTGCAGCCGCACGGATGACTACCACTGCTTCACCACCGCCGACCGCTTCAACTTCGCCGAATACAACATGGTGCTGACGCCGTCGGAGCGCAAAGGCCTGTTCGGTCAGTTCCGCTTCGACATCACCGACAACGTGCAGTGGTACGTCAAGGCACTGGGCAACCGTCGTGAGTCGACCAACCAGGCCGGCCCGGAGCCGCTGTTCTTCGGCCCCGATGGCGCCACCGGCAATCCGCTGGCCGACAACATCGTGGTCTCGCGCCTGAATCCGTACAACCCGTTCGGCTTCGATCTGGTTTCCGGCGACAACATGAGCCTGATCGGTCGTCGCCCGGTGGAAGGCGGTGCGCGCGTGTTCAAGCAGAAAGTGGACACCACTTACTTCGCCACCGGCCTGGTCGGTGATTTCCATGCCGCCGACCGCAGCTGGTACTGGGACGTCAACGGCATGTACAGCAAGAACAAGGCCGAACAGACCAACTACGGCAGCTATGACATCTACAAGGTGAACATGGCGCTGGGCGATCCGTCCGTCTGTGCGGCCACGCCGGGCTGCGTGCCGTTGAACATCTTCGGCGGCGTCGGTTCGATCACCCCGGACATGCTGAAGTGGATCCAGCCGGTGGTGCGCGACCGCAGCCAGAACGAACTGAGCCTGTTCACCGCCAACCTGTCCAGCGAGCTGTTCTCGCTGCCGGCCGGTCCGGTATCCTTCGCCACCGGCTTCGAGTACCGCAAGTACAAGGGCTCCTACCAGCCCGATCCGCTGACGGTGATCGGCCACTACAACGGCGTGCCGTCGCAGCCGACCTCCGGTTCCTACGACGTCAACGAGGCCTACCTGGAGTTGAGCGTGCCGATCTTCGCCGATTCCTCGTTCGGCAAGAAGCTGGACCTGAGCCTGGCCGGCCGCTATTCGGACTACTCCACCTTCGGTGGCGAGTTCACGCCCAAGTACGGCCTGCGCTGGCAGGTGACCGATGACTTCGTCCTGCGCACCACCTACGCCGAGGGCTTCCGCGCACCGTCGATCGGTGAACTGTACGGCTCGGCGGCGCGTGCCGACCTGCAGCTGTTCGACCCGTGCTCGGTGGGTCTGGGCGGCACTCCGCCACGTGGCAGCGCCGCCAACTGTGCCGCGCTGGGCGTGCCGGCCGGCTTCCAGCAGGCCAACTCGCAGATCTCGGTGACCACCGGCGGCAACCGCGAGCTGGAGCCGGAACGCTCGCGCAGCTTCAGCGCCGGCTTCGTGTGGAGCCCGTGGTTCGGCAACAATGCGTCGTGGTCGGAGCGCTTCGATGTGGAGGTGACCTTCTACCGCCATGCCATCGATGGTGCGATCCAGGCGATCAACGCACAGACCCAGCTGGACCTGTGCGTGGATACGCTGGACCCGGTCTACTGCGATGGCATCACCCGTGCCAGCACCGGTGCGGTCAGCAGCTTCAACAACCGCCTGACCAACCTGGGGTCGATCAAGACCGACGGCTGGGACGTGGATCTGTTCTGGACCCTGCCGCAGACCTCCATCGGCCAGTTCAAGCTGGCGTGGAAGAACACCTTCGTCGGCCGTTACGAGGCCACCGGCGCGGCCGGGCAGAAGCAGCCGCAGAAGCCGGGCGTGGAAGTGGCCGACAGCTCGATTCCGGAGTGGACCAGCAATGCCAGCATCGGCTGGACGATGGACCGCTGGAGCGCCAACTGGACGGTGCGGCACATCTCCGAGCTGACCGAGAACTGTGGCGATGCCGCGGCCTTCCCGGTGTGCAGCAACCAGGCAGCGGGCACCAACACGCTGTCGGCCACCACCTTCCACGACATGCAGGTGGGCTACAAGATCGACTGGATGAAGGGGTTGCAGCTGACCGCCGGCCTGAACAACGTGTTCGACAAGGATCCGCCGATCTGCCTGTCGTGCTCGTTGAACGGCTACGACGCTTCGACCTACGACATCCCGCGTGGCCGCTACTGGTACCTGCGCGCGGATCTGCGGTTCTGATGTGAGAGCGGCGCCGGGCTCAGCCCGGCGCCGTTGCAGCGTCGAGCCATGCTCGACTGTCCTGGATGATCGAGTCGAGCATGGCTCGACGCTACAACGCCGGTTGGATCAGAACGACCAGGTGAACGTCAGCGAGCCGTTGCGGCCATCGCCATACGCACCGTAGCCGTTGATCTGCGACAGGTACTTCTTGTCCAGCAGGTTGTTGAGGTTGGCCTGCACGCTGAACTCCGGCGAGATGCGGTAGCGCACGAAGGCGCTGACCAGTGCATAGCCACTCTGCTCGATGCGGCCGTAGGCAGGCACCGCGTAGTAGATGCGGTTCTGCCAGTTGGCACCGCCACCGACGGTCAGTTCCTGCAGCGACTGCGGGGTGTAGCTGGTGAAAAGCTTCAGGGCGGTCTGCGGCAGGTTGGTGTTGATGTCGGCGTCGTTGATGTCCTTGGCCACGTAGCGCGAGGCGCCGAAGGTGGCATTCCAGCCCGGTGCCAGTTCACCGTTCACCTCGAACTCGAAGCCACGGCTGACGGTGCCGCGTGCGGCGATCGAGGCGAACTCACCCGGGCGGCCGATGATCGGCTCGCTGGTGACCTGGGAGACGTTGTCCTGCTCGATGCGGAACACCGCCAGCGAGGCATTCAGGCGGTTGTCGAACCAAGCCCCCTTGACGCCGACCTCGTAGCTCTTGCCGTCGACCGGGTCGAGATAACGGTCGTTGCGGTCGCGGGCGGTCTGCGGCTGGAAGATCTCGGTGTAGCTGGCGTACGCGGAGTAGGTGTCGTTGATGTCATACACCAGGCCGGCGTACGGGGTGGTCACCTTGTGTTCGCGGTCGTCGTTCTCGCCTTCGCTCTTCCAGTCGGTGTAGCGGGCGCCGATGATCAGCTTCAACGGATCGGCCAGTGACAGGCGTACGGCGGCGTAACCGGCCTTCTGGGTGATGGTGCCCTGGCTGGCCAGTGCCAGCGGGTTCCAGTTCGGCTCGCTGATGTTGCCGGTCCAGTGCAGGTAGCTGGTGAACGGGTCCCAGGTCTTGCCGGCGCCACCGACCTGGTAGTCGCCGTAGTTGGCATAGTCGCGCTTGTTGTAGCTCAGTCCGGCCATGAACTGGTGCTCGCGGCCGAACAGCTGGAACGGACCGTCAACGTAGCCATCAACACCGGTGACTTTGCGCTCGGTGTTGTAGAAACCCGCGGAAGGCGAGATGCCCGTGCCGTTGGTTCTGTCGAAGTTCGACGCGCCCGTGGTCCAGTCGTTGTATGCCGGGTAGAACAGCTTGTCGTCGGCCTTGGTCTCATCGTGCGTGGCACCGACCTTGAACTTCCAGCCATTGCTGAAGGCGTGCTGCAGGGTGGCGAACGCGCGCTTGCTGGTGGTGTCCCAGTAGGTCCAGTTCGGGCTGGCGTTGAACGATTCGTCATAGCCGGTGCGCGAGCCATCGGAGTACAGCATCGGGAAGCCGCCCCAGGTCGCGCCGTTGGCGCGCTTCTGCTGGTAGTCGTAGCCCACGCTCAGCTGGGTGTCCGGGGTCAGGTCGGCGTCGATGACCGCATAGCCCAGCGTCTTGCGCTGGTTGTAGCGATCCATCTGGCCGTCGGTGTCCAGGTAGCTGCCGATCACGCGGCCGCGCACGGTGCCGCTGGCGTTCAGCGCACTGCCCACGTCCACGGTGGTGCGGGTGCGGCCCCAGTTGCCGACGTTCACCGAGACGCTGCCGTTCAGTTCGGCGCTGTCGGCATGCTTGCGGATCAGGTTCACCGACGCGGACGGATTGCCGGCACCACTGAGCAGGCCGGTGGCACCACGCACCACTTCCACGCGGTCGTACAGCGCCAGGTCCAGGCCGGAATCACCGTAGCTCCAGTTCTGCACCATCTGCGTCGGCAGGCCATCGAACTGGTAGGCATCGATGTAGAAACCGCGCGCGTAGAACTCGGTGCGTTCGCTGTCGGACTGGGTGCTGGTCACGCCGGTGGTGTTGGCCAGCACGTCGATGATGTCGTCCAGGTTCTGATCTTCGATGCGCTGGTGGCTGATGATGCTGATCGACTGCGGGATCTCGCGCGGGGCCAGGTCGAAGCGGGTACCGGCCGAGGTGCGGCGCACCGAATAGCCTTCGGCGCGTTCACCCTTCACCACCACCTTGTCGAGGTTGGTCGGATCGGCGGCGGTTTCGGCGAAGGCGGCCGGGGCCACGGCGCAGAGAACGGCGAGCACGGCAACGGACAGCCGTTGTGGCTGCGGCGTACGGAAGACGGAACGGGTCATGGGGGTCCTGGACGAGCACGCGCGCCCGGCCGGCATCCAGAGGCGAGGCGCTACGGGTGGGAAACGGACGGGCAGGCCGTCCTGGCACCACCGGAAACGAAAGAAATGGTAATACGAACTATTCCTATTTACAAACCTTGAACAGATCGGTCTGCGGGTGCGCAGTGGCAGTCAGCGCAGCAATGGCAGCGGGTCGCGCGCGCCGTCGGTGCCGTAGACGCCCCAGTGCAGGTGCGGCGGCGTGCCCTTGGCGTTGCCGCTGTCGCCGACATGGCCGAGCAGATCGCCGGGTTGCACCACCTGGCCGCGTGCCAGGCCGTCGGCCCAGTCCTCCAGATGCGCGTAGTAGTAGCGTTCGCGCCCAGGCCCGATCACCCAGACCTGACGCCCGCCGAGCCCGCGTTCGCTGACATCCGCGACGACACCGGCCGTGGCGCTGCGCACTGGGGTGCCGCGTTTGGCGAAGATGTCGATGCCGGCGTGGGAGCGGTCACGGCCACGTGGCGCGCCGAAGGTATCGGCGATCTGGCGTGGCCGCACGCCGTCCACCGGCACCGGTAGTTGCGTGGCCGGCGGCATCCGCGAGAGCGCCCACAGCATCTTCGGTGCGACCGCCCATGGGCTGTTCCACAGCGTCATCGCCGCGACGAGCGCAATGGCCAGCCACAGGCCACGCAGCAACCAGCGGCGAAGGCGGTGGGCGTGGGAGGACGGTGTATTCATGGCTCGACGCTACAGAACCGGTGCCAGCGGGACCTCGAAACTCCGCTTCAACGTGCCCAGCGCCACCGAGGTGCGGAAGCGCTCGATGTTGTCATCGCCGCCGAACAACCGCTCGGTGATGGCCTCGTACTCTTCCATCGACGCCGCCGAAAGCAGCAGCAGGAAATCGCCATCGCCGGTGATGGAGTAGCACTGCTGCACCGCAGGGTCGTCCTGCACGCGGCGCCTGAACGGCGCCACGCGGTCGCACTGCTCGCTGACCACGCGCACCTCGACGATGATGGTCAGCGGCCGACCGATCTTGGCTGCGGCGACCACCGCCACGTTGGCCGCGATCACGCCACTGTCCTGCAGGCGCTTGATGCGCCGTTGCACGGCCGGGGTGGACAGGTGCACGGACTCGGCGATTTCGCGCTGCGGCAGGGTGTTGTCCCGCTGCAGGAGGTCGAGGATGGCGCGGTCGAAACTGTCGAGCACGGGAGCGATGGCCATGGCGAGCAGAAGTTGCACGAACAGGCTGTCAATTGAGCCAAGTGCTCGGCGCCGACGCAATAGACTTTGCGGATGCAGACCTCACGACTTGCGCCGATGTTGCCGGCGCTGGCGGTGCTCGGCTCGGTCACCTCGCTGGCCATCGGCACTTCCTACGCAAAACACCTGTTACCGCTGATCGGTGCGCAGGGCACCAGCGCGCTGCGCGTGGGCTTTTCAGCGCTGTTGCTGCTGCTGTTCTGGCGGCCATGGCGCTGGAAGACCAGCCGCGTGGATGCGATCACCATCCTGCGCTACGGGCTCACTCTGGGGCTGATGAACCTGCTGTTCTACATGGCCCTGCGCACCATTCCCTTCGGCATCGCGGTGGCCATCGAGTTCACCGGGCCGCTGACGGTGGCGATGCTGTCATCACGACGCCCGATCGATTTCCTCTGGGTAGGCTGCGCGGCGGTGGGGCTGCTGTTGCTCCTGCCGATCGGCGGTGGCCCCGCGCTGGACCCGGCCGGTGTGCTGTACGCGATGGGCGCTGCGGCCTGCTGGGGCCTGTACATCGTGTTCGGCAAGCGTGCCGGTCATCTGCATGCCGGGCACTCGGTCTCGCTGGGGCTGCTGGCGGCCTCGCTGGTGGTGGTACCGGTGGGCGTGGTGCATGCCGGTGCCGCGCTGCTCGATCCGAAGATCCTGGCGGCCGGCCTGCTGGTGGCACTGGTGTCCAGCGCGATCCCGATGTCGCTGGAAATGATGGCGCTCAAGCGCCTGCCGAAGGAGACCTTCGGCATCCTGATCAGCATGGAGCCGGCGGTGGCCGCGCTGTGGGCGATGCTGTTGCTGCACGAGCACCTGCACGGGCTGCAGTGGCTGGCGATCGGCTGCACGGTGTTGGCCTCGGTGGGCAGCACGATGACCGCGCGGCGGTTGAAGGTACCCGTCACCGCCTGAAAAAAAGGGGACGGAGGGGATTAAGTCGTTTATGCCCCGATTTAGGGGGCGCCGGGCGGCGCCCGGCGCAGAGCGTGCGGACCAACGGTCCGCACCTACCGTAACGGCGAGTCAGCGCAGGGCGTCGGCCGGGACGTCGATCTGCATCGCCAGGGCGAGGTGATCGGAGAACGCGGCTGGTACGGCTTCCACGGTACGAGTCTGCAGGCCACTGCTGACCAGGATGTGGTCGATGGCGCGGTCGGGGCGCCAGCTGGGGAAGGTTGGCACGATGCGGCCCGGGGGCTGCAGCCGGGTCTTCTGGTACAGCACCTGCATTTCCGGGCGTTCGGCCAGGCAGTTGAAGTCACCCATCAACACCGCGTTCGGGTGGTCGGACAGCAGCTCGGCGATGAAGCCCAGCTGCGACATCCGCGAGCCCGCGCCCAGCGACAGATGGGCCACCGCCACCGCCAGGCCATCAGCACCATCGCCGAACTTGGCCAGCAGCACGCCGCGCCCGCCGATGCGGCCGGGCAGGGCGTGATCCTGCACTTCAACCGGTTCCAGTTTGCTCAACAGGCCGTTGGCGCTGGAGGCGACCCCACCCATGCGCCGGTTCGGCTGGTGGCTCCAGTAATTGAAGCCGGCGCGCTGGGCCAAATAGTGGGTCTGGTTGGTGAAGCCCGAGCGCAGGCTGCCCGGGTCGGCCTCCTGCAGGCCGACGATGTCATGGTCGCGCGCCAAGGTGGCGATCGCGTCAAGACTGCTGCGCTTGCGACCCGCCGGCAGCGCATGTGACCAGCTGCGGGTCACATAGTCGCTGTAGCGGCGGGTACTTGAGCCGGCCTGGATGTTGGCCGTCAGCAAGCGCAGGGTCCGTGTACGGGGGGAATTCACGGCCGGGAAACGCTTCTCTTGGATCAGTGAGCCTGGGCCGCACCGCGTTCGCGGGCGATCAGGTGGTCGGCGATGCGCAGCATGTCCGGGAAGCTCTTGCCCTTCACCAGGTACTTGCCGTTGACGATGATCGACGGGGTGCCGCTGATCTGGCTGCGCTGCGCGAACTGCTTGGCCGAGTTGGTCTTGGCATTCACCGCGAAGCTGCCCATGGTGGCGGCGAACTGCTTCGGATCCACGCCGTAGGCACCGTAGAACTTGGCGATGTCTTCCACCGAATCACGGCCGCGCTCGCCCTTCAGGGTCTTCTGCGAGTGGATGGCGGCGTACAGCGCTTCGTGGGTCTTCTCCTGCACGCCCAGGGTCTGCGCGGCGTAGAAGGCACGGGCGTAGTCATCCCAGGTGCCGCCGAACATGGCCGGCACGTAGACGAAGTTCACGTCGCTCGGCAGGCCGGCCTTCCACGGGCCGACCAGCGGCTGGAATGCGGCGCAGGCCGGGCAGACGTAGCCGAAGATCTCGGTCACTTCGATCTTGCCGGTGGCCGGCTGGAACGGCTGGCCGTTCGGGATCACCTGGTAGTCGGCACCTTCCACCGGGGCCGGGCCGGTCAGTGCGGCGGTGGTCGGGGCCGGTGCGGTGGCCGGAGCCGCTTCGGCCGGGGCTTTCTCGCCTTCAGCGGCAGCCGGCGCGGCGCCTTCGCTGCCCGCCGCCGGCGCAGCAGCCGGTTCGGTGGTGGCTGCCGGGGCTGCAGCCGGTTCGGCCGGGGCCGCGGTGGTGTTGGTGCTGCCGTCATCAGCCTTGCAGGCAGCCAGGATCGGCAGCAGCGCTGCGAGGGCGAGGGCGTAACGGATCTTCATGGAAACGTCTCCAGCATCTGGAATGGTGGGGCCGGCGCCAGGCGCCGGCCAGAGGGAAATGATGACATGCGGCGGCGACAGCGCCGTGTCGGTGGTGGGTGTTGGTTCAGCGGCCGCGGGCAGCGCGGGCCTGGGCGATCAGCGCCGAGGCGATGCGCAGCTGGTCGTCGAAGCTGTTACCACGCACCAGGTACTGGCCGTTGATGATCAGCGCCGGGGTCCCCGGGATCCTGGTGCGCTGGGCGAACGCGCGCGCGGCATCGACCTTCTTCTGTACGGCGTCGCCGCGCAGGGCCTGGAGGTAACGGTCCGGGGTCACGCCATACGCCTTGTAGAAGGTGGCGAGCTCATCGGCCGAGACGTTCTGCATCGGCAG
The DNA here is from genome assembly GCF_014145825.1 of Stenotrophomonas sp. I18B00994. Taxonomy (NCBI): domain Bacteria; kingdom Pseudomonadati; phylum Pseudomonadota; class Gammaproteobacteria; order Lysobacterales; family Lysobacteraceae; genus Stenotrophomonas; species Stenotrophomonas sp. I18B00994. Next base: position 120,860 of record NZ_JACIUW010000011.1, on the reverse strand, counting down.
CGATCCCTGCTCGTGCAGGGCCTTGAACACGGCAGCGTGGCTGCGCTTGGCCACGCCGACCTCGTCGGCGGCGTAGTAGGCCAGTGCCCAGGCATCCCAGGCGCCACCGAAGGCAGCCGGGACCGGGGTGAAGCGCACGTCGGCCGGCAGCTTGGCCGCCCAGGCTTCCAGCTGCGGTTCGAAGTGGGCGCAATGCGGGCAGGTGTAGCCGAAGACCTCGACCACCTCGATCTTGCCGGCCAGCGGCTGGAACGGGCCCGGCTGGGCGATGCGCTCGTAGTCTTTGCCCTCGACCAGCGGGGCATTGGCGGGGGTAGCGGCGCAGGCTGCCAGCGGCAGCAGCACCAGCACGGACAACAGCAGGCGGGAAATCAACCTCATCGACACGCATCTCCGTTGAAAAAAGCAACGCCGGCGCGGTCGCCGGCGTGAAGGAAACATACCGCAGGCGCGGGCCGTGGTGGCGGCCCGGGCCGACCAGTGGTGGTCAGGGGGCGGCAGCCGGTTGCGCCGACGGGGGGGCAGTGGCCACATCGTCGGCCTTGTTGTGCAGGCCCTGCAGGTAGCTCGACAGCGCCTGCACCTCCTGCTCGCTCAGCTTCTGCGCGACGGTCGCCATGATCTGGAAGTGGGCCTTGTCGGTCTCGTTGGTCTGGCCGGCCTGGTATTCCTGCAGGCGGCGCGCGACATAGCTGGCGTGCTGACCACCGATGTGCGGATAGGCCGGACCCGGATTACCGGCACCGCTGGGGCCGTGGCACGCCATGCAGGCCGGCAGGCCGCGCTTGGCGTCGCCGCCACGGTACAGCTGCTGGCCGATCTCGTAGAACTTCATGCCCTTGTAAGGGCCGTCAGCGACTGCCGTGTCATCGGCGATGCCGGCGGTGGCCTTCTGCGTGGCGAAGAACGCGCCGATATCGCGCATGTCCTGCGGGGTGAGGTTCTGCACGAACGGCACCATCGCCACCGCCGCGCCGGAACTGCGCTGCCCATTGGCGATCAGGGCCATCTGCTGGGCGACGTAGCGTTCGCTCTGGCCGGCGATGGACGGGTACATCTCCACCGTGGAATTGCCGTCGGCGCCATGGCAGGCCGCGCAGGCCGAGGCCTTGGTCTGGCCGGCCTTGGCATCGCCCCAGTGGGTCTTGCTGAAATCCACCTCCAGCGAGGCGGTGTTGATCGGCCCGTTGTCGGGCAGCGGGGTCAACGTGGTCTGCGCGAACGCAGCAGCGGCAACGACTACAGCAGTGGCAAGGGCGGATACGGCAAGAACGCGAGCGTGGCGCATGCTGAAGCTCCGTATGGACCGGGCCGGGCGGTGGCCGCCGGCATCGCCCGGATTATCAACGCCGTTTCCGCGCACGGTCAACGCAGCAGTGCAGCAAAATGCCCGCAGAGGCCGCCGGCACGGGCGCGCGGCGCCGCAACATGCGATCCTAGGCACATGTCATTGCTCATCGAACGCGCCCGTTACCACCTTTCGGCCCACAACGTGCGGCAGCTGCCGCCCGACGAAGGGGCCGAAGTGGCCTTCGCCGGCCGCTCCAACGCCGGCAAGTCCAGTGCGCTCAACGCGCTGACCCGCCAGAACGCCCTGGCCCGTGTCTCCAAGACCCCTGGCCGTACCCAGCAGCTGGTGTTCTTCCAGGTCACCCCGGAAGCGCATCTGGTCGACCTGCCAGGTTATGGCTATGCAAAGGTGCCGCTGGACCTGCAGGCGCACTGGCAGGCCTTCATCGACAAGTATTTCCGCACCCGCGAAGCCCTGAAGGGGCTGGTGGTGGTGATGGACATCCGCCATCCGCTGAAGGACTACGACCGGCAGATGCTGTCCTACGCCGTGCAGCGCGGCCTGCCGGCGCACGCCCTGCTGACCAAGGCCGACAAGCTCAGCCGCAGCCAGCAGATGCAGTCCCTGCAGAAGGTGCGCAAGGAACTGCAATCGGCCTACGGCGACAGCGTCAGCGTGCAGGTGTTCTCCGGCGAAGACCGTACCGGCGTGGACGAAGCCCGCGGCGTGATCGGCGGCTGGCTGGGGCTGGAGTAAGGCATTTCCGGTCGCCCGGCTGGCAGCCGGGCGCTACCCGATCGGTGGGTGCCGACCTTGGTCGGCACACCCTCACAACGGCGAATACTCCGCCGGCACCCACGCATAGGCCTTGCCCTCGCCACGCACATGGCCCAGGCCTGGGAAGGGCAGGTGCGCACCGGCTACCCACCAGCCGTTGGCGGTGGCCTGCTGCAGCAGCCCGCGACGGCTGGCGATGGCCGCTGTGCGGTCCGAATCGGCCTCGAATGCCGCCTCCGGGTGCGCGAACTGCACCGCATGGAAGTGCAGCACATCACCCCATACCAGCAGTGACTGGCCCTGGCTGTCGAACCGGTAAGAGACATGGCCGGGCGTATGGCCATGGGTGTCCATCGCCACCGCGCCGCCGGGCAGGGCGTCGCCGGGGCTGAAGGTGCGCAGGTGGCCGCTGGCCTGGTATGGCGCGACCGCATTGCGTGCCAGCGGGAAGGCGAAGCGCACGCCCGTCGGCGCGGTGGCCTCGCTGGCTGGGTTGAGCCAGTAATCGGCATCCGCCTTGGACAGCCACACCGTGGCATTGGGATAGGCCGGCTTGCCCTGCGCGTCGAGTACGCCGCACAGGTGGTCCGGATGGGCGTGGGTCAGCAGCACCTCATCCACCTCGGCCGGGTCCACGCCGGAGGCGCGCAGATTGCCCAGCACCTGGCCCAGGCCGGGGCCGAAGCACTGCGCGGTGCCGGTGTCGACCAGGGTCAGGTGGTTGCCCTGGCGGATCAGGAACGCATTGATCGCGGTCTGCAGGCCCTTCTTGTCTTCCGGCACGTAACGGCCTTCCAGCAGGCGGCTGACCAGCGTCGGCGGCACGTCCACCACTTCCTGCCGGCCGAGCGCGACCACGCCGTCGAACAGGGCGGTGACCTGCAGCGCACCGATGCGCTGGTGATAGACACCAGGGACCTGCTGGGTGGGGGCGGGCGAAGTGGCCTCGGCCAGCGCGACCAGCGGCAGGGACGACAGGGCCAGCAGCAGGGCGCCGCGCAGCGGCAGGGGACGCAGGGTCATGGCGGTTCTCGGTGGATGACGGGCGGTTCCGTTGTGCCCAGAGTGCCGTGGCCGGTGTGTGCACGGCGCTCAAACCACTGCGCGGAATGCTCAGGGAAGGGGTGTTGTCTGCAGGGCTGCGCCCTGCACCCGCTACGAGCCAGGGCAACGGCCGAAGCAACAGCAACAGCGACAGCGGGCTATCCGTGGGATGGCGGGGTGGGTCCGGTTGCGGGAGACGCCGTAAACCCCGCTCCGCGGTCCGGCCCAGTCGCTGGCGGCTGGGCGTTCGGGCGCTTGCGAAGCAGTGCTTCGCAAGCAAAGCGCCCTCACCCATGGGGGCTTGGCCGCGGCATCCATGCCGCGGACACTCCCGCAACCGGACCCGCCCCGCCTTCGACAGATCTCCGAGATCTGTCAGCTCGTGGGGTCAGATCCGTTTTCCGCAGGAAAACGGATCTGACCCCAGAGTTTCATTCGATATCTGACAGATGTGTCGACCAAGGTCGACACCTACCAACAGCCGCGCGGAACAAAGCCGCAGTTGCCAACAGCCGAGTGAACCTGTCGAAGGCGGGGCGGTGTGGGTGGGCAGGACCGTTGGCGCCATGGATGGCGCCATCGAGCCCCCAGGGACGGGTTTACGGCGTGTCCTGCCCACCCACACCGCCCCGCCATCCCACGGAATGCACGCTGTCGCTGTTGCTGTTGCTGTTGCTGTTGCTCCGGCTCTTGCTCTCGCTTCGGCGGGTGCAGGGCGCAGCCCTGCCGAACCCCCTCAAATGTCTGTGGGAGCCAGTCCGTACTGCTCGGCGAAGCGCTTGCTGAAACTCGCCGCAGACCGGTAGCCCGCGCGCGCTGCCACGGTCTTCAACGGCAGGTCCGTGGTGTAGAGCAGCTGCATGCCATGCGCCAGCCGCGCCTCGGTGAGCAGCTGGCGCAGGCTGGTGTCTTCGGCGGCAAGACGGCGGCGCAGTGTCGCGCCGCTCAACGCGAACTGTTCTTCCACATCGCGCGATTGCCAGTCGCGGGCCGGTTCGGCGGCGATGCGGTCGCGGATCTGTTCGCCCAGGCTCGGTGCCTGCGGCAGCAGCAGGTTGCCGTGGCCCTGCCGGCACAAGGTCAGTACCAGCGAGGCCAGGGCCAGCCGCGCTTCGCTGTAACGACCGTCCTGCAGCGATTGCCGCCACTGGCGCAGCACCGCGCCATGATCGATCAACGGCAGTCGCGCCATCGCCTGGCCTGGCGCGGGAAGCTCCTCGCTCCACAGCGTGCGTGCGGCCGCCAGCACTTCGGCACACAGCGGCACGATGGCACTGAGGTAGCGGCCACTGCGTGGGTCGGGGGTGTTGACCACATCGATGCGGCAGCGCTGGGTCAGCAGCAGGATGTCGCCGGGGATGAACTCCAGCGACTGGTGCGCGGTACGCACCTGCTTGCGGCCTTCCAGCAGGATCGCGAACTGCGGTTGCGGAATCTCCACCGAGCTGGCGCCATGTTCGCGCCGAGCGGTGATGCACGCATAACCTTCGGCGCGTGCGCAGCCGGCCAGGCTGGCCATCTCGGCCAGCAGTGCGGTAACTGGCGGCAGCATGCCGGTCATGTCACCTGGGCGCCGAACAGGCGACCGACGCCTGCAGCGGCGGCCATTGCCAGTGCACCCCAGAACATCACCCGCATTGCGCCGCGTACCGGCGGGGCGCCGCCGGCCTGGGCTGCCACCGCGCCGGTCAGGCACAGGCCAAGCAGGGTACTGGCCGTGGTCATCAGTGCGACCTTGTCGACCGGCGCCAGCAGGGCGGTCAGCACTGGCAGCGCCGCACCGCAGGTGAACGCACCGGCCGAGGCCAGCGCTGCCTGCAGCGGGCGGGCGCGCAGGGTATCGGTGATGCCCAGTTCGTCGCGGGCGTGGGCACCCAGCGCATCGTGGGCGGTGAGCTGTTCGGCCACCTGCCGCGCCAGCGCAGGCTCCAGGCCGCGGTGGCGGTAGATCGCGGCCAGCTCCTCCAATTCGCTGTGCGGATCGTCGCGCAGCTCGCGCTTTTCCATTGCCAGATCGGCCTCTTCGGTGTCGGCCTGGGTCTGCACCGAGACATATTCGCCCGCCGCCATCGACATCGCGCCGGCCACGGTACCTGCCACGCCGGTGGCCAGGATGGTCGCAGCCGAGGCGCCGCTGGCGGCCACGCCGACCACCAGGCCAGCCACCGAGACGATGCCATCGTTGGCGCCCAGCACGGCGGCTCGCAGCCAGCCGACGCGCTCGGAGCGATGCAGTTCGGGGTGTCGTGAATGGCGGCTCATGGCTCTGAGTGTACGAGGGTCAAGAGGGCGTCGGTAGGATGCTGAAACCCGTCACCGTCGCATGACGCAACGGGGTGCCACGCTATAGTGCGCCCTTGCGATGGAAGGCCGCGAGCCCCACATCCCCCGCCACCGTCCAGCGAGCCTTTCCCTTGTCGAGCCCCAGCCACGTCGCCGATACCCCCATTACCGACCGCTCGCAGCTGGTGGAGGTGATCGCCTCCGGCGAGAAGCCCCGCGCGCAGTGGCGCATCGGCACCGAGCACGAGAAGTTCGGGTTCCGCCTGGATGACCTGCGCCCGCCGACCTTCGAAGGCGAGCGCGGCATCGAAGCGCTGCTCAACGGCTTGGTCCGCTTCGGCTGGGAGCCGGTGCAGGAGAACGGCAACACGATCGCCCTGCTGCGCGATGGCGCCTCGGTGACGCTGGAACCGGCCGGTCAGCTGGAACTGTCCGGCGCGGCGCTGGAGACCATCCACCAGACCTGCGTGGAGACCGGCACCCACCTCAACGAAGTGGCACAGGTGGCCGGCGAACTGCAGCTGGGTTTCCTCGGCATGGGCTTCCAGCCGAAGTGGAAGCGCGACGAGATGCCCTGGATGCCCAAGGGCCGCTACAAGATCATGCGTTCGTACATGCCCAAGGTCGGTTCGCTCGGCCTGGACATGATGACCCGCACCTGCACGGTACAGGTGAACCTGGACTACGCCACCGAAGCGGACATGGTGAAGAAGTTCCGCGTATCGCTGGCGCTGCAGCCGATCGCCACCGCGCTGTTCGCCGATTCGCCGTTCACCGAAGGCAAGCCCAACGGCTACCTGAGCTACCGCTCGCACATCTGGACCGACACCGACGCTGACCGCACCGGCATGCTCGACTTCGTGTTCGAGGGTGGCTTCGGTTACGAGCGCTATGTCGATTACCTGCTCGACGTGCCGATGTACTTCTCCTACCGCGATGGCATCTACCACGACGCCAGCGGGCAGAGTTTCCGCGACTTCCTGCAGGGCAAGCTGCCGGTGCTGCCGGGCGCGTTGCCGACGCTGCGCGACTGGTCGGACCACATGACCACCGCGTTCCCGGAAGTGCGCCTGAAGAAGTACCTGGAAATGCGCGGCGCCGATGGTGGTCCGTGGAGCCGCCTGTGTGCGCTGCCGGCGTTCTGGGTCGGCCTGCTGTACGACGACGCTGCGCTGGACGCTGCGTGGGACCTGGTGCGTGACTTCACCCTGGCCGAGCGCCATGCACTGCGCGACGGCGTGCCGAAGCATGCGATGAGCCTGCCGTTCCGCAATGGCACGGTGCGCGACCTGGCCCGCGAAGCCGTGAGGATTTCCGTCGAAGGCCTCAAGCGCCGCGCGGCGCGCAATGCCGACGGCCAGGACGAGAGCAAGTTCCTGGACGTGCTGCAGGAGATCGTCGAATCCGGGCTGACCCCGGCCGAGCGCAAGCTGGCGCTGTTCCATGGCCGCTGGCACGGCGACGTCGATCCGGTGTTCCGCGAATTCGCGTACTGATCGCCATGCGGGGGTGCCGGCCAGCGGCCGGCACTACCAGAAGAAAAACCCCGGCATTGCCGGGGTTTTTCATTTCCACATCTGCGTTGGATCAGGCGGCTTCCTTCATCGTCGCCATGTCGATCACGAAGCGGTAGCGTACATCGTTCTTCGCCATGCGTTCCCAGGCTTCGTTGACGTTCTTGATGTCGATCATCTCCACATCGCTGACGATGCCGTGCTCGGCACAGAAGTCCATCATTTCCTGGGTTTCAGCCATGCCGCCAATCGCCGAGCCGGTCAGGTGCTTGCGGCCGAAGATCACGCTGCCACCGGTCAACGGCGGGTCCAGTTCGGTCAGCACGCCGACCAGGCACATGGTGGCTTCACGCTTGAGCAGGCCCATGTACGGGTTGGTGTCATGGCCAACAGGGATGGTGTTGAGCAGGAAGTCGAAGCTGCCCGCGTGCGCCTTCATCTGCGCGGCATCGCGCGAGACCAGCACCTCATCGGCGCCCAGGCGCTTGGCGTCGGCACCCTTTTCCGGCGTGGTGGTGATCATCACCACGTGCGCGCCGAGTGCCTTGGCGAACTTCACGCCCATGTGGCCGAGGCCACCGAGGCCGATCACGCCGACCTTCTGGCCCGGGCCGACCTTCCAGTGGCGCAGCGGCGACCAGGTGGTGATGCCGGCGCACAGCAGCGGGGCGGCGGCCTTCAGGTCGAGGGTGTCTGACACCTTCACCACGAAGCGCTGTTCGACCACCACGTGGTCGGAATAGCCGCCGTAGGTCGGCGCGCCGCTTTCGCGTTCACGGCCGTTGTAGGTCCAGGTCGCGCCCTCTGCGCAGTACTGCTCCAGGTCGTGCTCGCAGGCATCGCAGTGGCGGCAGGAGTCGACCATGCAGCCGACGCCGGCGTGGTCGCCGACCTTGAAGCGGGTGACGTTGCTGCCGACCTCGGTCACACGGCCGATGATCTCGTGGCCCGGCACCATCGGGTAGATCGAGCCACCCCAGTCGTCGCGGGCCTGGTGCAGGTCGGAGTGGCAGATGCCGCTGTAGAGGATCTCGATGCGCACATCGTCCGGGCCGACCGCGCGGCGTTCGAACTCGAAGGGCACCAGCGGGTCGGTATGGGAATGGGCGGCGTAACCACGGGCGAGGGACATGGGGAATCCTTGGCAGGGTTTGTCGAAAGGCGTTTTACAATACGCCCCGTACCCAGCCGCAAGAAGCACGGATATCGGCATGATTCATCAAGTGAAACTGCACAATCATGGCCACTGACAATCTCACCCACCTGGCCGCGTTCGCGGCGGTCGCCCGTCACCGCAGCTTCCGCCGTGCCGGCGCCGAGCTGGCGCTGTCGACCTCGGCGGTGAGTTATGCGATCCGCGCGCTGGAGGAACGGTTGGGCGTGGGCCTGTTCCATCGCACCACCCGCAGCGTGGCCCTGACCGAGGCCGGGCAGCGCCTGCTGGAACGCCTGCAGCCCGCGCTGGGCCAGGTGAATGACGCGCTGGAGGAGATGAACCAGTTCCGCGCCGCGCCGGCGGGCCTGCTGCGTATCAATGCTACCCGCGCCGCAGTGCCGACCCAGTTGGGGCCACGGCTGGCGCGCTTCCTGCACGCCCATCCCGACGTGCGGGTGGAGCTGACCGAGAACGATGGCCTGGTCGATATCGTTGCCGAAGGCTACGACGCCGGCGTGCGCCTGCACGAGTTCGTACCCGAGGACATGGTGGCGGTGCCGATGGGCCCACCGCTGCGTGGCTTGATTGTCGGCTCGCCGGACTACCTGCGGCGGCGCCCGGCGCCACAGCATCCGCGCGACCTGGCCACACACGAATGCATCCGCTTCCGCTTCGCCAGCGGGCATCTGTACAAGTGGCAGTTCGAGCGCGGTGGGCAGGCGCTGGAGATCGATGTGCCGGGGCGGCTGACGCTGTGCGAGCAGGGCACCGTGGTCAGAGCGGTACTCGATGGCATCGGCCTGGCCTACGTGCTGGAAGACACGGCGCGGCCGTATATCGAATCCGGCCAGATGGTGGCAGTGCTGGAAGACTGGAGCGAACCGTTCGCCGGCTTCGCGCTGTACTACCCGAAGCAGCGGCAGATGCCCGGTGCGTTGCGCGCGTTCGTGGACATGCTGCGCGAGTGAGTTGCTGCAGGAGTGCCGACCAACGGTCGGCACCCACCGGGGCAGGCCATTGCCGACCAACGAATCGGGATCGGCCGGTAGATCCACGCCACGCGTGGATGGGGCAACCTTACGGCGCCTGCAACACCGGCGCCAAGAACGCCACGCAGTCGCGCAGGTGCACGTCCACCGGCGCATCCTCGGCCACCACACCGATCACGCGTTCGCGCAGCGGCTCGGCCACGGCCATCGCCAGCAGCAATCGCGCCATGCGAACAGGATCTCCCTCGCGCAGCAGCCCACGCTGTTGCTGGCGCGCCAGCCAGTCGGCCAGCAGCGCACGGCCGCGTTCGATGCCATTGTCCAGATAGGCCTGCAGCAGCGCGTCCTTGCCGGGAAAGTCGGTGGCCAGCAGGCGGAATACCTGCACCGCCTGCGCCGACAGCGCCTGCGCGCACACCGCGTGCAGGATGTCCTGCAGCAACGGCACGACCTCTTGGGCATTGCGCGCATCGCGCTGCAGTTGTGGCGCGAAGCCGTCGGTCCACTCACGCACCGCCAACCCAACCAGTTCCTCGCGGTTGCTGGCGTGGCGGTAGACGGTCTTCTTCGCCACCCCGGCGTGCGCCGCCACCGCTTCGATGGTGGTGGCCTCGTAGCCCTGCGCCAGCAGCAGTTCCAGCGTGGCCTGCAGCACGGCGTGGCGGACTTCGGCTTCCGGCCGCGCAGGGCGGCCGCGGCGGCGGGTCGGTGATGTGGGCTCGGGCACGGTGGTGCTGTTCATTGCGCCCATCTTACCGCATCCGGACAATTGAGAAACGAAGACCGTTTCCGTATTGTCGGGGCTCCCAACACCGCAGGAGCCCCCGATGGATACCGCTGTGAACGCACGCGCCTGGCTGGACCACCACGATCTGCTGGACCCGGCGCCGATGCACCTGGAGACCGGCATCCAGCGCCGCGAAGACGGCACCCTGCTGGTGGCGGTGCGCACCGATCTGCACGGCTGCAAGGGCCGCATGCTCGACTGGTGGTTCACCTTCTTCGAGACCACCCAGCACATCCGCTGGTGGCATCCGGTCGATCATGCCGAGCATCGCGGCTGGGACGCGGCCTGGCAGCGCGGGCGCAGCTACCACGGCGCCAGCATCCATGCGGTGGAATCGCTGGCCGACATTCCGCCGGTGGCGGCGCGCCTGAAGTTCCATGACCCGCGCACGTTGCTGGTGCCCGAGCGCCTGCAGGCGGCACAGGATGCAGGCGATGTATCGGCGGTGATCGCCGCGCGAATCGGCTTCGGCGACCAGGTCCGTCTGGATGCAAATGCTGACCCCTGCGACGGGCAGATGCTGCACGTCGCACGCGATACGCCGTTTGGCTGTGTGCTGCGCAGCCGCTTCGTGCTCGGCCTGGACAGCACCGATCCGCACCGTGATGCCGGCGATGCGGTCGGGCTGGGCCTGCTCAAGCACTGCTACACGGAGTTCAGTTTCCTCTCGCGCCTGCTGCCGTCGCTGTACTACGGCGAGCGCGCCAACGGCGAAGCGGTGCCGTTGCCGTGGTGAGCGGTGCAGCGGTCATTCGACCAGTGCGTCGTAGCCTTCGCCGCTGAACTGGATCAGGCAGAAGCCGTGGCCGAACGGATCGGCCAGCACGGCGATGCGTCCCCAGCGGCGCTCGCGCACGGATTGCTCGAGCGTCGCTCCGGCTGCGACTGCACGTACCAGCGCGGCTTCGATGTCATCCACCACCCAATCCAGGTGCAGCGGCGTCCAATGGCGCTCGTAGTCGCGCACGTCGCCGTCTTCGGTGGCGGCGCTGCCGGCCTCGTTGTGCAGCAGGTAGAGCGGCGTTGGCCCACCGAGCAGCTCCACGGCGCCCGGGCCGAGACGGCGGCCGATGCGCAGGCCGAAGGCCCGGATGTAGAAGTCTTCGGCGGCGGCCAGGTCGGGGACGTCGAGGTTGACGATGAAGCTGTGGGCAGTGGCGTTCATGGCAGCGATGGGCGGCATCCGGTGGTCGCAGTCTAGTCCTGCCGCGTGCTGCGGCCGGTTCATCTCCTGCGCGGATTCGGGCAAGCTGGGCGGTCTCCATCGACAAGGACATCCATGAGCGCGCTATCCGGCATCGAACAGGCCACGGGCCAGACCTTCCCGCCCCTGTTCAAGCAGTTGCATGCAGCGGGTCGGTTGAGCTGGGGTGCTACCCATCCGGAATGGTCCGAGGTGGTATTCCCGGCGCTGCAGGCAGAACCGCCGGTGCTGCTGTACGCCCAGGACTATGAGCCGTTGGAACACGATGAACTGCTCGAGGCGTGGCAGGAGCTGACTGCGGAGGATCATTACAATCCCCTGCGCACTGACCTGCAGTTGCTGCCCTTCGCGCGGACCGGCGGCGGCGACAGCTACTGCTTCTGGAGCAACGCGCCCGGCTTTGCCGAGTCCCCCGTCGTGCTGGTGTGGCATGACGATGATCGTGCCGATGTGCTGGCCGCCAGCTATCAGGATTTCCTGTTCCGCAAGATGGTCGAAGCCGTTGCTGACTACCAGGGGCCGTACACGCTGCTGTCGCACGGCGAGCTGGCCAGCAACCTGCGGCGCTGGCTGCAGAGCCACCAGCCGTTCCTGCGCGATGACCAGTACGCAGCCCTGCAGCGGCTGTTCGCCCGCGTTGACGATATCGCTGAAGGAAACATCAGCGACGAGGATGCACAGGCCATCGTCGCTGAGGTGATCGGCTTCGAGCGGTTGGACGAGTCGTTCGCCTACGTGCGCGAGGACGCCTGAAGGCCGGGGTCGGATCCGCGCGCAGCGTGGCTCTGACGCCTTGTTCGCCGAACAGGGGGCAGAGCCCTTTCCGTTGGAAAGGGATCCGACCCCGTGCGGGCCCCGTGGGGGATCAGCCCGCGGCCGGGTAGTCGAGGTAGCCTGCTTCGCCGCCCCCGTAATAGGTGCTGCGGTCGGGCGTGGCCAACGCGATGTTGCGCTGCAGGCGTTCGACCAGATCCGGGTTGGCGATGAACGGCTGGCCGAACGCGGCCAGGTCGATGGTGCCCGCTTCGACCAGCTGCAGGGCGCGTTCGCGGGTCATGCCACCTGCCAGGATGACGGTGCCACCGTAGGCCTGCCTGAACTGCCGCAGGAACGCCTCGCCCAGCACCGACCGGCCCGCCTGCAGGTTGTCGTTGAGGTGCACGTAGGCCAGCCCACGCTTGCCCAGTTCCTCGGCCAGGTACAGATAGGTGGCTTCGTTGTCGGGGTAGAACGGCATGTCGAAGGTGAGGTTGTTCGGTGCCAGGCGCACGCCGATGCGATGCGCACCGATACGCTGCGCCATCGCATCGACGGTGTCCAGGATCAAGCGCGCACGATTGGGCAGCGAGCCGCCGTAGCGATCATCACGCTGGTTGATGAGCGGGTTGAGGAACTGCTCGAACAGGTAACCGTTGGCGGCATGCAGTTCGATGCCGTCGAAGCCGGCCGCAATGGCGTTGTCCGCCCCGCGCACGAAGTCGTCGACGATACCGGGGATCTCCGCAGTCTCCAGTGCACGTGCCGGAGTGGGATCGGCGTGGCCGCGGCTGCCATCGTCCAAGTACACGAACGAGGTGTTCTTCGGTGCGCTGGCCACCGGGCGGGTACCGGCGCTGACCGGTTGCCCACCGTCGGGCTGCAGCGAGGAATGCGACATGCGGCCAACGTGCCAGAGCTGGGCGAAGATCGTGCCCTGTGCGGCATGCACCACCTCGGTGACACGCTTCCACCCGGCCACCTGCTCGGCCGACCAGATGCCCGGCACGTCGATGTAGCCCTGGCCCTGCGGCGAGACAGGCGTGCCTTCGCTGATGATCAGGCCGGCGCTGGCGCGCTGCCGGTAGTACTGCGCGGTGAGTTCGTTGGCGACCGCTCCGGGGTTGCGGGCACGGGTCATCGGCGCCATCGCGATGCGGTTGCGCAGGGAAGTGCCTGCAAGGTCGAAGGGGCGGAACAGGACGGCGGTCATGTCGGTCATCTCGGTGCGGGGGAAGGCGCCAGCGGCGCGATGCACACAGGATGGAGTTGACATGCGGGCGCATAAAGCGCTTCGATCTCCCTGGGTGCGGGACTATTTGTCCCCAATGGAGCGCGATAGATGCTGCCGCTGGAATCGTTGAATGGCCTGGTCACGTTCGTCACCACGGCCCGCTCAGGCAGCTTCACCGAGGCCGCCGACGCGCTGGGTATCTCGCGCTCGGCGGTGGGCAAGGCCATCGCCCGGCTGGAAGCGCGGCTGGGGGTGCGCCTGTTCCACCGCACCACGCGGCGCATCGCGCTGACCACCGATGGCGAGGCGTACTACGCATCGTGCGCGGCGGCGCTGGAAGAAATCTCCGCCGCCGAGGCCTGCCTGGGTTCGGCCGGCTTGCCCAGCGGGCGGCTGCGCATCGACATGCCATCCTCGTTCGGGCGCCTGGTGGTGCTGCCGGTGCTGTTGCGGCTGTGCCGGCAGTACCCGGACCTGCAGTTGACGATGACCTTCACCGATCATTTCGTCGATCCCGTCGAGGACGGCATCGACCTGCTGATCCGCTTCGGCGGGCTGCACCAGGCCGAGCATCTGGTGGCGCGGCGGCTGGGGCGCCAGCGACTGGTCACCTGCGCATCGCCGGAGTACCTGCAGGCGCACGGCGTGCCGCGCACGGTGGAGGAACTGGCGCAGCACCGCAGCATTGTTGGCTTCCGCCACGGGCAACCGGTGTGGTGGCGGATCGGTAGCGAGGAGGACGAAGGGACATTCATCCCGAATGCGCCGTATCAACTCAATGACGGCGACGCGGTGATCGAGGCGGCCATCGCCGGGCTTGGTATCTGCCAGATGCCGGTTTCACTGGTACGACGCCACCTGGATTCCGGCGCGTTGCGGTCGGTGCTGGATGCGCACATGCAACGGCACATCGATATCCACGCACTGTGGCCACCGACGCGCCACCTGCGGCCCAAGGTGCGCTACGTGGTGGATGAGCTGACCCGGTTGGCGGGTGAGGGATTGTTCGATTGAGCCGGCCAGGATTGAGTTCGTGACTTCGGCTTGTATACTGTCCCCCAGTATAGTTCCGAGGTGGCCCGCGATGCCGCACTCCCCCGAAGAGAAGAAAAAGGTCCTGGCCCGCGTGCGCCGCATCCGCGGCCAGTGCGATGCGCTGGACCGCGCGCTGGAAGCCGGCGCCGACTGCGGGCCGGTGCTGCAGCAGATCGCCGCCATCCGTGGCGCGGTCAACGGCCTGATGTCCGAGGTGATGGAGGCTCATCTGCGCGAGGAGTTCGGGCAACCCGCAGCCTCCGATGAACAACGCGCCGAACGCGTGCGCGACATGAGCGCGTTGATCCGCTCGTACCTGAAATAAACGATGGCGCAACATGGCGCCGCCCATCCTGTCATTGCCTGTCTCTGGAGAATCCACCATGAAGTCCCGTGCCGCCGTCGCCTTTGGTCCCGGCCAGCCGCTGAAGATCGTCGAGATCGACGTCGCCCCGCCGAAGGCAGGCGAGGTGCTGGTGAAGATCACCCATACCGGTGTCTGCCACACCGATGCGTTCACCCTGTCCGGCGATGACCCGGAAGGCCTGTTCCCGGTGGTGCTGGGCCATGAAGGTGCCGGCATCGTGGTGGAGGTCGGCGAGGGCGTGACCAGCGTCAAGCCCGGCGACCACGTGATTCCGCTGTACACCGCCGAGTGCGGCGAGTGCCTGTTCTGCAAGAGCGGCAAGACCAACCTGTGCGTGGCCGTGCGCGCCACCCAGGGCAAGGGTGTGATGCCCGATGGCACCAGCCGCTTCAGCTACAACGGTGAGCCGCTGTACCACTACATGGGTTGCTCGACCTTCAGCGAGTACACCGTCGTTGCCGAAGTCTCGCTGGCGAAGATCAACCCGGACGCCAACCCGGAACATGTCTGCCTGCTCGGCTGCGGCGTCACCACCGGCATCGGCGCGGTACACAACACCGCCAAGGTGCAGGAAGGCGACAGCGTGGCCGTGTTCGGCCTCGGTGGCATCGGCCTGGCGGTGATCCAGGGTGCACGCCAGGCCAAGGCCGGCCGCATCATCGCGGTGGACACCAACCCGTCCAAGTTCGAGCTGGCGCGCGAATTCGGTGCCACCGACTGCATCAATCCGAAGGATTTCGACAAGCCGATCCAGCAGGTCATCGTTGAAATGACCACCTGGGGCGTGGACCACAGCTTCGAGTGCATCGGCAACGTCAACGTGATGCGCGCGGCGCTGGAATGCGCGCACCGTGGCTGGGGCCAGAGCGTGGTGATCGGCGTGGCCGGTTCGGGCCAGGAGATCTCCACCCGTCCGTTCCAGCTGGTGACCGGGCGCAAGTGGATGGGCACCGCCTTCGGCGGCGTGAAGGGCCGCAGCCAGCTGCCAGGCATGGTCGAGGATGCGATGAAGGGCGATATCGAACTGGCCCCGTTCGTCACCCACACCATGGACCTGGACAAGATCAACGACGCCTTCGACCTGATGCATGAAGGCAAGTCGATCCGTTCGGTGGTCCACTACTGAGCCGCGTCATGGGCTGGTTCGATGCCCTGCGCCGGCCGCGTGCGGAAGACCCGCGCGCGGCTCTGGTGGTGTCGATCGAGCAGGCGTTGCGTGCGCTGGGCTGGGTCGACGGCGAGGTGGGACCACCGCGTGCGGTGACTTCGGCCTTCGGCAGCGACGATGGCATGCCGTTCGAGCAGTGGCTTGCGCAGGTATTCCTGCCGCGCCTCTACGAGGCCCGCGCCGACGGCCAGTGGCCACCGCGCAGCGACGTGGCGGTGGCGGCGTATCGCAACCTGGACGGCCAGCCTGGCGTCGAATCGTTGCTGCGCCTGCTGGCACAGCTGGATGAACTGATCAACCAAGGCATCCACGCCGGGCGTGGATAAGCCGACCAAGGTCGGCATCTACCAGAAGCACGCGTGCGCTGACGCGCCGCGCAGGAGAGCACCATGGAACGCATTGAACACCGCGCCTGTTTTGGCGGCTGGCAGGACGTCTACCGCCATCATTCGACCACGCTGGGCTGCGACATGCAGTTTGCCGTGTACCTGCCACCGCAGGCGGAAACACAGAAGCTGCCGGTGCTGTACTGGCTGAGCGGCCTGACCTGCACCGAGCAGAACTTCATCACCAAGGCCGGCGCACAGCGCTACGCCGCCGAACACGGTGTGATCATCGTTGCGCCTGATACCAGCCCGCGCGGTGATGACGTGGCCGATGCCGAAGGCTACGACATCGGCAAGGGCGCCGGGTTCTACCTCAATGCCACCCGTGCACCGTGGGCGAAGCATTACCGCATGCACGACTACGTGGCGCAGGAGCTGCCGGCGCTGATCGAGGCGAACTTCGCGGTGACCGACGCGCGCGCGATCAGTGGCCATTCGATGGGCGGCCATGGCGCGCTGGTGATCGCGCTGCGCAACCGCGGGCGCTATCGCAGCGTGTCGGCGTTTTCGCCGATCGTCGCGCCCAGCCACGTGCCATGGGGGCAGAAGGCCTTCCATGCCTATCTGGGCGACAGCCCGGCCGACTGGGCGCAATGGGATGCCTGCGAGCTGATCGCTATGGCTGACGAGCGTCTGCCGCTGCTGGTCGACCAGGGCGAGGCGGACGAGTTCCTGCAGACCCAGCTGCAGCCGCAGCGCCTGCAGCAGGCCTGCGATGCCGCCGGCCATCCGCTGACCCTGCGCCTGCAGCCCGGCTACGACCACAGCTACTACTTCATCGCCAGCTTCATCGGCGAGCACATCGCCCACCACGCCCGCGCCCTGCAGGGCTGAGCGCCCTGGGAAAAAGGGGACGGAGGGGACTAAGTCATTTGCCGCTGTGCCGCAAACGACTTAATCCCCTCCGTCCCCTTTTTCAGCGATGGATCACACCCTTATGGCGCCGCCCCGCGCTATCGTGCGCGTAGAAGGCCTTGCGGATCGGGGGATGCATGCCGGTAGTGCTGGCGCTGCTGTATGTGCTGTGCCATGGCATGGTGCTGGCCCTGTGGCCTGGCCCCGCCGGGGTAGGCTCCTTCGTTTTCCTGACCGGCGCACCGCTGCTGGCCGCCGCCGCGTGCCTGGTGCGGGCGCAACGTGACCGCGCCACTCTGGGCTGGCGTTCTACCGCGATGGCACTGCTGCTGTGGGCCGGCGGCATGACGTTCAACATGGTGGATGCGCTGGGTGCCGGCCGGGCTGACTTCACCCCACGCGTCAGCCTGTTGTTGTACGTGCTGTATGGCGTGCCCCTGGTGTTCATCCTGGCGCGGGCACGCCGCGAGCGCCTGAGCATCAGCCTGATCGACGCGGCGATGGCGGCGCTGCTGGGTGTGCTGTTCTTCGTGCACACCGCATCGTTCGCCGCCCGTGTCGAGGTCGACGCCCATGCGATGTCCAACATGCAGCGCATGTTCGACATCCAGAACCTGTGTATCGCCGCGTTCGCCGTGGTGCGATGGCTGGCCGGCGACGTGCCCGAACGGCGCAGGTTCTTCCGCGCACTGGCGCTGTACGCACTGGCCTATCTGCTGGTGGCCTACTACATCAACCACTACACCTCCGATGATGCATTCGGTGCGTTCAACGATCTGCTGATCGACGTACCTTTTCTGCTGATCGCCTGCCTGGCGCTGGACACGAGGCCGGACACAGGCACCACGGCACACCCGCGGCTGGCGAGGACGGTGCAGGCCGCCGGTCCGATCATCCTGCCATTGCTGCTGCTGGTGGTCGGCACGCTGGTGGTCGATCATGCGCGGCCGTTGGCCGTTGCCGGCTTCGTCGTAGCCACCCTTGGCTTCGGCCTGCGCAGCGTCCTGCTGCAGACCGATCTTCTGGAACGCCAGGCAGCACTGGATCAACTGGCGCGGCAGGATGGCCTGACCGGCGTGGCCAACCGCCGCGAGTTCGACGCACGGCTGACGTCCGAGTGGAATCGCGCACGGCGCAGCGGCACCGAGCTGGGCCTGCTGCTGGTGGATATCGACCACTTCAAGGCCTTCAACGACCAGCACGGCCATCCGGCCGGTGATCGTTGCCTGCAGGCGGTGGCCGGGGTGCTGAAGACCATAGCCGGTCGCGGTGGTGACAGCGTTGCGCGTTATGGCGGTGAAGAGTTCGCCGTCATCGTGCCCGGAAGCCCGTTGTCGGGCGTGCTGGCGCTGGCCGAGCGGCTGCGCGAAGCGGTCGAAGCGCTGCCATTGCCGGAAGGCCCGGTCAGCATCAGCGTCGGCGTGGGTTACCTGCATCCGCCGGCTCTGGCCAGTGCCGATCAGTTGCTGGCAGACGCCGATGCCGGCCTGTATGCCGCCAAGCGGGCTGGCCGCAACCAGGTGATCCTGCATGCGCACGTGCTGGACGACGAGGGCAGCACGCACGGAACGATGGACTGCTGAGCAGCTCTCTGCATGCGATCACACGGGGGACGCGACGGCTTATCGCTGCCGCAACCAGCCGGTCGGATCGAGCAGCCTCAGCCCGACCGGTGACAACGAGCGCTGCCGCAACGGCAGGTTTGCCGCCTGCACGGCCATCGCACAGCGTGCCAGTTGACGGCGCAACGGTGCCAGCGTGTCGTCTTCGCGGGGCCGCGCATGCCGCCATTGTGCGATGCGCAGCAGGCAGACCAGCAGGTCCAGCTCGCTGGCGGCAATGAAGGGAGAGCCGGCCGGCAGCAGATCGATCGGAGCGGCGGGGGTGGCCAGCAGGGGCAGCAGGCCGATGAAGGCGTCGCATCCCTCCTGGCCAAGCCCGAGTCCGCTCAGCTGGGCAAGGCCATCGGCCTGCAGATCGGGGTCGCGCAACTGCCGTATCGCGCCCAGCAGCGCCTGTTCGCCGCGGCCGAACTGTCGACCGAAGGCGCGGTAGTTGACCCGGGTGGGAAACAACGGGGAACGGGAGGCCATGGTGGCTAGGGCTGTGGGTCGCGGGTTTCCACCAGCACCGGACAGGGCGCGTGGTCGATGGTCCATTGCCCGATCGAGGGTTCGAACAGGCGTTCCAGCCGGGACAGGTGGCGGTGGCCGATGACGATCAGGTCGCACTTCAGGCGCCGGGCCTGCTCGCTGATCACTTCGCCCGGGTCGCCGGAGGGAATCTGCGCGATGGCGTCGACGCCGCGTTCGCACAGCTCGGCCAGGGCTTCGGCCAGCACCGCTTCGGCCCGCGAGCGCTGGCGGGCGGCTTCCGGGTACTCGATGCGGTCGGCTTCGCTGGCATCGGCCGCCAGCGCGAATTCGGGGTCGAGCACGCACAGCAGGTGCAGGCGGCTGTGGGGGCCGGCGATGGCGGCGGCCAGGTCCAGCACGCGTGCGTGCTGGGGGCTACCATCCAGGGCGACCAGCAGGGTATTGAACATGGATGTCTCCTTGGCAGGCCGGGGATGGTCGCCGATGTCACCGCGCGCACCCATGCCGTGCGCGGCAGTCAATGAATGCGTCGAACGCAATCCACCGTGGTTGCAAGTGCCGTAAAGTCATCTGATTTACTGGAGACTCTCATGCCCCTGCCGGACCTGAACCTGTTGCTGGCACTGGACGTGCTGATTGACGAATGCAGCGTGGCCGCCGCCGCGCGCCGGATGAACCTGAGCGCGCCGGCGATGAGCCGTACCCTGGGCCGGGTCCGCACCGCGCTGGGCGACCCGGTGCTGGTTCGTGCCGGCCGCGGTCTGGCGCCCACGCCCCGCGCCCTGCAGCTGCGCGAGCAGGTCCGCGATGTGATCGAGCAGGCCCACCGCGTCTTCAACGCCGGTCGCGAAGTAGACATGCGCGTGCTCGAGCAGACCTTCAGCGTGCGTGCCAATGATGTGTTCGTCGGTGGTTTCGGCGGACGCCTGCGCGAGCTGTTCCGCCAGCAGGCGCCGCGCGCAGTGCTGCGCTTCGTGCCCGAAGGCGATACCGACGACGATGCGATGGCGCAGGGCCGGATCGACCTGTACATCAGCACGGCCGGCAAGCATGCGCCCGATACCAAGGTGCAGAACCTGTTCAGTACCTCGTTCATGGGCGCCGCGCGCGAAGATCATCCGTTGTTCGATGAGGAGATCAGCGCCGAGCGTTTTGCCGCCTGCGACCACATCGCGGTGTCGCGCCGCGGCCTGCCGCGTGGTCCGATCGACGATGATCTGGCCGCGCTGGACCTGCAGCGGCGGGTGGCGCTGATCAGCCCGACCTTCCACGGCGCGATCTTCGCGGCGGCCGAATCGGACCTGATCCTGCCGCAGATGCCGAGCGTGATGCTGGAGCGGATCGTCAGCATGCGCCTGCCGCTGCGCCTGTTCCCGCTGCCGATCCCGGTGCGGACCGCCGCCATCGTGCAGGCCTGGCATCCACGCCTGGACAACGACGCCGCCCACCAGTGGCTGCGGCGCTCGATCAAGACCATGTGCGAAAGCGCAGGGGAGGCCCCGCGCTGACATCTGCAGGCGTGCGCCTGGCGCACGCCTGGGATGCGGGTTGCGCCATTTTTCGCAGGGTACCGGCTCCCTAGACTGCGCTCCCCGGAGTTTCACTGAGCGCATTCCAATGACCCCCAACATGCCGTGCACTGCACGGATAGGTGCCCGGCGATGAGTACGCCGGCCGCCGCTGTCCCGGCCGCCGCAGCGCCCCGTCCTGCCGCCGCCCCCGGGCTCGATCGCCGCATTCTGGTCGGCCTGTGTGGCGTGCTGCTGGCGGTGCTGGTGTCGGGCTTCAACGAGAACATCACCAAGGTCGCCCTGGCCGACATCCGTGGCGCGATGGGTTTCAGCGTCGACGACGGCAGCTGGGTCGTCGCCCTCTACAGCGCGATGTCGGTCAGCGCGATGGCCTTCGCACCGTGGTGTGCCGCCACCTTCTCGCTGCGCCGCTTCGCATTGGCGATGATCGGTGGCTTCATGGTGCTGGGCGTGCTGTGCCCGCTTGCCCCGAACCTGCAGGTGTTCCTGCTGCTGCGCGCGCTGCAGGGTCTGTGCGGTGGCGCGCTGCCGCCGCTGCTGATGAGCGTGGCGCTGCGCTTCCTGCCCCCGGGCATCAAGCTGTACGGCCTGGCCGGCTACGCGCTGACGGCGACGTTCGGCCCAAGCATGGGCACGCCGCTGGCCGCGTTCTGGGTCGAGCAGGTGGGCTGGCACTGGGCGTTCTGGCAGATCGTGCCGTACTGCCTGGCCGCCATGGCGATGGTCGGCTGGGGCCTGCCGCAGGACCCGCTGCGGCTGGAGCGTTTTGCCCAGTTCGATGGCGTCGGCCTGCTGCTGGGCCTGCCGGCGCTGGTGCTGCTGGTGCTGGGCCTGGTGCAGGGCCCGCGGCTGAACTGGTTCGACTCGCCGATGATCACGCTGATGATCGGTGGCGGTGCCGGCCTGATGGTGCTGTTCATGATCAATGAATGGTTCCATCCGCTGCCGTTCTTCAAGCTGCAGCTGCTGGCCAACCGCAATCTCAGCTACTCGCTGGTGACGCTGGGCGGCGTGCTGTTCGTGCTGCTGGCAGTGATCTCGATCCCGTCCGGGTTCCTGGCCAGCGTGCAGGGCTACCGGCCGCTGCAGACCGCACCGATGCTGCTGTGGGTGGCGCTGCCGCAGGTGATCGCGCTGCCGCTGGTGGCGGCGCTGCTGAACATCCGCGCGGTGGACTGCCGCTGGGTGCAGGCCACGGGCCTGGCGATGCTGGCGCTGGCCTGCTGGCTGGGCTCGCACCTGGACGTGGCCTGGATCCGCGACAACTTCCTGTGGGTGCAGCTGCTGCAGGTGTTCGCGCAACCGATGGCGGTGCTGCCGCTGCTGATGCTGGCCACCGGCGGCCTGGCGCCGCAGGACGGCCCGTTCGCCTCGGCCTGGTTCAACACGGTCAAGGGCTTCGCTGCCGTGCTCGCCGGTGGCGTGCTGGATGCCGTCGCCCAGGGCCGCCGTCATTTCCATTCCACCGTGCTGGTCGACCGCCTTGGCGAGCAACCGTGGCTGGCCGATGGCCCGCAGCTGGGCGCGCGCCTGCATGCACAGGTACAGGCGCTGACTTCGGCCGACCTGTACTGGGTGGTCGCACTGGTGGCGCTGGCCTTCATTCCCCTCATTGCCTGGATGCCCACCCGCATCCATCCGCCACGTGCCGTGGCCTGAACCTTTCGCAGGAACCCCCTCATGACGATCAATCGAACCACCCTCAACACCGGCCTGGGCCTGGGCGTGCTGGCCCTGGCCGTCGGCGCGTGGCTGCTGCTGCGCGATGGCGGCCACCAGACCACCAACAATGCGTACGTGGTGGCCGACTACACCCTGGTAGCGCCGAAGATTCCCGGCTTCGTCAGTGCCGTGGAAGTCGAGGACAACCAGTCGGTGAAGGCCGGTGATGTGCTGGCCCGCATCGACGACCGCGACTACCAGGTCGCCCTGCAGGCGGCCCGTGCCGACCTCGCCAATGCCCGTGCACAGCTGGCCAATGCGCAGGCCGCACTGGCCCAGCAGGACTCGTTGATCGCGCAGGCCAGGGCCAGTGTCGATGTCAGCCGTTCCGAACTGACCCTGGCCAGTGCCGACCAGCAGCGTTACCGCGAACTGGCCCGTGACGGCGCCGGTACCGTGCAGAACGCGCAGCAGGCGCAGTCGAAGCAGGCCGTGGCCAGTGCGCATCTGCAGCAGGGCCAGGCCGCGCTGTCGACCGCACGTCAGCGCACCGACATCCTCAGCGCGGGCGTGCAGGCTGCACAGGCGGCGGTGCAGCGTGCGGAAGCCGCGCAGGCACGCGCCGAACTGGATCTGTCGCACACCGTGCTGCGCGCACCGATCGATGGCATGGTCGGTCGCCGCGCAGTGCGCGTGGGTGCCTACCTGACGCCGGGTACGCCGGTGGCTGCGGTGGTACCGCTGAAGCGCGCCTTCGTGGTCGCCAACTTCCAGGAAACGCAGATGACCCGCATGCAGGCCGGCCAGCAGGTCGAACTGAAGGTGGACGTATTCCCGGGCAAGCCGCTGCGCGGGCACATCGACAGCATTGCACCAGCCACCGGCGTCACCTTTGCTGCCGTCGCACCAGAGAACGCCACCGGCAACTTCACCAAGGTGGTGCAGCGCATTCCGGTGAAGATCGTGCTGGAGCCGGGCCAGCCGCTGCTGGACCAGCTGCGTGCCGGCATGTCGGTGGAAGCCAGCGTTGACCTGGGCAGCCGCGCGCGCGCGCAGAGCGTGCAGCACAGTCCGGGCCACAAGAGCGGGGAGGGCGCATGAGCGCAGTCACCGTGTTCCGCACCTTCGTTGCGACCAGCCTCTGCACGGCCCTGGCTGCCTGCACGATGGGTCCGGACTTCGTACGCCCGCAGGCGGAACTGCCCAGCCACTGGCAGGGTGAGGCCGTCGCCGGCAACGCCATCGACCAGGACGCGGCCTGGTGGGCCGGTTTCGACGATCCGCTGCTGGGGCAGCTGGCCAACCAGGTGCTGGCGGCCAACCTGGACCTGCAGCTGGCGGCCAACCGCGTGCAGCAGAGCCGTGCTGCACGCGGCATCACCGGCGCCGATCGCCTGCCCAGCGTCAGCGCGAGCGCCAGTGGCGTGCGTGCACGCAACAGCGAGGTGGGCCTGAATGATCCGTCCGGCAACGGCGGCCGTGATGACTACGGGCTGTTCCAGGCCGGTATCGGCCTGAGCTGGGAACTGGACCTGTGGGGCCGCGTGCGGCGCCAGGTGGAAGCGGCCGAAGCGCGCGTGCAGATGGCCGAGGAGGATGCACATGCAGCGCGCATCGCGCTGCTGGCGGAAACCGCGCGTGATTATCTGCAGCTGCGCGCGACGCGGCAGCTGCTGGCGATCACCGAGGACAACCTCAGCATCGCCCACGACATCAAACGCCTGACCGAAGCACGCCAACGCCAGGGTGTGGCCAGCACGCTGCAGGTGTCCAGCGCGGCCGCGCAGGTGGCATCGCTGCAGGCACGCATCGCGCCGTTGCGGCATCGCGAATCGCAGCTGCGCAATGCGCTGGCGTTCCTGCTGGCGCAGCCGCCGCAGGCGCTGGACGCGCAGCTGCAGGATGCACGCCGTGACTGGCCGGCGTTGCCGGCCGTAGCGATGGGGCTGCCCAGTGAACTGGCCGAGCGTCGCCCGGACATCCGTCGTGCCGAAGCGGCACTGCATGCGGCAACGGCAGGCATCGGCGTGGCCAAGGCCAGTTTCCTGCCGCGCATCACCTTGAATGGCGACGCCGGCTTCCAGGCCAAGCAGCTGGATGATCTGGATGGCTGGAACGCGCACCGTTTCAGCATCGGTCCGTCGATCAGCCTGCCGATCTTCCAGGGCGGACGGCTGAAGGCCAATCTCGCGCTGAGCAGGCTGCAGCAGCAACAGTCTGCCCTGCAGTTCCGCCGTACCGTGCTGCAGGCATGGCACGAAGTGGATGACGCCATGGATGGCTACAGTGCCGAGCAGCAGCGCACGGTGCAGCTGCACGTGGCAGTGGATGAGAGCGAGACGGCACTGGGGGCGGCGCGCCGGCAGTACCAGGCCGGCGTGGTCGACATGCTGGACGTGCTGACCACCCAGCGCATCGCACTGGACAACCAGGCCGCGCTGGCCAACAGCCAGGCCACCGCCGCGATCGCGCGTGTAGAGCTGTACCGCGCGCTGGGTGGAGGCTGGTAGTGCCGGCCGCTGGCCGGCACCTTCATGGATGTTGCGGATGCCGGCCAGCGGCCGGCACTACCTACCAGGGCAGGGCCTCAACGCACGTCGCGCAGTTCCCAGTGGCTGCCGGCCAGCAGGCGCAGGCGCTGCTTGAACACGTCGCTGTCGATGCGGGTGGTGGCGACCAGGTTGATGCGCAGGTCCTTCTGCTCGCCGGTCACGGTGGCCTCCGGATCGGTCACGCCCCACTGCGGTTCCACCGCGTCCGGGTCGGGCTGCTTGGCCTTCCAGCGCTCGAACAGCGTGCCGCTGCGCAGGGCGTCCTGCAGCTCTTCGGCGAAACCGGCGGCGCCCTGCGAGTGGAAGGACAGGTCAGGGTCATTGCCACGGGCCTTGGACGGGTCGGGCAGGCTGATGTGGTACTGCGCAGGCATGGAGTTCTCCTTGAAGTGCGGCAAGACTGGCACAACCGCAGTGGAATCGATGTGCAGATTCCGGCCGTGGCCAGCGCTCATTCGAACCGATGCGGCCCATCGGCGAAGCCTACGGTGACCGCGCCCTTGCCGACGTTGACCATGCCGGTCAGGCTCATCACCGATTCGTACACGGTCACGCCATGGGTGGCGCAGACCTCTTTCAGCTGTGCGTAGCCGGGCAGGGCACGCAGCTCGTCCAGTTCTCCGCCGTAGCTGACGCACACCGTCGGCGTCATCAGTCCGGCACGTACGCGCTGGCCGACCACCGCGAACAGCTTCTGCACGGCATTGTCGAAGCCCTTGATCTTGGCTACCGGCCCGGTTTCGCCGCGGTAGCCGTGCAGCACCGGCTTGATGTCCAGCGCGCTGCCCAGCGCCGCACTGAGCAGGCCGACACTGCGGTCGCCCTTGTGCCGTGCGCGCGCACGCATGTAGTACAGGTCACGGGTGACCATGTAGCCGTGCACGTTGCCGGCCAGTTCCTCCAGCCGCTCGCGGATCTGCTGCACGCTGGCGTTGCTCTCGCGCAGGCGCACGGCTTCCACCGCCGTAACCGCCTGCGCGGCGAACAGGTTCTGGGTATCGAGCACGCGCAGCGCGAACGGTGAGTTGTAGCCTGCCGCCTGGCGCACCGGCTTGTAGTCGTTGAGGATGGCGAAGCTGGCCTGCAGTGCGTTGTCGTGGATCGGGCTGCGGGTCTTGGTGATGGTCATGCAGAACACGTGGTCGTAATCGATCACCAGCTGCTGCAGGAACAGGTCGCGGATCTGGTTGACACTGAAGGGAATGGTTTCCGCCTCGGCGCCGTGTTCGGCCACGTGCGCGTGCAGGAAGCTCAGCGTGGCCTGCTCATCGCGGTGATCGGCCAGCACGGCTTCGCCGATGCGGACGGTGATCGGCAGCAGCACGATGTTGTGCTCGGCAATGAAGTCCTGCGGCAGGTCGCAGGCCGAGTCGACGACGATTCCGATGCGCATCCGCGGCTCCCCCTCCAGGGCGGTTGTAGGTTCGGAAACGTGAAATCTATCTCAAAACCAGAGCCCGCGCCCGAGGGAAACGCGCCACCCCTGTTCAGCGATCGCGCTGCACCGCCACCGGCAGGCTGTCCAGGCGTTGCCATTCGGGCTGCTGCAGCAGGGCAGGATCGGCCAGCACGGCCGCCATCAGCGGATGGGCGTCGTTGCCCCAGAACAGTTCCTGGTCGATGGCCAGGGTTGGGACCCCGAACACCCCGGCGCCGATTGCGGCCTCGGTGTTGCGCCGCAACTGTTCCTTGACCGCCGGGGCGGCGATGGCGCTGGCGACATCCTCGATGCCCAGCTGCGCACCTGGTTCGCGCAGGGCTTCGGCGCTGTCACCGGCATGGCCGTCGCGCCAGATCCAGTCGAACAGCACGTCCACCGCCTGTGCGCTGGCTCCGGCGGCCAGGCACAGGCGTAGCGCCGACAACGGATTGAACGGATGGCCGGGCGGGAAGCGCATCGGCGTGCCCTCGGCCTGCGCGGTCCATTGCAGCTGGCGGTAGATGAAACGGCGCTTGGCCGGAATCTCGGCCGGCCCGAGATTGCCCAGGTGATGCAGCACCGCGCCGAAGGCGATCGGCACGGTCTGGATCTGCGCGAACTGCGGCAACTGTTTCAGCTTCTGCCAGTGCAGGTAGGAGTAGGGCGAGACGAAGTCGAAGTACCAGCGCAGGGTGGCCATGGTGGTGTCCTTCAATGCGGTCAGGGCTGCGCATTGCGCTGCAGGTAGCGATCACGCAGGTCGGTCTGGCGCGAGCGCATCGGCATCGCACGGCCGCCCAGCCAGACCTGTTCGGCATAGTGCGCCACGTCCAGCGGGTCGCCTTCCCACAGCACCAGGTCGGCGCGCTTGCCGGGCTCGATGCTGCCGATCTGGTCGGCCACGCCGAACGCCTGTGCGGGTACCCGGGTCAGCCCGGCCAGACCGTCAGCCCAGGGCAGGCCGTTGGCCACTGCATTGCCAGCCAGCTGGCGCATCTTGCGCGCATTGTGGGTGGCGTCGCCGCGCTGCACGAAAGAAACCGCCACGCCGGCACGCTGCAGGCGCGCGGCGTTTTCCAGGGTGGCACCGAGCTGATCGAAGCTGGCCGGCAGGTTGGCCAGCACGTCGACGAATACCGGCACGTGCGCAGCGGCCAGCTCCGGCGCGACCTGCCAGGCTTCGCTGGCACCGGCAATGGCGATCTTCACCTTCTCGCGTGTGGCCCAGCGCAGCAGCTGGCGGATGTCCGAGGCACGATCCACCTCCACCACGATGCGGCCCTGGCCGGCCAGGTAGCGACTGAGCGTACGGCGCCCGGCCGGGGTCAACAGCGCGTGCGGGGAATCCACAGCAACCTGGCCGCGTGCTTCGTCGACCATCTGTTGCAGCAGCATCCATTGCGCGGCGCGCGAATGGCCGGTCAGTTCGGAGGCGGCCGCGCCGATGCGCAGGAACAGGGCACGCGGGCCGATCGGGTCGGCGCTGCCGTCCAGACGCATTACGCCGCCCTGGCCGGCCACGAAACCACCACCAGTGGCTGCTCCCAATGCAGTGAAGCCGATGCCTTCCAGGCGCGTGACCGGAATCAGCACCGAGGCCGGGTTGTAGGCGAGGGTGACGTCGAATTCCGGGCGCAGCGGCTGCTCACCGAGCTTCAACGAACTGTCCACCGTGCTCGATTCACCCGAGACCTCTTCGATGCCGGTTTCGGTGATGCCACCGAACAGGGCCGGGGTCAGCGGCCTGCCATTGGCTTCGACCACGGTCACCCCGGCCGGCGCGGACAGGCCGGGGCCGACCGCGCGGATGATGCCACCCTGGACCAGCACATCGGCGTTGTGCAGGCTGCCGCGTGCGCTGGCCGTGTGCACCGTTGCGTTGCGCACCAGCAGGTCCTGTGCCTGTGCGGATGCGGAGATGCAGGCCAGCACCATGACAGTAGCGCCGAACCATGCTCGGCTGCCCTTCGCGGCAGACTGCGCCAACTGCTTGAGCACCATCATCAACGCACCTCCTGGCCAAGCTGGAAATCAGAACGCGGCGTCGCTGCCGGTGCACTGCGGTCGTACAACCTGCGGCCATCAATGAAGACCTGCTCGGCCAGCGCATACGAACTGAAGGGGTTGCCGTTCCAGACCACCACGTCGGCCATCTTGCCGGCCTCCAGGGTGCCGGTCTGGCCTTCAATGCCCAGCGCCTTGGCGGCGTTGGCGGTCATCCAGGTGATGGCGTGTTCGGGCGTGATCTCCGGCATGCGCGCGCGGCGTGCGGACGCCATCACCTTGGCTGCTTCCTGGTTCAGGCGCTGGATGCCCTCGGGTGAATCGGAGTGGACGATGGCGCAGCTGTTCTTCGGCCGGTCGACCAGCGCGATGTTCTCCGGAATGCCGTCGAAGGCTTCCATCTTGAAGCCCCACCAGTCGGCCCACAGCGCACCGCAGACGCCGTCGGCGGCCAGCCTGTCGGCCAGCTTGTAGGCCTCCACGCCGTGGTGGAAGGCGGCTACCTTGAAGCCGAATTCCTTGGCCAGATCGAGCATGGTGGCCATCTCGTCGGCGCGGTAGCAGTGGATGTGCACGCGGATGTCGCCTTCGATCGCGCCGGCCAGCGTGTCCAGCTTGAGATCGCGCTTGCCGCCGGCATCACCGGCGCTGTCGCCCTTGTCGCTGCCGAACCAGCTCTTGCGCTTGGCCGGCTTGGGCTTGTTCTTGGCGATGTAGTCGGCGGCATCGATGAAGGCGGCACGATAGCCGGCCACGTTGCCCATGCGCGTGGCCGGGGTCACGCCCTTGCCCTCGCCATAGACCCGCTTGGGGTTCTCGCCGCAGGCCATTTTCAGGCCCCACGGCGCACCGGGGAACTTCATCGCCTGGTAGGTGATGGCCGGGACGTTCTTCAGCGTCACGCCGCGGCCACCGACAAGGTTGGCCGAGCCCGGCAGCACCTGCATGCTGGTCACGCCGCCGGCCAGCGCGGTGGCGAAGCCCGGGTCCTGCGGCCACACCGAGTGTTCGGCCCAGACGTTGGCGGTGACCGGTGCGGTCATCTCGTTGCCGTCGCTGTGCGCACCGACACCCGGGCTGGGATACACGCCCAGGTGCGAATGCACGTCGATCAGGCCCGGAGTGACCCACTTGCCCTGTGCATCAATGCGGGTGACGCCGGCATCGGCCTGCAGCTGGCGGCCGACGGCAACGATGCGGCCGTCGCGCAGCAGCACATCGGCGTTGTCCAGGCGCAGGCCGGTACCGGTCAGCACGGTGGCGTTGTGGATCAGTACCGGCGCATCGGGATGGGCCTGGTAGGTGCTGGGGTAGGGATCGGCGACAAAGCGCGAGGCGCCCACCGCCGGAGCCGTACTCAATGAAAGCAGCGCCAGGACCACCCCGGCGCGCAACAACGTCGATGCCATGCAGTTCCCCTTGCAACCTGGTCCAACCGCCGACGCTAGCCCGGTGGCGGCGGGCTTGCCAAGTGACCTTCTTCACAGGACGGTCGACGGCGGCTCGACTGCACCGGCCGGGTGGCCGAAAATACCCGGTCCCCCGCCGTACCGGACCGCCCATGAAAAGCAAGCAGGAAATCGTCGACAACTGGCTGCCCCGGTATACCGGCGTGCCTCTGGACCAGTTCGGCCAGCACATCCTGCTGACCAACTTCGGCGGCTACCTGCATACCTTTTCCGAGCTGACCGGTGCGCCGGTCATCGGCCTGGACCGGCCGATGGCAAGCGCCACGATCGACGGCATCACCATGATCAACTTCGGCATGGGCAGCCCCAATGCCGCGATCATCATGGACCTGCTGTCGGCGGTGATGCCCAAGGCGGTGCTGTTCCTGGGCAAGTGCGGCGGCCTCAAGCGCAAGAACCAGCTGGGCGACCTGGTGCTGCCGATCGCTGCGATCCGTGGTGAGGGTACCTCGGGTGACTACCTGCCGCCGGAAGTGCCGGCGTTGCCGGCGTTCGCGCTGCAGCGTGCGGTCTCGACCATGATCCGCGACCTCGGCCACGACTACTGGACCGGTACCGTCTACACCACCAACCGCCGGGTCTGGGAACACGACGAGGCCTTCAAGGAGCGGCTGCGGGCGATGCGCTGCATGGCCATCGACATGGAAACCGCCACCGTGTTCGCCGCCGGCTTCGCCAACCACATCCCCAGCGGTGCGCTGCTGCTGGTGTCGGACCAGCCGATGATCCCCGATGGGGTCAAGACCGAAGCCTCCGATGCCAAGGTCAGCTCCCAGTTCGTGGAAAACCATATCCAGATCGGTATCGAGGCGCTTAAGCTTATCCGGCGCAACGGCAAGTCGGTCCGCCACCTGCGCTTCGACGAATGATGATGATGGCCTGGCGCGGCGCGCCGGCCCTGGGGAGTAGGTGATGGACGTTGCCGCGCAAGTGGTGGAATTCTGGAAGGAGGCGGGCCCTGCGAAGTGGTTCGCCCGCGACGACGCGTTCGACGCGCAGTTCCGCCAGTTGTTTCTGGATGAGCATTTCGCCGCCGCTTCGCGCGCGCGCGAACATTGGCTGGGCAGTGCCGAAGGGGCGCTGGCCCTGATGCTGCTGCTCGACCAGTTCCCGCGCAACTGCTTCCGGGGTACTGCCCATTCCTACGCCACCGATGGCCTGGCCCGGCATTACGCCATGCGCGCCATCGAGGAAGGCCTGGACCTGCAGCTGGTGCCGAAGCTGCGCGCCTTCATCTACCTGCCGTTCGAGCACTCCGAGGATCCGCTGGACCAGGACCGCTCGGTGGCGATGTTCGACGTGCTGGGTGACAAGGAATACCTGCAGTACGCCGAACTGCACCGCGACATCATCCGCCGCTTCGGTCGTTTCCCGCATCGCAATGCCGTGCTCGGTCGCTTCCCCACGGCGGAAGAGCTGGATTACCTGGCCGAAGGCGGGTTCGCCGGCTAAGAAAAAGGGGACGGAGGGGATTAAGTCGTTTGTGCCATAAACGACTTAATCCCCTCCGTCCCCTTTTTCAGTGCCGATCAGTACTTCGGCACGCCGTTGTCCACTTCTTCCGACCAGGCGTTGATGCCGCCGGTGACGTTGAACACCTTGGTGAAGCCCAGTGCACGGAACTGCTCGGCAGCCTGTGCGCTGCGGCCGCCGTGGTGGCACATGAACGCCAGTGCGGTGTCCTTGGGCAGGGCCTCCAGCTCCGCACGGCCGTTGCCGTCGAAGCTCTTGAACGGCACGCCCACGGCAGCGATCTCGCGCTCCTCGGCCGGGCGCACGTCCACCAGGGTGATGTTGCCGGCACGCACCAGGTCATCGGCATCACGCACGCTGATTTCCTGCACCGGCTTGGGTGCGTTCGGATTGTCGATGGCCAGGCCCTTGCCGCGGATGTCGTCCACCCAGTCGATGGTGATGCCGTTAGCGCGACGCGCGCTGGCCAGGTCGAACTGCACGCGCAGGCCGTTGGACTCGGCAGCGATCGCGCCTTCGTCGTGCGGAGCCAGCTGGAAGTTCGGCTGGAAGCCGGCGTCGATGCTCAGCTGCAGGGCAGCGCCCGGAGCGTCGGCCAGCGCGCCCTTGAGCATTTCCACGGCGGCCGGGGTGACGGTGATGCTCGGCGGGGTGCGGTCCGGTGCGGCCAGGCCCAGCACGCTGCTCAGCTCGCCGCTGGCGGCCATCTGCAGCACGATGTCGCTGCCACCGACCAGTTCGCCGTCGATGTACAGCTGCGGGATGGTCGGCCAGTCGCCGTAGGCCTTGATACCTTCACGGATTTCCTGGTCGGCCAGCACGTTGACGTGGGCGAACTCGACGCCGAGGTCCTGCAGGGCGCCCACGGCCTTGGCCGAGAAACCGCACTGCGGCATCGACGGCTGGCCCTTCATGAACAGCACGACGCGGTTGGCGTTGAGGATGGATTCGATGCGCGAACGCAGGGCGGGATCGAGGGACATGGACGTCGGGTTTCCGGGAATTCGAATCATCAATTCTACCCCTCATGGCATCATGGGGGATGAGCAACGCAGGAACATTGCATCGCATCCCGACCCGGCCCTGGCGCTGGCTGCCCTGGCTGGTGGCGTCGCAGTTGGCCGTGATCCTGGTATGGGTACTGGCAGGCTGGCACTGGGGCCTGCCGCTGATGGTGGCCAGCCACGCGCTGTTCATGGTGCCGATATTCCTGCCCAACAGCCGCTTCTACGCACCGGTGCTGAGCCGGTTGCCAGAGGCCGGCAACAGCGTCTGGCTGACGATCGATGACGGCCCCGGCCCGGAAACCCGCGCCGTGCTCGACCTGCTGGACCGCCACCAGGCGCGGGCCACCTTCTTCCTGGTGGGGGAACGTGCGCTGGCACAGCCGGAACTGGTGCAGGAGATCCTGCGCCGCGGCCACGACCTGGGCAACCACAGCCACAGCCACCCACAGGCGCGCTTCTGGCGTCTGGGCCCGGCGGCGATGCGGGCGGAGATCGAGGGCTGCCAGCATGCACTGCAGGCCCTGAGCGGGCATCCAGTGCGCTGGTACCGCTCGGTGGTGGGCATGACCAATCCGTTCGTGGCACCGGTGTTGAAGGCGCTGGGCCTGGTGCGCGTGGGCTGGAGTGCCCGGGGCTACGACGGCGTCGGCTGCACGCCGGAGGGCGTGCTGTCGCGGCTGTTGCCTGACCTGCAACCCGGCGCCATCGTGCTGCTGCATGAGGGCGCCGCCCACGGTCACAATCGGGTGATCATCGAACGCGTTCTGCAGGCGCTGGACGAGCGGGGGCTGAAGGCGCGGCTGCCGGTCCTGTAAACCAGGCTTCTGGCCGCTTGGGGCAGCCGGGCGTGGGCTCGCCCCTACAGGAGTGGTCGCGAGACCATCCACGCATGGCGTGGATCTACCGCAACAGCACAGCCGAGCGTGGGTTCGGCCCTACAACGCGGGGCGTTTGGCCACCAGCAGCCAGCTGTTGAAGGGGGTACGCCCGTGCAGCGGGCGGGGTGCGGTCACCTGCAATCCAGCTTCGGCAAGCGTTGTCTGCAATACCTGCGGATCGGGGTAGTGGCGCGGTCGCGTGCCCATCCAGCCGATCAGCCAGGCCAGCCGGTCCGCCACCCGCGTGGTGCGGTCGCGGCCATCGCCGGTGGCCAGCGGCGTGCGCAGCAGCAGGCAGCCGCCGCGGGCCACCTGCGCGCTGGCCGCGTGCAGGAGTGCCTGCTGTGGGCCCGCGTCCAGGTACTGCAGCACGTCCAGCAGCAGGACGTGCCCGGCCTGCGCCGGCAGCGGCGCCTGCACATCCACGCAATCGAAGCGCACGTCATGCAGGTCGGCGGCAGCACGCTGCGCGCGGGTGATCTTGCCGGCATCCACGTCCACGCCAAGGTAGCGCTGGGTACCGCCGCGCTGGCGCAGTACATGGGCGAACAGGCCCAGCCCGCAGCCCAGGTCCAGCACCGGCTGCCCATCGTCAGGCAGATGCTGCAGCACGCCGTCGTACAGCGGATCGCTGCCGAGCTTGCCACGGGTGTAGTAGTAGTCGCGGCGGCTGCCCCAGGCCTGCGCCGGGCGGAAGGCCTCGGCAATCAAGCGGGCCTGCGGGGCCGTCAGGGGAGTGCAGGGCAGGGGCGGGCCGTTCCGTGGCGTGCCGTCCATCGCCTCAGTCCGTGCCGCCGAGCAGGTGCGCGGCCACCGGAAGGGCGCGTGCGCTCCACAGCGCGTACATCCGCGCCGAAGGGTGCAGGCCATCCTCGGCGATCATCGTCGGGTCTTCGCCCTGTGCGCGGCTGATATCGGTGATGTCGACGAAGGCCACGCCCTGCTGGGTGCTGATCACCTCGGCTGCCGCGTTGAACTCGTCGGTCTCGATCTCGATCGCGGCCAGGTCGCGGCCACTGCCTGCGCCGAACGGGGTCGCGCCCCAATCGGGGAAGGACAGCACCAGCACGCGTCCGGCATCACCGCCAGCGAAGCCGATCGCCCGCTGCAGAAGCACCTGGAACTGGCTGCGGTATTCGTCCAGCGGACGCCCGCGGTACTGGTTGTTGACGCCGATCAGCAGGCTGACGAAATCGAACGGCCCCTGCGGCGCAGCCGCATCGATGCCCGCATCGAGTTCGTCGGTGGTCCAGCCGGTGGTGGCGATGGTCTGCGGATCGGACAGCTCAATGCCCTGCGCACGCAGCGTGGCGGCCAGCTGGTGCGGCCAGCGGCCTTCGACTGCAACCGCTTCACCGATGGTGTACGAATCGCCCAGCGCCAGGTAGGACAGCGCCACGCTCAGGCCACCGAGCGGCGCGGCTTCAGCGGCACGACCTTGGTCGCGTCCTCGGCACGTCGCGCCAGCACGCGGTCGATGCGCGCGAACACATCGCGCATCACCGAGGCCTCCGGCATCAGGGTCACGCGGAAATGATGGCGGTAGGGCACGTTGAAGCTCGAGCCCGGCACCACCAGCACGCCTTCGTTGTTCATCAGGTCCAGCGCGAAGTTGTGGTCGTCGAAGCCCTTCGCAGCGGCGCCGACCACGGCCGGGAACGCGTACAGCGCGCCGGCCGGTGCGACCAGCGAGAGGTGCTCGCTGGCTTCGCAGGCCTCGATGACCGCGCGGCGGGTTTCATACAGGCGGCCGCCCGGCGTGCACAGTTCGGAAATGGTGTCCGGACCGTTCACCGCGGCCTCGATGGCGTACTGGCCCGGCACGTTGGCGCACAGGCGCAGCGCGCCCAACAGGTCCAGTGCCGCGCGGAAGTCACCCAGGCGGGCATCGTCGCCGCTGAGGTGGGCCCAGCCCACGCGCCAGCCGCAGGCGCGGTGCACCTTGCTCAGGCCGCTGAAGGTCAGGCACGGATGATCACCGGCCAGCGGCGCGACCGGCTGGAACACCGCGTCGTCGTACAGGATCTGGTCGTAGATCTCGTCGACCAGCAGCAACAGGTTGTGGCGGCGTGCGATCTCGACCACGCGCTCCAGCAGTTCGCGCGGGTAGCTGGCGCCGCTGGGGTTGTTCGGATTGATCAGCACGATGGCGCGGGTGCGCGAGGACACCAGCGTCTCGATCTCGCTCGGGTCCGGCTGGAAGCCGTTCTCCGGTGCGCAGCGGTAGTACACCGGACGGCCATCGTTGAGGATGGTCGAGGCCGACCACAGCGGGTAGTCGGGCGAGGGCACCAGCACTTCATCGCCCGGGTTGAGCAGCGCACGCAGCGACAGGTCGATCAGCTCGCTGACGCCATTGCCGAGGAAGACGCGGTCCGGGTGCGCATCGGGCGCGCCACGACGGGCGTAGTAGCTGGCGATGGCTTCGCGCGCCACCGGCAGGCCCTGCTGGTGCGTGTACGGGTCGGTGCGGCCCATGTCGTCAGCGATCGCACGCTGCAGGTGCTCCGGCGCGCGGAAGCCGAAAGCGCCCGGATTGCCGATGTTGAGCTTGATCAGCTTGCGGCCCTGCGCCTCCAGCTCCCGGGCTCGCCGCGCCAGTTCTCCGCGGATTTCGTAGCGCACTTCGGAAAGGCGCTCGCGGATGGCCAGGGGCTTGGGCGAGTTGGTGGACATGGGAGCTGGGCCGTCAAAAGGCATGGGGCTTCCATCCTACCGGAATTGCTGCAATGCATGGCAAGGGCGCGGGGCCCGTCATTGCTGGGCTGGCAGGGCGCCGGCACAGGTAGAATGGCGGCGATGACCCAGACCCCCGATTTCATCGCCCTGCAGACCATCGGCTGGCCCTGGCCGGGCCCGGCGCAGCAGGCCGACTGGCAGGCCGCGATGGCCGCACATCCGCAGGCCCGCCCGGCACGGGTGATCGAACAGCACCGCACCCACTACGTGGTGGCCGATGGCCCGGATGCGTCGATCAAGGCCGAGTCGCTGCCGGAATGGCAGCGCCCGCGCTTCCCCAGCCATGAACGGCCGGCGGTGGGTGACTGGGTGCTGCTCGATGGCATCCGCATCGTCGCCCTGCTGCCGCGTCGTACCGCGATCAAGCGTGGTGCTGCCGGCGAGCATTACCACCAGCAGGTGATCGCAGCCAACATCGATACGGTGTTCATCGTCTGCGGCCTGGATGCCGACTTCAATCCGAGGCGCATCGAGCGCTACCTGCTGCTGGTCGGCGGTGGCGGTGCCGAACCGGTGGTGGTGCTGACCAAGGCCGACCAGACCGAGTACAGCGAAGACGCGCTGGCGGTGCTGGAAGAGCTGGAGATGCAGGGTATCGCCCTGCATGCGATCAACGGCCTGGATGCCGACAGCGTGGCGGTGCTGCAACCGTGGCTGGGCCCGGGTCGCACGGTGGTGCTGGTGGGCTCGTCCGGTGCCGGCAAATCCACGCTGACCAACACCCTGCTGGGCGAGCAGCGGATGAAGACCAACGCGGTGCGCGCCAACGATTCGCGCGGACGCCACACCACCACGCACCGCGCACTGATGCCGCTGCCGACCGGCGCCTGCCTGATCGACACCCCCGGCATGCGCGAGCTGAAGCCGACCGGTGAAGAGACGCTGTCCGAAGGCGGCTTCGCCGATATCGAAGCGCTGGCCGCACAGTGCCGTTTCAACGACTGCAAGCACCAGCAGGAACCGGGCTGTGCCGTACGCGCAGCGATCGACGCAGGTGAGATCGAAGAGAGCCGGCTGCTCAACTACTTCAAGCTGAAGGAAGAAGTGGCCGCCGCCGCCGCCAAGCTGGCGGTCCGCCAGGCCGAGACCGCGCAGGAGCGTGGCGGCAAGAAGGGCAAGGGCCAGCAGTTCCGCCCGGCCGGCAAGCCGCGTAGGCGCTGATCGGTACCGCGGGGTCGGATCCCATTGCACCGCAATGGGCGCTGATCTGCGCAATGAATCCCGCCTCTGCCCGCGCCTGGCAGGTGCAGGAAACCTGCTTCTGGTAGGTGCCAACCCTGGTTGGCACGGACGTGTCCGAAGCCCGCCTTCGGCGGATGCCAACCAAGATTGGCACCTACCAACGCGCGGGCAGGGCGCTATAGTCCGCGCATGGAACCGACTGCGACGCTGGACCGTGACGTGGCCCACCATGCAGCGCTCGATGCGCGCCTGGTCGAGGCCGTGGGAGGCATCCGCCTGCTGGGCCTGACCAGTTGGCCGGCAACGGTGCAGGCACCGTTCCTGGACAGCGTGGCACGTGGTCAGCCGGTGCTGCCGAAGGTGGATTACCCACGGCTGGACTTCAGCGAAGAACGTCGCGCGCTGGCCGCGATCGCCGCCGACTGCGACGACAGCCACCCACTGGGCCACTACGTGCGGCAGTCGGCGCAGAGCTGGGATCTGGCCGCGCAACTGCTGGAAGGGCTGGGCACCGCCGCCGTCGATACCTGTTCGGTGCAGCTGTTCGGCGCGCCGGAGCAGCCGCTGCCGGGCAATGGCCCGAGCACGCGCGAAGCGGCGCGCCACTTCATCCAGATTGCCGCCGAACTGGACCACGAACTGCTGGCGCCGGAAGAGCAGGTGCCGGTCTCGGCCATCGCGCTGCAGCTGCAGCTGCAGAACGACCTGGATGCCTTCTTCGAATCGCGCATCATCCAGGTGCAGCTCGACCCGGAACTGGTGTCCAAGGCGGCTGCCGGTCCGACCCGTATCCGACTGCGCACCAGTGCCCGCTTCAGTGCCTACGACCGCGCGCAGCTGTTCCACCACGAAGCGCTGGTGCATTCGCTGACCGCATTGAACGGCCGCGAACAACCGGTGCTGCCGAGCCTGGCATTGTCCTCGCCACGGGTGACCGCGACACAGGAAGGCCTGGCCACGTTCGCCGAGCAGATCACCGGCAGCATCGACATCGAGCGCCTGAAGCGCATCAGCCTGCGTACCGAAGCGATTGCGATGGCACGCGAAGGCGCCGATTTCATCGAAGTGTTCCGCTATTTCTGCGACGCCGGACAGAATGCGGAGGAGAGCTTCGCCTCGGCACAGCGCGTGTTCCGCGGCGTGCCGCCGAGTGGCGGCCTGGCCTTCACCAAGGACACGGTGTACCTGCGCGGCCTGGTGTCGGTGCACACCTTCTTCCGCCACATGCTGGCCGAGGACCGCCTGCAGGTCTGCCGCTGGTTGTTCGCCGGCAAGATGAGCCTGGCCGATGCGATCGCGTTCGCGCCGTTGTTCGAGGCGGGGGTGCTGAAGCCTCCGCGCTGGCTGCCGCACTGGGTGAGCCGGGCGAACGGCCTGGCCGGGATGCTGGCGTTCTCGCTGTTTGCCAACCGGATACGGATGGACCAGCTGGCGCCGGAATGAAAGGCGTTGGCGGATTCTCCAGCGCCTGCCTGCTATCGGTGGGGAGGAGGCGGGGCACCCTGGCCAGGACACGCAAAAACCCCTCCATGGTGCTCGATGGCGCCATCCATGGCGCCAACGGTCCTGGCCAGGGTGCCCCGCCTCCTCCAGATAGTTTTCTGCGGGCGCGGCAGCAGGTCCACCAGAGGAATTGCGCTTGAAGAGCTTGAAAAGCAAAGCGCCGGGCAATGCCCGGCGCTTTGCTTTTGCTCTTGCTTTCCATTGCCTCCGCGCCGGCGCGGGGAACTGTCCAGCGGGGGTAGGCAGGCCCATGCAGGACCGTGAGGCGCATGGATGCGCCGATCGAGCCCCCAAGGGTGAGGGCGCTTTGCTTGCGAAGCACTGCTTCGCAAGCGCCCGAACGCACAGCCGCCAGCGGCTGGGCCGGACCGTGGAGCGGGGTTTACGGCGTGTCCTGCATGGGCCTGCCTACCCACGCCATGCAGGAACAATCAACGCGCCGCAGCGCCCGCTTTCGATTTAGAACTCCGCCGCCAACGTCATGAACAACTGTCGCGGCGCGCTTGCATGGATCGCATAACGCGTGCCCTTCGGATCAGTCGGTGCGAACGAACTCAGCTGGCCGGCATAGCGCTTGTTGGTCAGGTTCGTCGCATTCAACGACACCCGCACGTTGCGCAGGCCCAGGCCGGGGCCGAAGTCGTAGCCCGCACCGGCGTCGAAGGTGGTCACGCCCGGCACCGACTGGTCGTTGGTGTAGGTGTAGTAGCGCTTGCCGGTGTACTTGGCACGCAGGCTGGCGAAGAAGCCATCGCGGTTCCAGCTGATCTCACTGGAGGCCATGCGCTGCGGCGTATCCACCGTGATCTTGCCGGCCACCGGAACGATGGCGCCGCCCGAGGTGTAGTCATCCTCGTAGGTGGTCTTGTTCCAGGACAGCGCGTTGTACCACTGCAGGCCGTCGATCGGCTTGAGGATGAAGGTCAGTTCCGCGCCGTAGCTCTTCACCGAACCGACGTTGATGAAGCGCGTCACGCACTCCGGACGCGTGCCGACTTCGATGCTCGAGCACGGGTTCAACGACAGCAGGCGGTTGTCGAACTTCACGTTGTAACCCGCGATCGACGCCTGGTACTTCTCGCCGAAGGTACGGAAGCCGGCTTCCAGGCTCTTGGACTTCTCCGGCTCCAGGCCGGCGCTGGCCGCGAACGATTCCGGCGACACCTGCAGCGGGCCGCCGCTGCCACCGCCGACGAAGGCGGCGATGTTTTCGGCGTACGAGGCGAACAGCTCGTTGTTGGCGTTGAGCTTGAAGCCCAGGCCCACCTGCGGCAGCACCGATTCCTTGGCGGTCAGCGTGCCCGAGGCGATGCTGGTTTCCACGCCCGGCTGGGCGGTGGCACGCATGCGGGTGTTCGGGCTCTTGATGCCCACGTCCACGGTCAGGCGCTGGTCCAGGAAGCGCATGCGGTCCTGTACGTAGAACTGGCGCGTGCGGATGTCGAAGTCCTGGTTGAACAGCAGGCGATCAGGGTTCTTCAGGTACAGGTCGTCCAGGAACGGGCCACTGATGTAGTAGAAGTTGCGCGAGACGTTGTGGTCGTTCTGCTCATACCACAGGCCGGCTTCCAGTTCGTGGATGCCCACCGTCCACGACAATGCGGCGGTCAGGCCATCGCGGTTGATCGTGTAGTTGGTGCTGCGGATCGAGATCGGCAGCATCCTGTCGGTGCCCGGGTAGGATGGCTGGCCCGGTGCCCACCAGTGGCCCTGGCCACGGTTGTCGTGGTGGTAGGCCAGCAGCTTCAGGCGGCCCTGCCCGCCCAGGCGCAGGTCGGCATCGACCGAATAGAGATTGTCGTCGCGCAATGCGCGGCTCTGGTAGTAGGCATCGTCGATGCTGTTGACGCCGCCGCTGAACTTGCAGCGTGCCTTGTTGTAGGTGCCCGGCGCGCAGTACGCGGCGGCCACGGCGCGATCCCAGTCCGGCGCGTAGATGTTCCAATCCCAGCCCAGGCCACGCGCCAGCATGTCCTTGGACAGGTAGGCGTAGTTGGCCTGGCTGGCGCGCGAGGTGGCCACGAACGCACCGAAGCGGTGGTCGCCGACATTCCACACCGCCTTGGCGTTGAACTGGCGGGTGGTCTGGTTCTGGTAGGGCGCGGCCCACATGTCCTGGTCCTGGTGCACGCCGGACACGTAGGCCGAGAAGCCGTTGATGTCGCCGGTATCCACGCGCAGGTAGCCACGGCGCTGGCTGTTGTCGCCGACGGTGATGCTGGCGCGGCCACCGAACTCGGTGGACGGGTCCATCGAGAAGTACTGGATGGTGCCGCCCAGGTTGCTGGTCGAGGCGACGCCCAGCGAACCGATGCCCTGCGACAGCTCGGCACCGGCCAGGTTCTCGGCGATGATCGCGCGGGCGATGCTCAGGCCGTTGTAGTTGCCGTAGCTGTTGTCGCCCAGCGGGATGCCGTCCAGCGTGTAGCCGAGGCGGCTCTTGTCGAAGCCGCGCAGGCTGATGGTCTGCGATTCTTCGTTGGCGCCGAAGGCATCGTTGGACTGCACCGACACGCCCGGCAGGCGGTCGAGGATCTTCTGGCCGCTGGTGCCCGGCGGCAGCACCTGCTTGTCGACGGTGGTGATGCGCTGCACCTGGCGGGTCTCGCCCTGGCCGATCACGGAGACGGTA
Source organism: Stenotrophomonas sp. I18B00994 (assembly GCF_014145825.1). Classification (NCBI taxonomy): domain Bacteria; kingdom Pseudomonadati; phylum Pseudomonadota; class Gammaproteobacteria; order Lysobacterales; family Lysobacteraceae; genus Stenotrophomonas; species Stenotrophomonas sp. I18B00994. Next base: position 79,865 of record NZ_JACIUW010000011.1, on the reverse strand, counting down.
TCCAGCGTCTGCGCGCTCAGCGCGGCATCGGTGCTGGCGCCGGTATCGGCGGCGGTGGCGGCATGGGCGCTGGTGGCGGCGGAGAGGGCGATCGCCACGGCGATCGTCAGGTGTCGGGTCTGCATGGTGGTCCGTTGCATTGGGGGTGGTCACCGGCACGCGTGCGCGGTGCATGGCCACTATGCGAACGGAACATGAAACCTTCTTTACGAAAAACCAACGAACGATGCAGGGCAGTGGTGCGTGTCCTGCAACATGTTCGTCATGGTGGTAGGCCGGTGGGAATCAGAAGCGCTCCCCAGGCCAGCTCAATTTGAGCTGGTCCATGCAGTCACGGTCATGTTCGGAGAATGAGAACCCGATCTGGATGCCGTTCACTACTGTGCCGAACACCGTCGACTCGTCCAGGCTATGCCCTGACGGCACGGAAAGGACATTGAAGTCGGGGTAGCGACGACCCATCTGCTTTCGCGAGATGCAGGCGCCGCTCAGCCGCAGCGTAATGCCTTTGATGATTCGCCCCGACGCGTCGGTGTAGATCTGGCCAGAGGGCCCCTTGATCCTCCCAGCGACCGCGAATGGCGCCAGATCGATGGTGGCGCTGTCGCCCCGGCCCATTCTTGCTTCCGAACGCGAGCCGGCCGGAGCCAGGGGTGACAGCTGCGCGACAAGGTCAGAGCGTGACAGCTGCAAGGACCAGCGCTCCACAAGCCGCCAGGTTGCATCCGCCTCTTCCGCAGTGGCAGCGGACGTGGCTGCTGTTGCAGAACCGGCAACCAACAGGCTCAGGATCAGAAGAAGTTCAGGGACGGGCTGCGATCGCTTCATCGTAGATTCTTCCGTAGAAGTCGTTGTAGTTCTCGCCGGTGGTTGACGTTACGTTGTTGTCGCAGAACAGCTTACCTACCTGCCGGTCCAGGTCTTCACCGCCGGCATCGGCCTGTGCGATGAGGCCAGGACCGTTGGACGCAGCTACGCCGATGTCGTAGTACCCCAGGCTGGTCACCAGAAGCTCACTACGCGCGGTGAGGTTGTTGAGTACCGCTTTCCCCTCCATGGTGCAGAAGTGCTGGATGAACGCACCTCGGGTGCTCAAGGCGATACCTTCGAAATACAGGGCGTGTCCCACTTCATGGGCAATGGCTGCGATCCGGAAGTAATAGCCTGCAATGTCGGAGGAATCGCAGTCGAAGGACTGGATGTAGATCCGGATGGGATCGCGATTGGTATAGGACGCGGGAGCCCAGGCGAAGGTCCACTCCGGATGGCCGGTGATCTGCGCGTCGAGCGTGGGCGCGCCTGGGATCAGCCAGTCGGGGCAGCCCAGGCCCGTGATCACCCGCATAGGCGGGGGCTCCGCGCGGGTCGGTGTCGCCAGCAGCGTAGTGGCGACCACGAGAAGCGCAATCAGCAATGCACGCATGCCAACCTCCTTGATCCGCGATTCCAGCCGTTCATCCATCGGGCTCGGCGAGCGCTGGCAGGTATAGCACCGGTTCTGCCGATGTATCGGGAAGTGCGTCTCAGAAATGCAGAAACAAAAGGGGCCGGATCACCTTCACAACTGAAGGTGATCCGGCCCCCGCGCACTCCGTGGGGGAGGGCTCAACCCATGTACAGACCACCGTTGACCGGATAGTCGGCACCGGTCACATACGAGGCTTCATCCGACGCCAGCCACGCGCACAGGCCGGCCACTTCCTCGGGGCGGCCCAGGCGGCGCACTGGTACCGAGGCGGCCAGCCGGTCCAGCACATCCGGCGGGAAGCTGCTGATCGCCTGGCTGGCGATGTAGCCCGGCGACAGCGTGTTGACGGTGACCCCGCGCGACGCAACTTCGGCAGCCAGCGCACGGCTGAAGCCATGCATCGCGGCCTTGGCGGTGGCGTAGTTCACGTGGCCGATCTGTCCCTTGTGGGCACTGACCGAACCGATGTTGATGATGCGGCCCCAGCCCCGCGTGGCCATGCCGTCCACCACCTGCTTGGTCAGGTTGAACAGCGCGTTGAGGTTGGATGCGATCACCGCGTTCCAGTCCTCCACCGTCATCTGCCGGAACAGCAGGTCGCGGCTGCCGCCGGAGTTGTTGACCAGCACGTCCACTTCACCGACTTCGGCGCGGACCTTGGCGAACGCCGCGCTGGTCGAGGCCCAGTCCGTCGCGTTGCCTTCGGAGGCGATGAAGTCGAAGCCCTGGTCGCGCTGCTCGCGCAGCCAGTTGGCCTTGCGCGGCGAGTTCGGCGCGCAGCCGGCAACCACGGTGTGGCCGCTGCGGGCCAGGCTCTGGCAGATGGCAGTGCCGACACTGCCCATTCCACTGGTGACGTAAGCGATTCGAAGCGTCATTGCAGAAGGCTCCTTGGCAAAGGGTCAGGCGGCGAGGGGATAGAGGCCGAACAGCAGGCTGCCGATCATCAGCAGCATCGAGATGGCGATGGCCCACTTCAGGGTGAACTTCTGGTGGTCGGCGAATTCGACCTTGGCCAGGCCCACCAGCAGGTAGGTGGACGGCACCAGCGGGCTGAGCAGATGCACCGGCTGGCCGGCCAGCGAGGCGCGTGCCATTTCCACCGGGGTGATGCCGTAGTTGCCAGCGGCCTCGGACAGGATCGGCAGCACGCCGAAGTAGAACGCGTCGTTGGACATGAAGAAGGTGAACGGCATCGACGCCACCGCCGTGATCACCGCCAGGTACGGGCCCCACGATTCCGGAATCACCGCCAGGAAGCTGTGTGACATCGCTTCGACCATGCCGGTGTTGTTGAGGATGCCGGTGAAGATGCCCGCGGCGAAGATCAGCGACACCACCGACAGCACGTTGCCGGCATGGTTGACCACGCGGCGGCGCTGCTCGGCCAGGTTCGGATAGTTGATCACCAGGGCGATGGCGAAGCCGACCATGAACAGCACCGGCATCGGCAGCACACCGATGATCAGCGCGGTCATCAGTGCCACGGTCAGGGCCAGGTTCACCCACAGCAGCTTCGGGCGCTTGATGTCTTCGGCGTCTTCCACGGTCGGCAGCGGGTTGCTGTCATCGGACACGCTGTTGTCCATCCAGCTGCCGCCCTTGGGCAGGGTCACCACGCCGAGGCGGCGGCGTTCCTTCAGGCCCAGGTACCAGGCCAGCAGCAGCACGCCGGCACAGGCGATCACCATCGACGGGATCAGCGGCACGAACACGTCGGCCGGGTCCACGTGCAGCGCGGTGGCCGCGCGTGCGGTCGGGCCGCCCCACGGGGTCAGGTTCATCACGCCGCCGGCGAGGATGGTCACGCACGTCATGTTCAGCGCGTTCATGCCCAACCGCTGGTACAGCGGCAGCATCGCCGAGACGGTGATCATGTAGGTGGTCGAGCCATCGCCATCGAGCGAGATCAGCATCGCAAGCACCGCGGTGCCAAGCACGATCTTCATCGGGTCGCCCTTGACGAAACGCAGGATCACCCGCACCAGCGGATCGAACAGGCCGGCGTCGATCATCACCCCGAAGTAGAGGATGGCGAACATCAGCATCACGCCGGTCGGCGCGATCTTCTTGATGCCCTCCAGCATCATCTCGTCGATGCCGGCACCGAAGCCACCGATCAGCGCGAACAGGATGGGGATGGTGATCAGGGCGACGAGCGGCGACAGGCGCTTGCTCATGATCAAGTACATGAACGTAATGACCATGCCAAAGCCGAGGATGCTCAGCATCATCTGCGGACTCCTTGCGAAAACAGGACGTGGGGAGTGGAAGGGGCCCGGGCGGAATGCCCGGAATGTCGGGCCTAGAAGTCGTACTGCAGGCGGCCGGTGACCGCGCGCGTGCGGTCCACCGTGACCCCGGCCAGGCGATCACGGTTGCGGCTTTCGATCACGTTGAGCATGAAGCGCAGGTTGTCGCGCAGGTACCAGTTGCCACCCAGCGTCCAGGCTTCGGTGCTGCCGCGACGCAGGTCCGGCGCACCGTCGAGATGCTGCGCGCCCCACATCTGGTCGTAGCGCAGCGCCACTTCGAAGGCTCCGGCCTTGTGCCGGATGTCCTTGACCCGCGCGAATCGACCGGTCTTGCGGTCGTAGGCACGGCTTTCGCCGGTGACGAACCAGCTGAGCATGCCGTAGGCCGCCATTACATCGCCGCGCTGCGCGCCGTCGTCGAAGGTGGCGCCACTGAACTCGCCCTGCCACGACAGCGGGCCGCGCACCTGCGCGTATTCCAGCGACCACTTGTTGACGTCGGTATCGCGGCCGGCGGAGAAGTCGACCAGGGTCAGGCGGCTGTTGTCGGACAGATGGCCGGCCGGGCGCGGGCGGATGCGCAGGCCGGGCACGCCGTTGGCGCCGGGGTTGTCGTAGGCCTCGCGGGCCAGCGACAGGCCCAGGTGCAGCACGTTGCCATCGCTGGGCGAGGGTGCCCAGGTGACGCGGCCACCGGCGGCGCGACCCTTCACCTGCCAGGCGTCGATGCTCTCCAGGCTGTAGAGGCTGGCCGCCCAGGTGAAGTCACCGGGGTTGGCCTGCCATGACGCACCCAGGCGGTACAGCGGCGCCAACGTGGTGCCGGCGTTGCCACGTTCCAGGAAGCTGCCGTAGTTGGAGCTGGTGCGGTCATCCAGCGAGAAGTACTGCTTGAACTGGCCCACGGTCAGCTTGCCGGCCTTGCCGAAGCTGCGTGCCAGGTACACGTCCTTGGCCTCGACGCGGTCGCCGGAGAAATCGGCTTCCAGCTTGTAGTCGACCACGAAGAACTTGCCGGACACGTCAACCCACGCACGGCGGATTTCGGTGTCGTCCTTGTTCGGGGTGCCCCGGTTGTCGTTGTCGAAGGTGGCGAAGTCCAGGTGCAGGCGACCACCGAGGGTGGCGGTGACCGGACGGTCGTCTTCCGCGGCGAAGGCCGGCGCCGACAGGGCAGCCAGCGCCATCATGGCGGCAGGGCGCCGCCAGGCAAACGTGAATTCCACAACCCCTCCCAGGTGCGCGCCAGGCGCGCGGCAATCGTGGGCACCGGACGGTGCGCGGCCGCAGTCTGGGTCGCGCAAGCTGTCATCGTCCTGTCAACGGATTGTGCGGTGCAGCGTAAAGCGGCCCGCTGCCACCTCCGGGCGGGGCGCGGCGAGCGCGGCAGCGGCATGCGGTAGCATTCGTTTCCCTTCCCACCCCCGTGCCCATGCGCCTGCTGCTGGTCGAAGACAACCCGGATCTGGCCGATGCGATCATCCGCCGCATGCGCCGCAGTGGGCATGCCGTGGACTGGCAGGCCGATGGCCTGGCGGCGGCCAGCGTGCTGCGCTACCAGAGCTTCGACCTGGTGGTGCTGGATATCGGCCTGCCCAAGCTCGATGGCCTGCGCGTGCTGGCCGGCATGCGCGAGCGCGGCGACAGCACGCCGGTGCTGATGCTGACCGCGCGCGATGGCATCGAAGACCGTGTGCAGGCGCTGGACGTCGGCGCCGACGACTACCTGGGCAAACCGTTCGATTTCCGCGAGTTCGAAGCACGCTGCCGCGTGCTGCTGCGGCGTGCGCGTGGTCAGGCCAGCGAAGTGGTGCAGATCGGTGGCTTCCAGTTCGATAACGCCGCGCACCGGGTCAGCCTCGACGGTGAACCGATCGAACTGCCCAACCGCGAATATCGGTTGCTGGAAATCCTGGTCGGGCGCATTGGCCAGGTGGTCGGCAAGGACGAAATCGGCAACGGCCTGTTCGGCTTCGACGACGAAGCCGGCCCGAATGCCATCGAGCTGTATGTCGGTCGCCTGAGAAAGAAGCTGGCAGGCGCACCGCTGCGCATCACCACGGTGCGCGGCGTTGGCTACCTGCTGGAAGCCAGTGACGGCAGCGCCGACGCCGATGGCTGACGCGCGTACCGCGAATGCCGCGCCTGGCTCGCTGCGGCGCACGTTGCTGCTCTATCTCGGCGCGTTGCTGGCGGTGTTCGCGGTGGCCCTGCTGTTTGCGGCGCGCGGCTATGGCCAGCGCGCCGCCAACCGTTCCTATGATCACCTGCTGGTGTCCTCGGCGTTGTCCATTGCCGATTCGGTGGCCCTGGTCGATGGCCAGTGGCAGGTCGATCTTCCCTATGCCGCGCTGGACCTGCTGGCGATGGCCCCGGAAGACCGTGTGTTCTATCGGGTCGCCGACAGTCGCGGCAACCTGATCACCGGCTACGGCGACCTGCCGGCGCCACCGCGCCGGCCCGGCACGCAACCGCAGCTGTTTGATGCGGCGTACAGCGGCGAGACCGTGCGCTTCGTGGTGGTCGGCCGCAGTTTCGCCGCCGCGTCGGCGCAGGGCGAGGTGCAGGTGCAGGTCGGCCAGACCCGGCGTGCACGTGAAGCGGTTGCGCAGGACATGGTCAACCGTGCATTGCTGGCGATCGGTGTGCTGTCCGGGCTGCTGCTGGCGCTGGTTGCCTTTGGCGTGCATCGCGCGTTCCGGCCATTGGTGCGGGTGGAACGCGAGCTGTCGCGCCGCGAGCCGTCCGATCTGAAACCGCTGGATGCGCGCGTGCCGCGCGAGATGGACCAGATGGTGGCGGCGTTGAACCGCTTCATGGAACGACTGTCCAGCAGCAACGAGACCTTGCGCGCGTTCATGGCCGAGGCCGCGCACCAGATGCGTACGCCGTTGGCTGCCCTGCGCGCGCAGGCACAGCTGGCGCTGGATGACGACGACCCCGAGGACATGCGGCGCAGCCTGCAGGCGATCGAACGCAATGCCACCCACATGAGCCGGTTGCTGAACCAGCTGCTCAGCGATGCCAGCGTGATCCATCGCTCGCATCTGCAGCGCTTTGCAGCGGTGGACCTGGCCGAGACCGTGCACCAGGCCCTGCATGAAGCACTGCCGCAGGCCGGCCCGGCACCGCGCGTACAACTGGCGATGACCGCCGAGCCGGTACAGGTACATGGCGATGCGCTGCTGTTGCGCGAGGCGATCAAGAACCTGGTCGACAACGCGTTGAAGTACGGTGGTGACGGTCCGTTGCAGATCGCATTGACCGTGGAAGGCGGGCAGGCCGTGCTGACCATCGCCGACCACGGTGCCGGCATTGCCGCCGCCGATGCCGAACGCGTGTTCGAGCGCTTCGCCCGTGGCGAAGGCGCGCCGTCCGGCGGCGCCGGGCTTGGCCTGGCCATCGTCAAGCGCGTGGTCGACAGCCATGGCGGTCGCATCGACCTCAGCAACCGTCCGCAGGGCGGGCTGGTCGCCACCATCCGCCTGCCCCGGAGCACTCCATGATCCGCCTGTTCGCTGCTGCCGTTGCCTTGCTGCTGGCCCTGCCGGTGCTTGCAGCACCGGGCGACGTGCGCCGCTTCCCGGCCCAGGCAAAGGCCACTGCGCAGCTGCGCATCCACGGCACCACCGACATCGAGGTGTTCGCGGTAGTGATTGCCGACTACCAGCGGCTGCACCCCGGCACCGAGGTGGTGTACGAGGACATCATCACCCAGGACCTGTACGCGCGGTACCTGCACGACCGCGGCGGACCGGCATCGCCGGACCTGCTGATCTCCAGCGGCATGGACCTGCAGACCAAGCTGGTCAACGACGGCCACGCGCTGCCGCATCGTTCGGCGCAGACCGCCGCGCTGCCTGCCTGGGCGCAGTGGCGCAACGAGGCCTTCGGCATCAGCTACGAGCCGGTGGTGATGGTCTACAACACCCGCGCACTGCCGGCTGCGAAGGTGCCGCACACGCGTCGGCAACTGCTGGACCGGTTGCGCGCGGAGGGGGCACCGCTGCGCGGCAGGGTCGGTACCTATGACATCGAGCGCAGCAGTGTCGGCTACCTGTTGTCTACCCAGGATGCACAGCGTGGCAGCATCGCCGGCGCGTTGCTGGGCGCGCTGGGCGACAACGACGTGGTGCGCGAGGAGCGCACCGGCGTGCTGCTGGACAAGGTCGCCAGCGGACAGCTGTCGCTGGTCTACAACGTACTCGGCTCCTACGCGCAGGCGCGCATCGACGCGGGTGCGCCGCTGGCGATCGTGGAGCCCGAGGACTACACGCTGGTGGTGCTGCGTACCGCGGTGATTCCACGTACCGGCCCACACCCGGAAGAAGCCCGGCGCTTCCTCGACTACCTGTTGTCACCGCGTGGCCAGCAGGTGCTGTCGCGCGAGGCACGCCTGATGCCGATCGTGACCGGCAACGCACGTGGCGACGATGCGCCCGGCCGCAGCCGCCGCCCGATCCAGCTCGGCCCGGGCCTGCTGGTGTACCTGGACGCGCTCAAGCGCCGCCAGTTCCTCGATGCCTGGCGCAGCAGCGTGGAGCCGGCGGGGCGCTGAGGCTCCGGCCTGCCCGTACAATGGCGGCATGAGCGAATACACCATCCTGATCGCCGATGACCACCCGCTGCTGCGTTCGGCGGTGGTGCAGTCACTGCGGCAGAGTCTGCCGCTGGCGCAGGTGCGCGAGGTCGCCAGCGCCGAGGCATTGGCCGAAGCACTCGACGCGCACCCGGACGTGGACCTGGTGCTGCTCGACCTGACCATGCCCGGCGCGCACGGTTTCTCCGCCCTGCTGCACGTGCGCGGCTCGCATCCGGACATTCCGGTGGTGATCCTCTCGTCCAACGACCATCCGCGGGTGATCCGTCGTGCCCAGCAGTTCGGCGCGGCTGGTTTCATTCCAAAGTCTGCTCCGGCCGAGACCATCGGCGAGGCGGTGCAGGCGGTGCTCGATGGTGGCCTGTGGTTCCCGGCGATGGCCGCCGAACGCTCCGAGGCCGACGCACTGCTGGCCAGCCGCCTGGCCCAGCTGACCCCGCAGCAGTTCCGGGTACTGCTGTGCCTGGCCGATGGCCTGCTCAACAAGCAGATCGCCTACACGCTGGGGTTGGCCGAGAACACGGTGAAGGTACATGTCACTGCGATCCTGAAGAAGCTCGAATGCCACAGCCGCACACAGGCGGCGGTGCTGGTGAAGGCGCTGGAGCCTGAGGGCGACGCCGGCATCGGGTTGTAGTTTCCAGCCAACGGCGCAGCCCCTCGTGGGTGGGTTTGGGTTGGTCGCTGAAAGCAGAAGCTGCGAGCGGGCCGGTCGGGTTGGGTGCGCGGGGGACGCCGTGAATCCGTCCCTGGAGGCTTGGCAGCCGCATCCATGCGGCTGACACCCCCGCGCACCCAACCCGACCGACCTCTGACAGATTTCGGTGGCCTGTCACCCACGGAAGAGAAAAGAAGATCAAAAGCAAAGGCAGCCTGGCAGGCCATTTTTCGTAGAGCCGAGCCCACGCTCGGCTGCTTTCCGGCCCGTCCGTGAGGCCGAGCATGGGCTCGGCTCTACACGAGCAAGCGCAGCGCGCGACTCGCTTTTGATCTTTTTTCTTCTCCGAGGGTGGACGCGCACGTAACGTGTCCGTGGCCGGGCAGATGGGCTGCACAGGGGCGTGAGCCGCATGGATGCGGCGACCGAGCTTACAGGGACGTACTTGCAGCGGCCCCTGTGCAGCCCATCTGCCCGGCCCCACCGATGAACTGCTTTGTGCGACCACCCACGAGGGGCTGCGCCGTTGGCTGGAAACTACCCGCGATGCCGGATCAACAACTGGCTCATCAACGCCCGCAGCGCCGGCGGCTTCACCGGCTTGGCCATCATTCCCCAGCCGCGCTCGGCGGCCATCTCACGCAATCCCGCATCGCGCTCGGCGGTAACCAGCACCACCGGCGGACGGGCCTGCCACAACTCGGCCAGCGTCTCGTACAGCACCGGCCCGTGGTGATCGCCCATGCGCACATCCAGCAGCACCAGTTCCGGCACCGCGCCTGTTGCCGCCAGCTGCAGCGCCGCCTGCGGGCCGTCGGCCAGCGCCACCTCGCAGCCCCAGCGCTCCAGCAGCGCGCGGCTGGCGGCGCAGACGTGCGGATCGTCGTCGATCACCCACACCCGGCGACCGCGCAGCGGATTGTCCGCGGCCGGTTCCTGCACCAGCACCGGCACAGGAGCAGTAGCGGGAATCGCGCTGGCTTCGCCGAACGGCACGCCCACCGCGAACACGCTGCCCTGGCCCAGCTGCGAGCGCAGGCGGATGGGGTGGCCGAGCAGCCGACCGATGCGGTCGACGATCGCCAGGCCAAGGCCGGCGCCGCGCTGCTGGCCGTCGTGCAGGCGGCGGAACTCCTCGAAGATCTCGCCCTGCAGCGCATCGGGAATGCCGGGGCCCTGGTCGTGAACTTCGATCCACAGCAGGCCTTCGCGGCGACGGCAGCCGAGCAGCACGCGGCCACGTTCGCTGTAGCGCAGTGCGTTGGACAGGAAGTTCTGCAGGATGCGGCGCAGCAGCGCTTCATCGCTGACCACCACCGCAGCGGTATCGACCCAGTCGACCGCCAGCCCGCGTGACTGCGCGGCGATGCCGAACTCGCGTGCCAGCGTCTGCAGCAAAGGCCCGAGCCGGAACGCCTGTACGCGCGTGGGCAGGCTGCCCGATTCCAGGCGCGCGATATCCAGCAGGCTGTTGAGGATCGCATCCTGCGCGGCCAATGCAGCATCGATGTGGTCGCTGGTCTGTTGCTGCGCCGGGTCACTCAGCTTGCCGCGCAGCACCGAGACGAACATGCGCGCCGCGTTGAGGGGCTGCAGCAGGTCGTGCACGGCCGAGGCAACGAAACGGGTCTTGTAGCGGTTGGCCTGCTCGGCTTCGCGGCGTGCTTCTTCCAGATCATGGGTGCGCTCGGCGATGCGGTGCTCCAGCGCATCGGCCAGCGAGCGAAGTTCGCGCGCGGCGTTCTTGTAGCTGGTGATGTCGGCATAGCTGGTGACGAAGCCGCCGTCAGGCAGCGGATTGCCACGGATCTCCAGCACCGTGCCGTCGTCCTTCTCGCTCTCGCGCATGTGCGGGCGGCCGCTGCGCAGGTGGTTCAGGCGGCGCTCGATTGCTTCATCGACCGGGCCCGGACCGAGCAGGCCACGGCGTGCGTTGAAGCGGAACAGTTCCTCGATCGGCCGGCCGACGCGAACCAGGTCCTGTGGGAAACGGAACAGTTCCAGGTAGCGCGAGTTCCACGCGACCAGGCGCAGTTCGCGGTCGATCACCACTACGCCCTGCGGCAGGTGTTCGAGGCTGCGGCTGAGTCCGCTGTCGGCGTCGGTGGCCGCCTGCAGCAGGCCATCCTGTGCGGTGCGCAGTTCCTGTGCGTGCTGCTTGAGCAGGGTTTCCAGTTCGCGGCGGCTTCGCAGGCGATGCTTGGCCAGGCGTCGGCGCTGCTGCACGAACAGCACCAGGAAGCCCAGCGCCAGCCACGCGGCACCGCCGGTGAGGGCGGCCGCGCGACCGGCGGCGGTGGCGGCGCTGGCGTCGTGCAGCAGATGCAGGTTCCAGCCTTCGGCGGGCAGCGGCAGGCTTTGCCACAGCATCGGCTGCGGCAGTGCGGGATCGAGCAGGCGCACCATGCGGCCACCATCGGCAAGCACGTCTTCAGTACGCGCGCGCAATGGCTGCAGCGCGCGGTCGGCGTATTGGCGGGCGTCCAGCATTTCGCGGCGCTCATCGGCGCCCAGCGGGCGCAGCAGGCGGTAGCGCCAGCTGTCACGGTTGGCCAGGAACACCACGTCATGGTCGTCGCTGGCCAGCACCACGTCCGGGCTGCTCAACCATTCCTGCTCCAGCGCCGACAGCTCGACCTTGATCACCACCACGCCGAGCCGCTTGCCGTCTTCCTCGATGGCCTGCGACAGGTAGTAGCCGGGTACGCCGGTGGTCATGCCGATGCCGTAGAAGCGGCCGCGGCCCTGCGCCAGTGCCTGCCGGTAGTAGGGGCGGTAGCTGTAGTTCTCGCCGACGTTGCTGGTCGGCTGGTCCCAGTTGCTGGCCGCCACTGCCACGCCGTCGTAGCCGACCAGGGTCAGGGTCGAGGCACGGGTGACTTCATTGGCGCGTTGCAGCTTGAGGTTCAGCCGCTGCTGTTCGGTGGGCGAGGGTGGCACACGCAGGGCGTGCAGCAGATCCGGATCCAGCGCCAGTACCTGCGGCAACGTGCCGAAGCGGTCGATGCGCTGCTGCAGGCCCTGGCCGTACAGCTGCAGCTGGCGTTGCACCTGGCTGCTTTCCTCGCCGAGGGCGCGCCGCCAGGCGTAGTGGCCGGCGGCGACTGCACACAGCACGGTGCCACCGACCATCACCAGGATGGTCAGCAACAGCATCCGATGGCGGCTGAGCCAGTACATGGCGGCAGTCTACGCAGGGCCGGCGGGCGTGGCGTGCACGCCCGCCGGGATCTGACGTGGAAGGGGTCAGAAGTGCATCTGCGCGCGCAGCTCGAAGATCTCCGGCGTGCTGTGCACACCGCGACGGCTGGCGTCGACCTTCACGTAGTTGGCCTGGAACTTGAAGTGGCTGGTCAGGTACCAGTTCGCGCCCAGGGTCAGGTCGTGCTGGCGGCCACCAAGGATGCTGCCATCGTCCAGGTCCATGCGGCTGTAACGGGCCACCAGTTCCACCGCGCCGTAGTCGTGCGCCGGCTTGATGTTGGCCACGGCACCTGCGTTGTACGGGCGCGACTCGCCGGTCAGCACCCAGCTGGCCATCGCATACTGGCCGCTGCCGGTGTAGTCGGGCTTGCCGTCATGGCGGGTGACCGTGGCGCGCAGGGCTTCGGCCTGCAGCGAGAACGGGCCGCGGATCCAGATGCCTTCCAGGCCGGTGCGGCGGATCTGGTCGGCGGTGACCAGGGCGCCGGAATCGACGTAGCGGATGTCGGTCAGGCCGGCTTCCGGGCGTGCGCGAAGGCGCGCGCTGGCCTCGTGGTGCACGTCACGGCCATCGCTGTAACCGCGCGGATTTTCCTGCGAGTAGGCCAGGCCCAGGTGGATCACGTCACCGGGCGCCTTCACCGGGGTCCACACCGCACGTACTGCCTGGGTGGTGCCGGGGTTGTCACCCTGCAGGTCCTTGCCGCCATAGGCGCCGGCCTGCAGCAGGTACTGCGGGCGCTCCAGCACCCATTCCACGCCGGTGCGGCGGCCTTCGTAGAAGGCCTGCACGGGCAGTGCGGTTTCCAGGAAGCTGCCGGCGCGCGAAGAGGTGTTCGCATCAAGGCCGACCGGCGTCTTCATGTAGCCGAAGCGGAAGCGACCGATGTCGCGACCGAAGAAGGCCTTGCTCTCGAAGCGCACGAACACGTCCAGCCAGGTATCGGACTGGAAGTCGTAGTAGACCATCGCGTCGTAGACGCCCTTCTTCTTCAGCGTCGCACCGAACTCCTTGCGGCGCACGGCGTCGTCGTCCTCCAGGCCGCTGCCCGAGGAGAAATCGTTGTAGTCGTAGGCGATGTTGGCGGTAGCGGCCAACTCGGTGCCGTCGCCGAAGGCGTACTTGGTCGGCCAGTTGTCGAAATCGGCAGCCGAAGCGAAGGCGGGAAGCGCGGCCAGCGACAGGGCCAGCAAGGTGGGAATCGGGCGCATGTTGGGTGCGGCTCTCTCAGATTGCGTGTGGACAGGACAACAACGGCCGCAGGGGCCGAAACTTTCGCAATGACGCGCCCGGCCGTTCAGCCCGGGCCACCGGCCTCCCCAGGATCGGGCGGTGCGGCGCCAGTGTAGGCATCGCCGCCACCTGAACCGGGGGGCTAGTACCAATAGGTTATCTGCGCCGGCGTGCCCGGCGCGTACAAAGGCGTCCATTGGTCGCACCTCCTGCGCATGCAGCACAGGGCCTGCGATCAGTTTCCACGGTAACGGTTCCCGTGCTGTCCCGGGGCCGTACGTGCCTGAAAACGCCCCTTCCGGAGTCCGCCATGCACATCCCGACCGCAGCCCCGGCGCCTGCAAAGCCGTTGCCGATCTATCGCCAGCTGTATTTCCAGGTGATCGTGGCGATCGTCCTGGGCGCCATCCTCGGCCACTACGAACCGCTGATCGGCGAGAAGATGAAGCCGCTCGGCGATGCCTTCATCAACCTGGTGAAGATGATCATCGCGCCGGTGATCTTCCTCACCATCGTCACCGGCATCGCCAGCATGACCCACCTGCGCACGGTGGGCCGGGTGTTCGCCAAGGCGATGGCGTACTTCCTGTTCTTCTCCACGCTGGCACTGATCGTGGGCATGATCGTGGCGCACGTGGTACAGCCCGGCGCCGGCATGAACATCAACCCGGCCGAGCTGGACCAGACCGCGGTGCACAGCTACGTCGAGAAGTCGCACGACCTGACCCTGGTCGGTTTCCTGATGGACATCATTCCGAAGACGCTGGTGAGCGCCTTCGTCGACGGCAACATCCTGCAGGTGCTGTTCATCGCGGTGCTGTTCGGCATCGCGCTGGCCTCGGTGGGCGAGAAGGGCAAGCCGATCCTGAACTTCCTGGAGGCGCTGGTCGCCCCGGTGTTCAAGCTGGTGCACATCCTGATGAAGGCCGCCCCGATCGGTGCCTTCGGCGCCATCGCCTTCACCATCGGCAAGTACGGCGTCGGTTCGCTGGTCAACCTGGCGTGGCTGGTGGGCTCGTTCTACCTCACCGCGTTCCTGTTCGTGGCAGTGATCCTCGGTGTGGTCTGCCGACTGTGCGGCTTCTCGGTGTTCAAGCTGGCGCGCTACCTGAAGGCCGAGCTGCTGCTGGTGCTGGGCACTTCCTCGTCGGAGTCGGCGCTGCCGTCGCTGATGGAGAAGATGGAACGCGCCGGTTGCAGCAAGTCGGTGGTGGGCCTGGTGGTCCCGACCGGCTACTCGTTCAACCTGGACGGCACCAACATCTACATGACCCTGGCGGCACTGTTCATTGCCCAGGCCACCAACACCGAACTGACCCTGGGCCACCAGATCGCCCTGCTGCTGGTTGCCATGCTCAGCTCCAAGGGGGCGGCCGGCGTCACCGGTGCCGGCTTCATCACCCTGGCCGCCACCCTTGCCGTGGTGCCGGAGGTACCGGTGGCCGGCATGGCGCTGATCCTGGGCGTGGACCGTTTCATGAGCGAATGCCGCTCGCTGACCAACTTCATCGGCAATGCGGTGGCCACCGTGGTGGTTTCGCGCTGGGAAGGCGCGCTGGACCGCAACCGCCTGCAGCTGGCGCTGGATGGCCGCGAAAGCGAGCTGCCGCCGCCGGTGGACGCACTGCCCGAGGCGCTGCCGGCCAAGGGCTGACCCAGGTGTGTGGTACCGCGGGGCCGATCACGACAGTGGTACGGCCCCGCGGCGTTTCAGGGCGTCCCATGACTGTCATGGGTAGCGCCGATGCTGGTCTGGGCTCAGGTCGCATACGGCACGGAATTGTGCGGTCGCAACATGGTTGCGACAGGATAGCGACAGGTCCAGACGCTCCAACGGGGGTATCATCCCCTGTCCCTTCTGCCCATTCATGTAACCCACATCGATGTCCAACGAAGATTTCAAACAGGCCGCCCTCGATTACCACCGGATGTCCCCGCCGGGAAAGATCAAGGTTTCCGCTACCAAGCCCATGCTGACCCAGCGCGACCTGTCGCTGGCGTATTCGCCGGGCGTGGCGTACGCCTGTGAAGCGATCAAGGCCGACCCGCAGCAGGCCAGCGAGCTGACCGCCCGCGGCAACCTGGTGGCGGTGATCTCCAACGGCACCGCGGTGCTGGGCCTGGGCAACATCGGCGCGCTGGCCGGCAAGCCGGTGATGGAAGGCAAGGGCGTGCTGTTCCAGAAGTTCGCCGGCATCGATGTGTTCGACATCGAAGTGGATGAAACCGACCCGGACAAGCTGGTCGACATCATCGCCTCGCTGGAGCCGACCTTCGGCGGCATCAACCTGGAAGACATCAAGGCGCCGGAGTGCTTCGTGGTCGAGCGCAAGCTGCGCGAGCGCATGAAGATTCCGGTGTTCCATGACGACCAGCACGGCACGGCGATCATCGTCGGTGCGGCCGTGCTCAACGCCATGGCGATCACCGGCAAGAAGATCGAGGACGTGAAGCTGGCGACCACGGGCATGGGCGCAGCCGGCATTTCCTGCGTGAACATGCTGGTGCAGCTGGGCCTGAAGCCGGAAAACATCCTGGCCTTCGACCGCGAGGGCGTGATCCACACCGGTCGTACCGACCTGGATCCGGAAAAGCAGCGCTATGCGCGCGACACCGACAAGCGCACCCTGGCCGATATCGTCGACGGCGCGGACATCTTCCTGGGCCTGTCGGCACCGGGCATCCTGACCGCCGACATGGTCAAGACCATGGCGCCGGACCCGGTGATCTTCGCGCTGGCCAACCCGACCCCGGAAATCATGCCGGAACTGGCGCGCGCCGCCCGTCCGGACGCGATCATCGGCACCGGCCGTTCGGACTACCCGAACCAGGTCAACAACGTGCTGTGCTTCCCGTACCTGTTCCGTGGTGCGCTGGACGTGGGCGCCACCGCGATCAACGAGGAAATGAAGATCGCCTGCGTGCGCGCCATCGCGGCGCTGGCACGTCGTGCGGCCACCGACATGGGCTCGGCCTACGGTGGCGAGACGCCGAGCTTCGGCCGTGAATACCTGATCCCGCGCCCGTTCGACCGCCGCCTGCTGGTGGAGCTGTCGGCCGCCGTGGCCCAGGCCGCGATGGACTCGGGCGTGGCCTCGCGCCCGATCGAGGACATGGGCGCCTACCGTGACAAGCTGGCCCAGTTCGTCTACCGCACCAGCCTGATGATGAAGCCGGTCTACGACCGCGCGCGCAGCGACAAGCAGCGCGTGGTGTACGCCGAGGGCGAAGAGGAAGTGGTGCTGCAGGCGGTGCAGAACGTGGTCGACGACGGCCTGGCGCGCCCGATCCTGATCGGCCGCCCGGAAGTGATCGAGTCGCGCATCGAGCGCCTCGGCCTGCGCCTGAAGATCGGCGAGAACGTTGAAGTCACCAACATCAACGACGACCCGCGCTTCAACGAATACTGGCAGTACTACCACGGCCTGACCGGCCGTCGTGGCGTGACCGTGGCCGCGGCGAAGAACCTGATGCGTTCGCGCCCGACCCTGATCGCGGCGGTGATGGTGGCCCGTGGCGAAGCCGATGCGATGCTGACCGGCATCGTCGGCCGCTTCCACAAGAAGCTGGGCTACGTGCGCAGCGTGCTGCCGCTGGAGCCGAAGGTCACCTCGACCTCTGCGATGACCGGCGTGATCAACCAGCAGGGCGTGTTCTTCTTCGTCGATACCCACGTGCAGGAAGACCCGACCGCCGAGCAGCTGTGCGAAGCGACCCTGCAGGCGGCCTACCGCATGAAGCTGTTCGGCATCGAGCCGAAGGTGGCGCTGCTGTCGCACTCCAACTTCGGCAGCCACGATTCCAAGGACGCGCTGAAGATGCGCCAGGTGCGCGAGCTGCTGCTCAAGCGCAACCCGCGTCTGAACGTGGACGGTGAAATGCAGGGCGACACCGCGTGGGATGAAGCGCTGCGTCAGAAGCTGCTGCCGGGCTCGACCCTGCAGGGCCGCGCCAATCTGTTCGTGCTGCCGAACCTGGAAGCGGCCAACATCGCCTACAACCTGGTGCGTGTGTTCACCGACGGCGTGGCGATCGGCCCGATCCTGATGGGCGTGAACAAGCCGGTGCACATCCTGACCACCAGCGCGACCTCGCGCAGGATCCTGAACATGACCGCCATTGCGGCGGTGGATGCGCAGATTCGCAAGCAGCTGGAAGCGGAAAAGAAGGCGTAAGCCCTCTTTTCAGCGACAGCTGCAGAAACGCGCCCCACGGGGCGCGTTTCTGTTTCCGCAAAGCGGAAACGGGTAGAGTCGACTGTTGGTCGACTGCTCTTGATTCGGACGCCGAAAATCCCGCGCGATCGCGCGATAGTCGACTAGCAGTCGACTCTACCGGTCCCGATGCCGGTCCCACCGCTGCCACACGCGCTACGCAACCCGGTCATGTCCCTGCAACGCCGTTGCGGCCCAATACGTCCACGCGGCCTGGCCGTGGGAAGGGACCGGACCGGCCTTCCCACCCTGGGCCCGACCAACTTTCCATGGGCGAGGGTGTCATGCGCAATCGAGTGACGCGGCGGTACTTCCAGCAGCTGTTCGCGCTGTACGCCGGCTTCGTGCAGTCGCGCTGAGGCGTAGACGCCAGCGAGGTAGAGTCGACCGTTGGTCGACTATCGCGCGAAGCGCGGGGTTTTCGGGGGCCGTACGAAAGGCAGTCGACTAACAGTCGACTCTACCCAGTCGCCGCAATACCCAGTTGATCGCCCAGTCAGCGCCGCTTGCCGCGGCGCGCTGGTGCCGGCGGCGGTGCATCCGAACGCGGCTTGGCGTACTGCGTCCACAGCGCCGGCAGTGCCTTGCCGGTGTGCTTCTGCCACAGCGCCGGCGTATAGCGGCCGTCGCGCAGGGCCTTGTCCAGCGCCAGCACCAGGCCGGGATACTCGGCCTCGGCCCATTTCAGGAACGCGCCGGTCACCCGGTAGCCGCTGTCGAAATTCTGCCCCTTCTCGACCTTGCCCGGCAGCACCCAGCCTGCGGCGGCATTGTCCATGCCGTAGCGGTCGCGTGCGTAGTCGGCGATGCCTTCCACCAGCCAGCCCGGCACCCGTGCATCGCCGTAACCTGGATAGCCCTGCACGATGTGCATCGCCTCATGGGTGACCAGGTCGATGTCGTTCGGGTGCTGCGCCAACCAGCCTGGGTTGATGGTGATCGTCGCTGCCTGGTCCTTGTCGCCGACGAAGGCGATGCCGGTGTAGGCCGGATCGATCACAATGCGCACCATCGCCGGCGCGGCCGGGTGGAAGTCCGCGCGTTCGCGCAGGTAGGCGAAGAAGAACGTATCGATCACCCGCTTGCGCTGCGGCGCGGCCAGGGCGCCACGGGCGTCCTGGTAGTTCAGCGTCACGCCGTCGCGGGTCAGCTGCGTATCGAACGCCTGGGTCTGGCCGAAACTTGAGAAGGACAGGGCAACAAGGGCCAGAGGCAGAAGACGGTAGCGCATGCCGCTCATTGTACGGTGCCGGCCGCCAGCAGTTCGATCTCCGCCAGTGGCAGCCGTGCCGGTGCCGCCAGGCGCAGGCGGTATTCGCTGTAGCGGCCGGGTCTGGCGATGCGGAACGGACGGGTCTGGCGGGCGGATTCGAAGTCTTCGCCGCTGCGCTGGTCGAGCACGGTCCAGCTGCCGCCGCCGTTGCGCGCCTCCAGCGTCCACTCACCGCCCTGGATGCGGCCGTCGCCGCTGGTGAGCGTGTACATCGTCGGCGTGCCGTCGCTCAGTCCGGTCAGCGCGATGGTTGCGCCGCCGCCCAGGCCCACGGTGGTGCTCGCATCGTCATCGACCAGTGCGGGCAGGGCGCGGCCGTCGGCCAGCGTCGCCTTCGCGCCGCTGCCGAGCAGGTCGTGCAGCAGCTGCGGGCGCTGGCCGCGCGCGGTCAACGAGCGCGGCACATCGTCCACGCCGCTGCCCCAGCGCGAGGGACGGGGTCCCATCACGAAGTCGAGGGTCGCGCCCTTGGCGATCAGGTCGTGGGGCACCCAGGTCTTCGTCCACGGCTTGCCGTTGATCTTCAGCGACTGCACGTAGACGTTCTCGCGCGAGTTGTTGGCCGCGTTCACGGTCAGCACCGCGCCACCCTGCAGCTCCACGCGTGCATGCTCGAAGGCCGGCGAGCCGATCACGTACTCCGGGGCGCCCATGCGCAGCGGGTACAGGCCCAGCGAGGCCAGCACGTACCATGCCGAGGTTTCGCCGTTGTCCTCATCGCCCGGATAGCCCTGGCCGATCTCGCTGCCGACGTAAAGCCGCAACAGGATTTCGCGCACGTGCTGCTGGGTCTTCCACGGCTGCCCGGCATACAGGTACATCCACGGGATGTGGTGCGCCGGCTGGTTGCTGTGCGCGTACATGCCCATGCGTACGTCGCGCGCTTCGGTCATCTCGTGGATGGTGCCGCCGTAGGAACCGGCCAGTGCCGGGTCTGCGGTTTCCGGCGTGGCGAAGAAGGTATCCAGCTTCGCCGCCAGCTTGTCGCGGCCACCGTACAGCGCGGCGAGGCCTTCGCCGTCATGGGCGGCAGTGAAGGCGAAGGTCCAGCCGTTGGATTCGGTGTAATCGTGGCCCCACACGCGCGGGTCGTAGTCCTTGGCGTCCACGCGCCAGCGGCCATCGGCCCTGCGGCCCTGGAAGAAGCCGGCGGCAGGGTCGAACATCGTCGCGTAGCTGGCAGCGCGGTGGCGGAAGTAGTCGGCTTCGGTGCTGTAGCGCTCGCGTGCGGCGGGTGCGGTCGCGCGCTTGGCCAGCGCATCGGCCATGTTGGCGATGCCGAAGTCATTGAGTGCGCCTTCCATCGTCCACGACATGCCCTCATGCACGTCGGCGCTGGCGTAGCCCCGGAAGGTCGAACGGTCCATGCCCTTGCGGCCGACATGGCGGTCGGGTGGTACCACGGTCGCGTTCTTCAGCGCGGCGGCGTAGGCCTCGCCCGGATCGAAGCCGCCGACGCCCTTCAGCCACGCATCGGCGAAGGCCACGTCCGAGCTGGTGCCGACCATCAGGTCCGCGTAGCCCGGCGACGACCAGCGCGCGATCCAGCCGCCAGCGCGGTACTGCTCGATGAAACCCTGCACCATCTGCCCGGCATCGTCGGGCGTGAACAGCGCGTAGGCCGGCCAGGTGGTGCGGAAGGTGTCCCAGAAGCCATTGTTGACGAACACCTTGCCATCGCGCACGGCGGCAAAGGTGCGGGTCGCGCTGCCCTCGGTGTTGTCATCGCTGGCGCTGGCCTGGTTGGCGTAGCGCCACTCCGGTGCGGCGGCGCTGCCCACGTTTTCATGGCCTGAATTCGGGTACAGGAACAGCCGGTACAGGCTGGAATACAGCGTGGTCTTCTGGTCGTCGCTGGCATCGCCGATGTCGAAGCGGGCCAGGCGTGCGTCCCATGCATCCTGCGCACGGCCGGCCACGCTCTCCAGCGTATCGGTGGCGGCGATTTCCAGCGCCAGGTTGTGTCGTGCCTGCTCCACCGAGATCAGCGAAGTGGCGATGCGCATGGTCACCCGCCGGTCGCTGCCGGCATCGAACTTGATGTAACCGGTCGGTCGGCCGGTGTCGAGGCGACCGCTGCTGCGCCAGGGTCTGTCGAAGCTGGCTGCCACGTACATGCGGCTGGCGCCGTTGGACAGGCCGCTGCGCGTGTCGGTGTAGCCGGACAGCGTCTGCGTGGCGGCGTCCAGAGTCAGGCCACCGCGGGCATCGACGTTGTCGAACAGCAGGTTGGCGTCGCCTCCCTCCGGGAAGTCAAAGCGGAACAGCGCGGCATGGTCGGTCGGCGCGATCGATGCCGCGACGCCGTTGTCGAAGCGCACGTCGTAGCGGTAAGGGCGGGCGCTTTCGTGGCTGCGGTCGAACGACAGGGCACGTTTGCGGCGGTCAGCCTCCGGCACGCCACGACTGGCCGATGGCATCACCTGGAAGGTCTGGCGGTCGCCCATCCACGGGCTGGGTTGATGGCTCAGCGCAAGCGCCTGCAGCTGCGGACGGTTCTGAGCGTCGTTCTGCTCGTTCCAGCGGTACAGCCAGTTCAGCGCACCGGCATCGGTGACCGGGGTCCAGAAGTTGAACCCGTGCGGCACCGCCGTGGCCGGGAAATTGTTGCCACGCGAGAAGGTGCCGTTGGCCTGCGTACCGCGGGTGGTCAGCACCCAGTCGGAGACGCGCGCTGGCTGCTGCCGTGGCACTGCGTCCAGGCGAACGTCATCAATCCAGCCGGAGACCGGTGCGCCGTCGGCACTGGCCACCTCCAGTTCGATCGCCACCACGCGGCGGCCCTTCAGCGCGGGCACATCGCCCAGCCGCACCGCCTTGCGCGCCCATTGCTGCGGGTACAGCGTCTTCGAGTCGCCCTGCGCGCGGGCGCCGAGGGCCACCCCATGCTGGTCACGCGCAGCGCCGGCCGAAACCCGACTGCCATCGTCCAGCAGCAGGTCCAGAGACACATAGGTCGAAGCCACGGTGTCCTTGCCGACGATCTCCGGCAGCACCAACCACGACAGGGTGGTATCGGCCTCGATGGTCACGTCCGCCTTGAACAGTTCGCGCCGCACATTGCCACCTTCACTGCTGTAGCGCAGTGCGTGCAGGCCGCTGTAGCCGACATTGCGCTTGGCGGCGTAGGGCGCCGCGGGGCCATTGCCGATCATGACCTGCAATGCGCCTGCGGCCGGTTCCGGAGCCGGCTGGCCCGGCTCGAACGAGCTCTGCAGTCCCTGTGCCAGCACCGGCATCGCGGTAGTCGCACAGGCCAGGGCCAGGGCGAGCGGAAGCAGGGCGCGGCGTGGATCGGACAGGGTCATGCAAGGGTCTCCCGGAAGGGCTGGCGGCGGGCATAACCCGCATCGGCGGACACCACGGACAGCATCGCTCCGCCCGCCGCGATGGCAGTGGAAGAGGCGATGCCGGTCCGGTGGGGGCGGGCCATGCGATCGGGTCGGATTGGGGCAGGCCGGTTCACGACCTGGCCCGATCCTGCAACAGCCGTGGCAACCTGACAAGTGCCATTTAGTTCGATCCAAATGCGGTAAATATCGTTGTCGGTGGTTTCCCGGGGTGAATCTGCAGGATCGGTCGGGAATTCCCGCCGGCACCTCATCCCGAAGTGGCACGCAAGGTCGCAGGGAATCGGCCCGGTACGCGCAAAGACCCGTTGCGGCGCAATGTCGGGGCGGCCTGGATGCTAGAATCACAGGCCTCGCAACCCGTTCATCGACATCCGCCATGAGCCATACCGCCACTGCGCCCGCCAACGCCGAGAAGCGCTACACCGTGCACCGCAGCGATCTGCCGCTGAGCTGCCCGACCCCGGAAATGGCGCTGTGGAACTCGCATCCGCGCGTGTACCTGCCGATCGAAGACGAGCCCAATGGCGAAGCGCAGTGCCCGTACTGCGGTTCCGTGTTCGTGCTGGCCGACTAAGCGGCCGCCCCCTTGATGCGCCGATTGACCGTGGTGCAGTTGCTGCCGGCGCTGCACTCCGGCGGCGTCGAGCGCTCGACCCTGGAAATCGCTGCGGCCCTGGTCGCCGCCGGCCATCGCGCGCTGGTGGTTTCCGCCGGTGGCCGCCTGGTGCAGCCGCTGCTCGACAGCGGTGCCGAGCACCTCACCCTGGACATTGGCCGCAAGTCGCTGCTGACCCTGCGCCACTTGCCGACCCTGCGTCGCTTGTTTGCCGAGGTTGGTGCGGACATCGTGCATGCCCGCTCGCGGCTGCCGGCCTGGCTGGGCCTGTACGCAATCCGTGCCCTGCCTGCCGCGCAACGCCCGCACTGGGTGACCACCGTGCATGGGCTGAATTCGCCCAGCCGCTACAGCGCGGTGATGACCAGCGGCGAACGCGTGATCTGCGTGTCCAACACCGTGCGCGATTACGTGCAGCGCCACTACCCGACCGTGCCCGAACAGGCATTGCAGGTGATTCCGCGTGGCGTCGATGTGGCCCAGTTCCCGCGCGTGGCGCGTGCCGATCGCCGTGCGCGGATGGCGCTTGCGGCAGAGTACCCATGGCTGGCGCAGGTTGAAGGCCCCTTGCTGCTGTTGCCGGGGCGTGGCACCCGTCTGAAGGGTCACGCACACGCATTGCAGCTGCTGGCGGATGTGCGCGCCGCCGGCGTGCCGGCACAGTTGTGGATGCTGGGCACCGATGAACCCGGCCGTGAAGCCTACGTGGCCGACCTGCGCCGGCAGGCGGCCGCGCTCGGCGTGGCCGAGGCCGTGCACATCAGCACGCCGACCGCACGCATCGCCCAGGCCTACGCGGCCAGCGACCTGGTACTGCAGCTGTCGGACAAGCCCGAAGCGTTCGGCCGCACCGTGGTCGAGGCGTTGTCGGTGGGCCGGCCGGTGCTGGGTTGGGACCATGGCGGCGTTGGTGAGCTGCTTCGGCAGCTGCAACCCGCAGGTGCCGTGCCGCTCGGCGATGCGCGGGCATTGGGTGAACGTGCGCTGGCCCTGCTGGCCCAGCCCCCGTCCTTGCCGACCCGCATCCCGTTTACCCTGCAGGCCATGCAGCGCGATACCCTCCGCCTCTATGCCGACCTCGCCGGCTGACCCCGCCGTCATCGTGCGCGACGACCGCGCCGGGCGCTGGGCGCCCTGGTGGGTGCTGGCGTACGTGGCGATGTGGCCGTTGCCAGGCATCGCCGAAACCGTGTTGGGCCTGGGCGCGCTGTACGCGGCGGCGCGCATGGTGACGCGCCGCCTGCAGCGCCGCCCGCATCTGTTGAGCACGGCGGCCTGGGCACTGACTTCGATCCTGTTCCTTGGTTACTGGCTGCCGCAGGCATTCTCCGCATTCGATGCGATCGATCCGGCGGCCTCGTGGACCAAGGCTGCTGCGGGCCTGCGCTATCTGCCCTTCATGTGGCTGGTGGCGATCGCGGTGGCTACGCCGGAGCGGCGGCGGCTGACCTTCGCGGGGCTGGCACTGATCACCGGCGCATGGACGCTGGATGCACTGGTGCAGGCGGTGGCCGGCACCAGCCCATGGTTCTGGTCGCTGGAACACCTGAAGCTGGCGGTCAGTGGCCACGCACTGTGCCCGGCCGACGAGGCCGCACTGGCAGATCGCCTCAGTGGCGCACTGGGACCGTGCAACCTGAAGTTCGGCCAGGTGCTGGCCAGCCTGTCGCCGTTCCTGCTGCTGCCCGCCGCGCGGCGCTTTGGCAACACGGGCTGGCTGCTGGCTGCGGCAGCGCTGGGCAGCGTGCTGCTGTTGGCCGGTTCGCGCGCCTCGTGGATCACCTTCGCGCTGGTGCTGGCCTACAGCGGCGTGCGCCAGTTCGGCTGGAAACGGCTGGCCGCGCTGGCGCTGGTGGCGGTGCTCGGCGCCGGTGCGCTGACCGCCAGCGTGCCGCAGCTGCGCGAGCGCTTCGCGCGTACGGCCATGGCCCTGGATGGGGGCGAGCGTGGTGTCGACGAGGCCCTGTCAGGGCGCGCGCGGATCTGGGAAGCCGCCGCCTGCATGATTGAAGAGCACCCGATCAATGGCGTGGGTGCACGTGGTTTCCGCGATGCCTATTCCGCTTGCGTGGCGGAGGAAGGGCCGGCAGTGTGGGGCAATGCCCCGGCGCTTCATGCCCATCAGATCGTGCTGGAAATCCTCGCAGAGACTGGAGTGATTGGTCTGTTGCTGTGGCTGGCGGCGGTGGCCCAGGCCTGGCGCGCATGGCGCTACGCGCCGGCAATGGCCCGCGAACGCGCGCGTCCGGCGATGCTGGCGCTGGCGGTGACCGTGTTCCCGCTGAACACCCATCTGGCGTTCTATTCGGCCTTCTGGGGTGGCCTGACCGTATTGCTGGCCGCGCTGTTCGCCGGCAGCCTGCTGGCGCGCGACGCGGATGAATCGCCGGCGCTGAAGTAACTGCGCATCCACGCCATGCGTGGATAGAGCCAATCCGCTCCCCGCGTTACTTGTAGAAAGCGCTCCGGCCACCCGGCTGCCGCTTGAATCGGCGATGGATCCAGAGGTACTGGTCGGGCGCCTCGCGCACCATCTCTTCGATGGCCTGGTTGACCCGCGTGGTATCGGCTTCCACGTCGTCGCTGGGGAAATTCTCCAGTGGCGCGCCGATCTTCAGGAAGTACTTCCCGCCTTCGCGGCGATGGAAATACGGGATCACCGCACAGCCGGTCATCCGCGCCAGCTGGTGGGTGGCGGTGATGGTCGAAGCGGTGTGGCCGAAGAACGGCACGAACACGGTGTCCTTGCCGCGCATGTCCTGGTCGGGCGCGTACCAGAGGAAGCCGCCCTTCTTCAGGTGGCGCACGGTAGCGCGGATGTCCTCATTGGCGAACATTGCCTTGGCGTAGCGCAGGCGGCCGAACTTCACCGCCCACTCGTACACCGGGTTCTTGTGCTTGCGGTACATGCCTGAAAGATCAACGTAGTCGCACAGCAGGCGCCCGCACATTTCCAGGGTCATGAAATGGCCGGACACCAGCAGCACGCCACGACCTTCCGCCTGCATCTGCCGTAGATGTTCCAGTCCTTCGATCTGCACCTGCGGGCGGATGCTGTCGATGCTGCCCCACCAGGCGCGGATGCACTCGAACACGCCCACACCCAGGGCATCGAAGCTGTCGCGCACCAGGCGCTGGCGCCAGGCCTCGTCCTTCTCGGGGAAGCACAGCTGCAGGTTGACCTCGGCGGCGCGGCGACGGCTGCCCAGCAGGCGCCAGGTGATCCAGCCGACGCCCCGGCCCAGCGCACGCTGCAGCATCCACGGCAGGCGGGCGATGGCGAAGGCGCCCAGCATGGCGGCGAACATCGGCCAGTTGCGGGGATCGCGCAGCGACGGGCGGACGGCGGTGGTGGCATCGGACATTGGCCCATTCTACCAAGGCGGCCGCGTGTCTTTCCCGGGGGGCTCCCGTATCCTTGCCGCATGCGTAAAGACCCTGTCGAATGGATCCTGCGCGGCCTGTACTCGGTCGTGCTCTACATCCTGCTGCCGATCACCGTGTACCACCTGGTCTGGCGCGGCTTCCGGGTCCGTGAATACTTCCGGCGCTGGGATGAGCGCTATGCTTCCTATCCGCAGCCCACCGGCCAACCGCGGGTCTGGCTGCACGCGGTCTCGGTGGGCGAAGTCAATGCCGCTGCGCCGCTGGTGAACGCGCTGCGCAAGGAGCGCCCGGACATCCGCTGGGTCATCACCACCATCACCCCGACCGGCTCCGAGCGCGTGCGTGCGCTGTGGGGCGACGCCCTGGACCACGTCTACCTGCCGTATGACGTGCCCGGCAGCGTCAACCGCTTCCTCGGCCACTTCCAGCCCAGCCTGGCGCTGATCCTGGAAACCGAACTGTGGCCGAACATGCTGTTCGGCTGCCGTGACCGTGGCATTCCGGTCTACATCCTCAACGCGCGCCTCTCGGCGCGTTCGCTGCGGGGCTACCGGCTGCTGGCGTCATTGATCCGCCGCGCACTGCGCACGGTCACCTGCGTAGCCGCTCAGTCGCAGGACGATGCCGAGCGTTTCGTGCAGCTGGGTGCCGCGCCGGAGCAGGTGCAGGCGCTGGGCAACCTGAAGTTCGACATCACTACGCCGGACGTGCAGGGCTTCGTCGAGCAGTTCCATGCCCGCGTGCCGGCCCGGCGGCCGGTGTGGATCGCCGCCAGTACCCATGATGGTGAAGAACAGGCGGTGATCGATCTGCATCGTCGCCTGCGCCGGCAGCACCCCGACCTGTTGCTGCTGTGGGCGCCCCGGCATCCCGAGCGCTTCCCGAAGGTGGAGGCGCTGGCGCGGGAGCAGGGCTGGAACGTGGCAACCCGGCGCGCGAAGCAGTGGCCGGAGGTTGGAACCGATGTGTTCGTCATCGATACCCTGGGCGAGCTGATGCCGTTCTATGCCTGCGCGCAGGTGGCGTTTGTCGGTGGAAGCCTGCAGCCGATCGGTGGCCACAACCTGCTGGAGCCGGCGGCGATGGGCACCGCTGCGGTGACGGGCCCGCACCTGCACAACTTCTCGGAGATTTCCCGCCGCATGCGCGAGGCGGGCGCGCTGTTGATCGGCGAAGACGTGCAGGCGGTCGGCGAACTGCTGCAGCACCTGCTCGAAGATCCGCAGGCACGCGAGGACATGGCGCGGGCAGGCTGCACGCTGATCAGCAACGGACGCGGTGCCCTGCAGCGTACGCTGGCGCTGGTCGGACCGCACCTGCCGCCGCCTTGCCGCTGAGTCCGAAGGGCCGGCGCACGCGACGTGACTGTCGTGAAAGACCGCGTCAATTCTGCTTAGCGACCTGGAATCTGTCGTAGCGGGACCGGGAGCTTGCTTGCCAACGTGCCTGCCGTCACATCGTGATGCGCATGGCGCGTATTCCGATACCGCCTCCCGGCACAGGCTGTCAGTCTGCTGTCGACCGCGCTTGGGCGGATATCAAGGGAACTTGCGATGGACAGCGACAGCAGCCCCGGCATCGATGAGCCCGGGTACGGCGATCGCCTTGTGGTGGTGGCACTGACCTTGCTGCTGGGAGGCGGCGTGGTCGCGCTGGTCGGGCAGCACACCGCAGCCCAGGCAGGCCCGGCCATCGTCCTGAGCCTGCTGCTGGCCGCGCTGGGTACAGGGCCGCTGCTGTACTGCCTGCACGTTCTGAACCAGCAAAGGCCCGCTGCCGATGGCCTGCATGGCGTGGTGCGGGACTGCTGGGGAGGCGTGCCGGCCGTTCTGCTCGGTGGCGCGCTGCTGCTGGAACTGGTGGTGACTGCCGCTGGCGTTGCGCAGTCCGTCGCCAACCATCTGCATGTTCTGCTGGCTGGTTGTGGAATCGAGGCCAGCAACGGGATGCCGGGTCAACTGATGGCTGCTGCCAGCCTGCTGTTGCTTGCAGCGGTCGGGTCGCTGCGGCCACACCGTGTGGTGCTGGTTGCCTGCGTGCTGCTGACGGTGAAGGTCGGCGCCGGCCTGCTGTTGCTGGTGCTGGCAGCCCGCCATGTGCACTACGCGTACTGGATTCCATGGCTGCCGCCGGCAACGGCACCCTATCGCTTCGGGATCGGCGGTGTACTGGCGGCGAGCGTGCCGCTGTACGGTGTGTTCGCCACCGTTGGCCTGGCGATGGGATTTCCTGGCATCGGCAGGCAGGCGAGGGCACGGCCGCCGCTGCTGCCGGCGTGCGTGCTGCTGGCCATGGTGCTGCTGATTGTACTGGCCGCGTTGCAGGCGGGCCTGGTCGAATTTCCGGCCCTGGCCAGCACGCGGCCTTTGTCGGTCGCCCTGCAGCATCACCCGCAGTTGTACTGGGCGATGCCCTTGCTGCCGCTGGCCGGAGTGGCAGGGTTGGTGGCGCTCATCCTGGTGCTGCTGATGTTGGCTGCGCGGGTGGCGATGCAGCTGTGGCCGACGGCAGGTGACCGATCCCTGGAGTTCCTGGAGAGACTGGTGCCGGTTGCCGTCGTCCTGTCGGCGGCATTGCTGGCGTTGTGGGCGCCCATGGGCAGCCTGCCGGTACTGCCTGGTCCGGCAACCCTGTTGGTGATGGGGGCCGTGTGCGTGGCCGTGCTGCGCGGACGGGCACCGCGGTCACGCGCCCTGCCGGTGCTGGCTCCCGTCGCCATCGCACTGTGTCTGCTGGCCGCAGTCGAACGGATGCGGGTCTGGCCCGGCTGACGGTCGGTGGGTGCATGCTTCCGTCCGCGCGACCAACAAAAAAGCCACCCTCGCGGATGGCTTCTTCGTGACCGGCAGGCTGACGACTCAGTGCGTGGTGGTTGCCGGGTTGCCCGCGTCCTGGGTCAGCAGGCGGTTGACGTCCTGCAGCTCGGCCACGTCCAGCGCACCCAGCGACTGGCTCAGCAGCAGGCGGTTCTGCAGGAAGGTGTAACGGGCCTGGGCGTAGTCCAGCTGCGCCGAGAACAGGATGCGCTGGTTCTGGATCACGTCCAGCACGGTACGGGTGCCGACTTCCAGGCCGACCTGCGAGGCGTCATAGGCGCTCTGTGCCGAGACCACCGCCAGGCGGCGGGCTTCCACTTCGCTGATGCCCTGTACCAGGGTCTGGTACGCATTGCGGGTGTTGCGGTCCAGGGCACGCTTCTGCTGCTCGTAGCCGTCCTGGGCAATGTCACGCTGGGCCAGCGCCTGGCGCACGCCGGACTGGGTAGCGCCGCCGGCGAAGATCGGCACGTTCAGGGTCAGGCCGATGCTGTTGGTGCGGGCGTCGGGGGACAGCGAGCCGGAGCCGGTGCTGTCGCCCCAGGTCGCGGTCTTGCCCCAGCTGCCGCCCAGCGACAGGGTCGGGTAGTGGCCACCACGCGCGGCCTGCACGCCGGCTTCGGCGGCGCTCACCTTCAGTTCCTGCGCCTTCAGCGCCGGATTCTGGGTGGTGGCCTGGTGCACCAGCTCGTCGATGTTGCCACGGTTGGCCGGCACTTCCGGACGGAAGTCGGCCGGCAGCCCACGCAGGTTGGTCACCGGCTGGCCGGTCAGTTCGGTCAGCGCCTGGTAGTTATCGGCCAGGGTGTTCTGCGCAACGATGGTGTTGGCGCGCGCCTGGTCGTACTGGGCGCGTGCTTCGTGCACGTCGGTGATCGGCGCCAGGCCCACTTCCAGGCGCTTGTCGGCGAAGTCGAACTGCTTCTTCGCAGCCGCTTCATTGGTCTGTGCGGCGTTCAGCGATTCGATCGCCACCAGCACGTTGAAGTAGGCCGCCGAGGTGCGCACGATCAGGCTGTCGTTGGCAGATTCGAGGGTGAAGTCCGCCGCCTTGCTCAGCTCACGCTGCGAACGCAGGTTGTTGATCTGGGTCCAGTTGAACAGCGTCTGGCTGCCATCGATCGTGTAATTGCGGCGCTTGTTGGTGAACGAGCCGGAGTTGATGTCGGCGTTCGGCTCGCTGCGCGTGCGGTTCAGCGTGGCCTGGCCGTTGATCTGCGGCAGCAGGGCGGCGCGCGCCTGCACGGCGCCTTCCTTGTCGACCAGCCGGGTCGATTCGGCGGCGGACAGCTGCGGATCGCCGTTGCGTGCCATTTCGTAGACCTGCAGCAGGTCGGCGGCATGGGCAGACAACGGCAGCAGGGCAGTGGCCAGCGCAACAGCGAGGGATCGGCGGATCATTGCGGCTTCCTTGGACTCAGAGGTGGAACTGGGGGGCCGGGGCGGCACCACGCAGGTAATCGATATCGGTCTCGAACAGGGACTCGGTGCTGCCGTCGGCCTTGACCAGCAGGGCCTCCATCGCCGGCGAGCGGCCGTGGATCACGAACAGGCGACCACCCGGACGCAGCCACGAGGCGAACTGTGACGGCACCACGTCGACCGCACCAGTGACACAGATCACGTCAAAGCGGCGTTCGGTCTGCCAGGACAGGGCGTCAGCCACTTCCACGCGGACGTTGGTGCCCAGGCCGGAGGCGTCCAGGCGGGCACGCGCGGCGGTGGCCAGCTCCGGGTCGATCTCCAGGCTCAGCACGTCGCGCGCGAGCGCGCCGATGCAGGCGGACAGGAAGCCGCTGCCGGTGCCGATTTCCAGCACTTCGTCACCCGGCTGCAGATCCAGTGCCTGCAGGGTACGGCCCTCGATGACCGGCTTCATCATCTTCTGGCCGTGGCCGATCGGCAGTTCGACATCGGCGTAGGCCAGCGCCCGGTGTGCATCGGCGACAAAAGCCTCGCGCGGCAGGCGGGCCAGGACGTCGAGCACCTTGATGTCCAGCACGTCCCAGGGACGGATCTGCTGTTCCACCATCAGTTCGCGGGCGTGGGCGTAATCAATCGTCATGAGGTTCAAATCCAGCGCAGTGGGCCGGCCATTTTACCGGTGCCGGAGGCCGGCGGCGCGCCCAGAGCATCAGCTGCCGGGTGGCCGGGGTCGCAGTGCCGGAAGTCATCGCGACCTCCGGTTCGTTCAGTTTTGGTTATTCAGCCGTCCCGGCCCCTCGCGGCGCATAGGCGCGCAGGAAGAAGTCGATGCTGGCGGTCACGTGGGCAAGAGGGTCGCACTCCACCGGTGACAGTGGCATGCCGCA
Organism: Stenotrophomonas sp. I18B00994; assembly: GCF_014145825.1. NCBI lineage: Bacteria > Pseudomonadati > Pseudomonadota > Gammaproteobacteria > Lysobacterales > Lysobacteraceae > Stenotrophomonas > Stenotrophomonas sp. I18B00994. Next base: position 48,475 of record NZ_JACIUW010000011.1, on the reverse strand, counting down.
CATCATATGCATGTGCACTTCGCCCTTGACCAGGGTCAGGAACTGCTCGCCAGCCAGCGAATAGTCGGTGATTTCCAGCTCGCCGCGCTCGGCGCGTGCCCGCAGGAAGTCAGCCAGGGCCTCGCAGGTACGTTCCGGTCCTGCCTTCCAGAACAGCTCGCGCAGGCGTTCGTCGGTCTCCGGCGCCATCATCATGCGCTGGATCGAGATCGCCGCATCGGAAGTGATCAGTTCGAAGAAGGCCAGGCCGATGCCGATCAGCTGGTCGCGCAGCGGGCCGTCCGCGTCGGCCACGAACAGGGCATCGGGCAGCATTTCAACGCACTTTGACTGCACGGCCTCGGAGAACAGGGTCTCCTTGTCGCCGAAGTGGCTGTACACGGTCAGCTTCGAGACGCCGGCCTGGGCGGCAATGGCGTCCATGCTCACGCCGGTATACCCCTGTTCGATGAACAGTACCTTGGCTGCTTCGAGGATCGCCGCGCGCTTGCCCAGATCCTTGGGGCGCCCGGGTCCGGCGGCCTTGGCAGCGGGCTTGGCCGACGGCTTGCGGGAAGTGGAAGAACTCATCGCAACAATACTAGACCAAGCGGTTCGATATTTATACTATACCGGCCGGTTTATTAAATTGGGCCGGCAGTCGCGGCTCCCCCTTGTTGCAACCCTGCGTTTTCAGGACGTTGACCGATGAAGATCGTGCGCTGGATGGGCGGTATGGTGTGGGTGGCTGCGCTGGCAGCCTGTTCGGGACAGGAACAGGCGCCGCAGGCGGCCGTGCCGGTACTGGTGGTTCACCCCGGCGAACAGGCCGGACAGGCGCCGGCGGCATTCCCGGGCACGGTGCGTGCCCGTCAGGAAAGCCCGCTGTCGTTCCGCGTCGGAGGCAACCTGGTCAAGCGCCACGTCGATGCCGGCCAGCGGGTGAAGAAGGGCGACGTGCTGGCCGAACTGGACGTGGCTGACTTCGCGCTGCAGGCCCGTGCCTCACAGGCGCAGCTGGCTGCGGCCGAGGCCGACCTGGTGCGTGCCCGCGATGACCTGAAGCGCTACCAGGTGCTGGCCGACCAGCAACTGGTCAGCCGCTCGCAGCTGGACCAGCAGTCCGCGGCGTTCAAGGCCGCGCAGGGCCAGGCCAATGCGGCCCGCGCCAACCTCGATGTGCTGCGCAACCAGGCTGACTACGCGCAGCTGCGCGCGCCGGCCGATGGCGTGATCGCCAGCCGCGAGGCCGAAGCCGGGCAGGTGGTGTCCGCCGGCCAGACCATCTTCAACCTGGCCGCCGATGGCGGCCGCGAAGTGCTGATCGACCTGCCCGAGGCGACCATCCGCGACTACGCGGTCGGCCAGCCGGTCGAGGTGGAACTGTGGAACCGCCCGGGCCAGCGCCTGCCCGGTACGATCCGCGAGATCGCCGCCGCCGCCGATCCGCAGGCACGCACCTATGCCACCCGCGTCAGCCTGGCCGCCGATGCGCTGGCCGATGTCGAACTGGGCCAGAGCGCACGCGTCTACAGCAGCGCCGGTCGCCACGGTACCCTGCAGCTGCCGCTGGGCGCGCTGCAGCGCGGTGCCAACGGTGCCGCCAGCGTGTGGGTGGTCGATCCGGCCAACAGCACGCTGAAGGCCGCCTCGGTCACCACCGGTGCGTTTGGCAGCGAGACCGTGCCGGTGCTGTCCGGCGTGAACGCGGGTGACTGGGTGGTTGCCGCCGGTGGCCACCTGCTGCGGGCGGGCCAGCCGGTGATCGCCGTGGACCGGCAGAACCGCCCGGTGCTGAAGCCGGCCGCGCCGGCCGCTGCCGCCAAGGCCAAGGAGTAAGCCGGTGCGCCGCTTCAATCTTTCCGAGTGGGCGCTGGCCAACCGCCCGCTGGTGCTGTTCGCGATGCTGGCCTTCGCGCTGATCGGCGCGTGGTCGTACAAGCACCTGGGCCAGTCCGAGGATCCACCATTCACCTTCAAGGCGATGGTGGTGCGCACGCTGTGGCCGGGCGCCACCGCCGAACAGGTCTCGCGGCAGGTGACCGAGCCGATCGAGAAGGCGCTGATGAACACCGGCGAGTACGAGTTCATCCGCTCCTATTCGCGCCCCGGCGAATCGCAGGTCATCTTCATGGCCCGCGACAGCCTGCGTTCCAGGCAGATCCCGGACCTGTGGTACCAGGTGCGCAAGCGCGTGGGCGACATCCGTGCGACGCTGCCGCGCGAGATCGTCGGTCCGTTCTTCAACGATGAGTTCGGCGACACCTACGGCAACATCTATGCGTTGACCGGCAAGGGCTTCGACTACGCTGTGATGCGCGACTACGCCGACCGCATCCAGCTGGAACTGCAGCGCGTGCCCGATGTCGGCAAGATCGACCTGGTCGGCCTGCAGGACGAGAAGGTGTGGATCGAGCTGTCCAACACCCGCCTGGCCACGCTGGGTGTGTCGATGCAGCAGGTACAGCAGGCGCTGGCCGACCAGAATGCGGTCACCGGCACCAGCTTCTTCGAGACCGCCACCGACCGCGTGCAGCTGCGCGTGACCGGCCAGTTCAACGACATCGAAGCGATCCGCCAGTTCCCGATCCGCGCCGGTGACCGCACCGTGCACCTGGGCGACATCGCCGAGGTCAAGCGTGGCTTCGCCGATCCGGCGTCGCCGAAGATGCGCTTCATGGGTGAAGAGGCCATCGGCCTGGCAGTGGCGATGAAGGATGGCGGTGACATCCTCAAGCTCGGCGCCAATCTCGATGCCGAGTTCGAGCGCCTGCAGAAGACCCTGCCGGCGGGCATGCAGCTGCGCAAGGTGTCCGACCAGCCGCAGTCGGTGGAAGAGTCGGTCGGCGAGTTCGTGCAGGTGCTGACCGAAGCGGTGGTGATCGTGCTGCTGGTCAGTTTCTTCTCGCTGGGCCTGCGCACCGGCCTGGTGGTGGGCGTGACCATTCCACTGGTGCTGGCGATGACCTTCTTCGTCATGCACTACTTCGACATCGGCCTGCACAAGATTTCGCTGGGTGCACTGGTGCTGGCGCTGGGCCTGCTGGTGGACGATGCGATCATCGCGGTGGAGATGATGGCCACCAAGATGGAGCAGGGTTACGACCGCCTGCGCGCGGCCAGTTTCGCCTGGGAATCCACCGCGTTCCCGATGCTGACCGGCACGCTGATCACGGCGGCCGGCTTCCTGCCCATCGCTACGGCGGCCTCGAGCACCGGTGAGTACACGCGTTCGCTGTTCCAGGTGGTGACCATCGCGCTGGTGGTGTCGTGGATCGCGGCGGTGCTGTTCATCCCGTACCTGGGCGACAAGATGCTGCCGGACCTGTTCAATCCGCAGCCGCCGAAGCCGGGCAGCGTGTCCGCGCGCTGGCATGCCAAGCGCCAGCAGTGGGCCGACCGCTATCCGGCGCTGGCCAACCTGATCGCGCCGCCGCAGCACGGGCACGACCACGATCCGTACCAGCGCCCGTTCTACCGCAGCTTCCGTCGCTTCCTCGATGGCTGCCTGCGCCACCGCTGGTGGGTGATTGCCGCGACCATCGCCCTGTTCGTGTTCTCGCTGATGATGTTCCGCTTCGTGCCGCAGCAGTTCTTCCCGGATTCGACCCGGCCGGAACTGATGGTGGACATCGAGCTGGCCGAGGGCGCATCGCTGCGCTCGACCCAGGCCCAGGCCGAGAAGCTGGAGAAGCTGCTGTCCAGCCGCGAGGGCATCGCGAACTACGTGTCCTACGTGGGCACCGGTTCGCCGCGCTTCTACCTGCCGCTGGACCAGCAGCTGCCGGCCACCAACTTCGCCCAGTTCGTGGTACTGGCCAAGGACATCAAGGCGCGCGAAAGCACACGTGACTGGCTGCTGCACGAGGTGATTCCGAAGTTCCCGGACGTGCAGATGCGCGTGACCCGCCTGGAGAACGGCCCGCCGGTCGGCTATCCGGTGCAGATGCGCATTTCCGGCGAGCACATCGAGAAGGTGCAGGCGATCGCGCGCCAGGTCGAAGCCAAGGTGCGCGAGAACCCGCACGTGATGAACGTCAACCTGGACTGGAGCGAGCCGAGCAAGGTGGTGCGGCTGGTGATCGACCAGGAGCGTGCGCGGGCGCTGGGCGTGAGCAGTGCCCAGGTCAGCCAGTTCCTGTCCAGTTCGCTGGCCGGGCAGTCGGTGAGCGTGTACCGCGAGGGCAACCGCCAGATCGAGATGCTGCTGCGTGGCCCGGCCGACGAGCGCAACCAGCTGGAGCTGCTGTCGAGCCTGTCGATGCCGACCGCCAACGGCGGCAGCATCACGCTGTCGCAGGTGGCGACGATGGAGTACGGCTTCGAGGACGGCATCATCTGGCACCGCAACCGCCTGCCGACGGTGACCGTGCGTGCCGACATCAGCGATGGCATGCAGCCGCTGGACGTGGTGCATCAGATCCTGCCGACGCTGGATGGCATCCGTGCCGAGCTGCCGAACGGTTACCTGCTGGAAACCGGCGGTACCGTGGAGGATTCGGCACGTGGCCAGAACTCGATCAAGGCCGGCATGCCGCTGTTCCTGGTGGTGGTGGCCACGCTGCTGATGCTGCAGCTGCGCAGCTTCTCGCGTGCGGCGATGGTGCTGGTGACCGCGCCGCTGGGCATCATCGGCGCGACGTTGTTCCTGCTGCTGTTCCGCGCGCCGTTCGGCTTCGTGGCACTGCTGGGCACGATCGCGCTGGCCGGCATGATCATGCGCAACTCGGTGATCCTGATCGACCAGATCCAGCAGGACATCGATGCCGGGCATGACCGCTGGCATTCGATCATCGACGCGACGGTGCGCCGCTTCCGCCCGATCGTACTGACCGCGCTGGCGGCCGTGCTGGCGATGATTCCGCTGTCGCGCAGCGCGTTCTATGGCTCGATGGCGATCTCGATCATGGGCGGCCTGATCGTCGGCACGGTGCTGACCCTGGTGTTCCTGCCGGCGTTGTACGCGGCATGGTTCCGGGTGAAGCCGGACGAATCCGGGGCGTAATGCCCCGGGTTCTGCGGCCACCGCCCTGGTAGGTGCCAACCTTGGTTGGCACTGACGCATGCATCCACGCATGGTGTGGATCTACAGCAGCTGCAGGCCGCTCCGTAGCACTGGCAGCAGCCATTCGACGAATACCTGCACGCGTTGTGCGCGGTGCTGCCGATGCGGCTGCAGCAGGGTCACCGGTAACGGCTGCGCCACGTACTGCGGCATCACCTCCACCAATGCGCCTGACTGCAGTTCGGCCTGTACGTCGTAGCGCGGAATCTGCAGCAGCCCCAGCCCCGCCACGCAGCACGCGATCGACGCCTCGGCACTGTTCACCCGCACCCAGCCGGGCATCGGCAATGTGCGTAGCTGCGTACCCTCCTGCCATTCCCACGCTTCCACCCGCGCCGTGGTCGGCGACGCGTAGTTCACCGCCCGGTGCTGCTGCAGGTCGGCAGGTTGCTGCGGCACACCGTACTCGCGCAGGTAGGCCGGCGCGGCCACGTTGACGAAGTCGAGCTGGCCCAGCGTGCGCGCGACCAGGCTGGAATCGCCCAACTGCCCGACCCGCAGCACGGCGTCGCAGCCGTCTTCGATCAGGTTCACCGCGCGGTCGGTCATGCCCAGGTCGACTTCCACCTGCGGATGGCGCGCGAAGAAGTCGGGCAGCGCCGGGGCGAGGATGCGGCGGCCGATGCGGCTGGGCACGTCGATCTTCAGCTGGCCCACCGGCTGCGCGTCGTCCTGCCGGAACAGCGCTTCGGCGTCTTCAACTTCGGCGATCAGGCGCAGGCAGCGGGCATGGAACACGTCGCCGTCGTGGGTGGTGGACACCCGTCGGGTCGAGCGCTGCAGCAGGCGGGTGCCGAGCCGCTGCTCCAGCTCCGCAATGGCTGCCGAGACGGTGGAGCGGGGCAGGCCGAGCTGGTCGGCGGCGCGGGTGAAGCTGGCGCACTCCACCACCCGGGTGAAGATGCGGAAGCGATCGATCCGGTCCATTGTTCGCTGGCTCTGGAAGGTTAAGTCAATGCGGCGGGCTTTATCCGCATTTTCTGCACGATATCGTCGTCAGGGCAGGGTTGCCACCCCGGGCAGCCCCCTCCCGAGACCGACGCCATGACCGACCATTCCCTCAAGGGCAAGACCGTGCTGATCGCCGGTGGCGCCAAGAACCTGGGCGGACTGATCGCCCGCGACTTCGCCAGCCAGGGCGCCAAAGCCATCGTCATCCACTACAACAGCGCCGCCACCCAGGCCGATGCAGAGGCGACCGTCGCCGCCGTGCAGGCCGCTGGCAGCAAGGCCGTTGCCCTGCAGGGCGACCTGACGTCGGCGGCAGCGATGGAGCGCTTGTTCGCCGATGCCGTGGCCGCAGTCGGCCGTCCCGACATCGCCATCAATACGGTCGGCAAGGTGCTGAAGAAGCCGCTGCTGGAGATCAGCGAAGCCGAGTACGACGAGATGAGCGCGGTCAACGCCAAGGCCGCGTTCTTCTTCCTCAAGGAGGCTGGACGCCACGTCAACGACGGTGGCCGCGTCTGCACTCTGGTCACCTCACTGCTGGGTGCGTTCACGCCGTTCTATTCCAGCTATGCCGGCACCAAGGCGCCGGTTGAGCATTTCACCCGCGCGGCGTCCAAGGAGTTCGGTGAGCGCGGCATCTCGGTGACTGCGATCGGGCCGGGCCCGATGGACACGCCGTTCTTCTACCCGGCCGAGAGTGCCGATGCGCAGGCATACCACAAGACCGCGGCCGCGCTCTCGGCGTTCACCCGCACCGGCCTGACCGACATCGCCGACATCGTGCCGTGGATCCGCTTCCTGGTCACTGACGGCTGGTGGATGACCGGGCAGACCATCCTGGTCAATGGTGGGTACACCACCAAATAATGCGGCCACGCATGGGGTGGTTCTACAGTAGAGCCACCCCATGGGTGGCTGTCCGCAATGTGCGAAGGGAGAGGCGCCACGCGTGGCGTGGCGCTATCGGATCAGTTGAGTTTGGCCAGCACCGCGTCGGTGGCGGCTGCCGTGCTCACCGACTGGCCCTTGGCGGCCAGATCGGCGGTGAACACGCCATCGTCCAGCACGGCGTGCACGGCGGCTTCCACCGCAGCGGCTTCCGTTTCCAAACCCAGCGAATGGCGCAGCAGCATCGCGGCGCTGAAGATCGTCGCGTACGGATTGGCGATGCCCTTGCCAGCGATATCCGGGGCCGAACCATGGATCGGTTCGTAGATGCCGACCGCGCCCGGCTCGCCCAGCGAGGCCGACGGCAGCAGGCCCAGCGAGCCGGCCAGCATCGAGGCTTCGTCGGTGAGGATGTCGCCGAACATGTTCTCGGTCACGATCACGTCGTACTCGCGCGGCTTGGCGAGCAGGTGCATGGCCATGGAATCGACCAGCTGGTGCTCCAGTGCAACGTCCGGGAATTCCTCGCGGCCGATGCGCGCGGCCACGTCACGCCACAGGCGCGAGGTCTCCAGCACGTTGGCCTTGTCCACCGAGGTGACCTTGCCGCGGCGCTGCCGGGCCAGGCGGAAGGCACTGCGCAGCACGCGTTCGATCTCGGCCACGGTGTAGCGGCACAGGTCGCTGGCGCTGTCGGCGTCGCGGGTCTTGTCGCCGAAGTAGATGCCACCGGTCAGCTCGCGTACCACCACGAAGTCCACGCCCTGCAGCAGCTCGGCCTTGATCGGCGAGGCGTGCAGTGCGGCTTCGTGGGTACGCACCGGGCGCAGGTTGGCATACAGGCCCAGCGCCTTGCGGATCGCCAGCAGGCCCTGTTCCGGGCGCACCTTGGCGTTGGGATCGGACCACTTCGGGCCGCCGACCGCACCCAGCAGCACCGCGTTGGCGACCTGGCAGGCAGTCAACGTAGAGGCCGGCAGCGGCTCGCCGTGGCGGTCGATGGCGATGCCACCGATGTCGTGCTCGCTGAAGGTGAAGGTGTGGTTGAAGCGTGTGGCGACAGACTTCAGGACGGCGACTGCCGCGGCGGCCACTTCCGGGCCGATGCCATCACCGGGCAGGACAACAATTTCAGCGTGCATGCTCACTCTCGTAGCGTTCGATTTCAGGGACACGGCCCAACAGATACCCCAACTGGTCGACGCCTTCCAGCAGGCAGGTCTGCGAGAAGCCATCCAGCGGGAAGGAATAGACGCGCCCATCGGGCGTGCGCAGCTCGCGCGCGGCCACGTCGATGGTCAGCTCGTCGTCCGGGCGCTGCATCAGCGCCTGCACGTCGGCTTCGTCCAGCACGATCGGCAGCAGGCCGTTCTTCAGCGAGTTGCCGCGGAAGATGTCGGCGATCTCGCTGCTGACGATGGCGCGCAGGCCCAGGTCGGTCAGTGCCCACGGTGCATGCTCGCGCGACGAGCCGCAGCCGAAGTTGCGGCCCGCCAGCAGGATGCTGCGGCCGGCGTTGTGCGGCTGGTTGAAGGCGAAGTCGGCCACCGGCGAACCGTCGGCCTGCCAGCGCCAGTCATTGAACGCGTGGCGGCCCAGGCCGGCGCGTTCGGTGGTGGACAGGAACCGCGCCGGAATGATCTGGTCGGTGTCGATGTTGGTCTGGCGCAGCACCACGCTGGCCGAGCTCAGGGTACGGAAACCGGCCATCACGCCACCTCCTGTGCGAACAGTTCGCGGGTATCGGCGACGTGCCCGTTCACCGCGGCCCACGCCGCGCTCATCGGCGAGGCCAGCAGCGTGCGCGAACCAGGACCCTGGCGGCCTTCGAAATTGCGGTTGCTGGTGCTGACGGCCAGCTGCCCGGGCGCGACCAGATCGCCGTTCATGGCGATGCACATCGAGCAGCCCGGCTCGCGCCACTCGGCACCGGCCGCGCGCACGATCTCGTGGATGCCTTCGGCCTCGGCCTCGCGCTTGACGATCTCCGAGCCCGGCACCACCAGCATGCGCACCCGGTCAGCGACGCGACGACCGCGCAGCACCTGCGCCACCTCGCGCATGTCGCTCAGGCGGCCATTGGTGCACGAGCCGACGAACACCACGTCCACCGGCGTGCCCGCCAGCGCCTTGCCGGCCTGGAAATGCATGTAGTCCAGACCCTTCTGTGCGGCGGCATCGTTGGCGGCGGGGATCGGTGCATCCACCGCGATGGCGGTGCCCGGATGCGTGCCCCAGGTCAGGGTCGGGCGGATGTCGGCGGCGTCGATGTGCACTTCGCTGTCAAAGCGCGCGCCGTCATCGCTGCGCAGCTGCTGCCAGCGTGCGACGGCCGCGTCGAAGTCGTCACCCTTGGGGCCGCGCGGGGTAGCAGCGACGAAGTCGAAGGTGACCTGGTCCGGCGCCACCATGCCGGCACGCGCACCCGCCTCGATCGACATGTTGCACAGGGTCATGCGCTGTTCCATGTCCATCGCTTCGATGGTACTGCCACGGAACTCGATGACGTGGCCGGTGCCGCCGTTGACGCCGATCACGCCGATGATGTGCAGGACCACGTCCTTGGCGCCGACGCCGGGCGCCAGCGGGCCATCGACGGTGATCGCGAAGGTCTTCGCCTTGCGCTGCAGCAGGCACTGCGTGGCCAGCACGTGGCCGACTTCACTGGTGCCGATGCCGAAGGCCAGTGAACCGAACGCACCATGGGTGGAGGTGTGGCTGTCGCCGCAGACGATGGTCATGCCGGGCTGGGTGAAGCCTTGTTCCGGCGCGATCACGTGGACGATGCCGCGGTTGTCCGAGGCCATGTCGAACAGTTCGATGCCGTGCTCGGCGCAGTTGCGTGCCAGGGTGGCGACCTGAGCTTCGGACGCAGCGCTGGCGTAGGGAAGCGTACCGTCGGCGGCAGGCGGCAGGGTTGGCGTGGAGTGGTCCATCGTCGCCTTGGTGCGGTCCGGGCGGCGCGGCGACAGGCCGCGCTCGCGCAGTTCGGTGAACGCCTGCGGCGAGGTCACCTCGTGGATCAGGTGCAGGTCGATGTACAGCACGGCGGGGGCGCTGTCGGTTTCGGGAACCACCACGTGGGCGTCCCACAGTTTGTCGTACAGGGTGCGGGGTGCGGAAGTCATGCGTATGCCTGGCAGAAGTACGAAAGAGCGAACATCAGTAAAGAAAACGGAACGGTCAAGTCAGCGACGGCGGGCGAGCACGCGCAGGCGCACGTAGTCGGCCAGCGGCTGGCCGGCGGCATTGCGCGGCAGCTCGGCCAGCAACGCGGTGGCGGCCTCGCGCACGGTAGCGCGGGCCTCGGCCGGCAGGTCGTCCAGCAGTGGTGCGGCGAAGACCCGCAGCCAGCCGGCCACGCCGGTCGGCAGTGCGGTCGGGCGCGGCGTGCACTCGATCAGTTGCACCTGGAAGCCATGCTGGCGCAGGCGGTCGGCGTAGGCATCGGCGGTCGGGAAATACCACTGGAAGGTGCTGGCGCCATGGCCGTGGGCCACGCGCGCGGCCTGTACCGCCGCGATGATCGTGGCCACGTTGCCGTGGCCACCGAATTCGGCGACAAAGCGGCCGCCGGGGCGCAGGGCGCGGCGCACGCCTTCCAGCACGCGGTCCGGAGTCGTCATCCAATGCAGTGCGGCATTGCTGAACACTGCATCGAACTCGCTGTCGAACGACAGCGCGTGGCCGTCCATCACCTGCGCGTCGACACCGCGTGCGCGGGCGGCGACCACCAGTTCCGGCGAAGCATCCACACCGTGGATGCGTGCGCCGCTCAGCGCCAGCTCGGTACTGAGTACGCCATCGCCACAGCCCAGGTCGAGGATGCGCTCACCGGCGCGCGGGTCGAGCAGGCGCGATACCGCGCCGCCGAGCAGCGGCACGAAGCCGGCATCGATCGCATAGTCCTGGGCGTTCCACTGCTGGCCAGCGGCGCTGGCCGGGGTGGGGATGTCGAAGGCGCTCATGGCGGGGTCCTCAGGCGGTGGCGGCGGTGGCAACGTCGGTGTTGCTGTGGGCGGCAGCCTGGCGCTGGCGCAGCAGGCGGTTGGCCACATCCAGCCAGGCCAGCGCGGAGGCTTCGATGATGTCCTTGCTGGTGCCGGTGCCGTCGTACTCCACACCCTCGTGGCGTACGCTCAGATTGGCTTCGCCGCGCGCATCGGCGCCGATGCCGACGCTGTGCACGTGGTAACTGTCCAGCATCAGCTGCACGCCGGTGGCGGCCGACAGTGCGCCGAACAGCGCATCGACCGGGCCGTCGCCCTGCGCGGTCTCGGCCACGCGGTTGCCGTCCGGGTCGGACAGTTCGACCAGTGCGTTGGCGCGGCTGCCGACATCGCTGATGGTCATCGAGGCCAGGCGGTAGCCCTGTGCGTTGGAACCACCCTGCATCAGCGTCTGCAGATCGGCATCGGTGACCACGCGCTGCTGTTCGCACAGGCCCTTGAACTGCTCGAACACCAGCTTCAGTTCGTCTTCGTCCAGCCAGAAGCCCAGCGCACGCAGGCGCGCTTCAACGGCGGCACGGCCACTGTGGCGGCCCAGCACCATCTGCGAATCCTCCCAGCCCACGTCTTCCGGGCGCATGATTTCGTAGGTGCCGCGGTGGCGCAGCATGCCGTGCTGGTGGATGCCCGATTCGTGGGCGAACGCATTGGCGCCGACGATGGCCTTGTTGCGCTGCACCGGCATGCCGACCAGGCGCTGCAGCAGCTGCGAGGTGCCGACGATGCGCGGGGTGTTGATCGAACTGTCCTGCTCGTAGAAGGCCTGGCGCACCTTCAGCACCATCGCGATCTCTTCCAGCGAACAGTTGCCGGCGCGTTCGCCGATGCCGTTGATGGTGCACTCGACCTGGCGCGCGCCGCCTTCGATGGCGGCCAGCGAGTTGGCCACGGCCAGGCCCAGATCATTGTGGCAGTGCGCGCTGAAGATCACGTTGGTCGCGTTCGGTACATCTGCGACGCCGGCGATGACCTGCTGGAACATCGCGCGGATTTCTTCCGGCGTGGTGAAGCCGACGGTGTCGGGCAGGTTGATGGTGGTGGCGCCGGCGGCGATCGCCACGCGCGCGACTTCGATCAGGTAGTCCAGCTCGGTACGGGTGGCATCCTCGGCCGAGAATTCGACATCGTTGATATAGGAACGGGCCAGCGATACGTGCTTGCGTACCGACTCCAGTACCTGTTCGCGGGTCATGCGCAGCTTGTGCTCGCGGTGCAGCGGGCTGGTCGACAGGAACACATGCAGGCGCGGGTTGGCCGCGGCTTCCAGTGCGCGTGCCGAGGTCTCGATGTCGGCCTGCAGGCAGCGCGACAGCACCGCCAGGGTCAGGCTCGGGCGGCGCAGTTCGCGGCCGATCAGTGCCATCGCTTCGCGGTCGGACTGCGAGCTGGCCGGGAAGCCGGTCTCGATGATGTCCACGCCCAGTTCGTCCAGCGCACGCGCCATCACCAGCTTCTGCGGCGGGCTCATGCTGCAGCCGGGGGACTGCTCGCCGTCACGCAGGGTGGTGTCGAAGATGCGGATGCGCGGGGTGGTAATTCGTTCGATGGTGGTCACAGGGAAATCTCCTCGACAGCGGGCGTTGCGGCTTGCAGGTGGGAAGGGGAAGGCATGGGGGAGGGCGGCGCGCTGGCCTTGGCGGGCGAGCGGGGTGTTTCGCTGCGCCGTCGCCGTGGCTTGCGCGGCGGGCGCGGTCGGATGTCGGTAAGCAGGCCGGCCAGCACGCCGGCATCGATGTTCCCGCCGGACACCACCGCGCACTTGCGGCGGCCCGCGACGCGGCGGCCAGCGGCCAGCGCCAGCGCGCCGGCACCCTCGGCAATGATGTGTTCTTCCAGTGCCAGCCGGACCAGGGTTTCGCGCAGTTCGGCTTCGCGCACGATCACCACATCGTCCAGCAGCGAGGTGCACAGGCGACGGGTCAGGAAGCCGGGGATCTTCACCCGCACGCCGTCGGCCAGCGAGGCGACGGGTGCGATCTCGCGCACGTCGCCGCGGATCGCGCGTGCCATCGAATCAACGCCTTCCACCTGCGCGCCGACCACGCGCACGCCCTGTGATTTCAGCGCCAGGGCCACGCCGGAAGCCAGGCCACCGCCACCGATCGGCACGATCACCACGTCCGGGGCATGCGCGGCCAGCTCGATGCCGACCGTGCCCTGGCCGGCGATCACGTCGGCATCGTCGAACGCGGACAGGAAGCGGTAGCCGTGGCGTTGTGCCAGTTCGACCGCGAAGGCGTAGGCTTCGTCATAGCTGTTGCCGTGCTGGCGCACGGTCGCGCCCCAGTGGGCGACGCCGGCGATCTTGGTGGCGGGTGCACCATGCGGCATCACAGTGATGGCCGGCACATCCAGGCGATAGGCGGCCCAGGCCACGCCCTGGGCGTGGTTGCCGGCCGAGGCGCAGATCACCGGCCGGGTGTCGCCGCGTTCGCGGCCGGCCAGCAGTGCATTCAATGCGCCGCGCACCTTGTAGGAACCGGTACGCTGCAGGTTCTCCAGTTTCAGCCAGGTACCGAAGCGTTCGGCGTGGTGCAGCGGGGTGGGCGGCAGGAAGCGGCGCAGGCGGGCCTGCGCTGCCAGGACGTCGGCGACGCTTACGTCGCCGACATCGCTTTCCTGGCTGGTGTCAGCGGCCGGCATGGGCCACCAGCGCGGTGCGGAAGACCGCCGCATGCGGGCACGGACGGCGAAGAAGACGCCTCCGTACCGGCACCGTGGTCGCTACGGTACGGGTGTTCATGGCGATACTCCTTCCACGGCGGTGACCTGCACGGACACGCAGTCGTAGATCTTCTCGATCTGCCGGCACAGCGTTTCCGCCGGGCGCTGGCCATCGACGACCAGCTGCAGGTGCCAGCGGCCATCGTCGGTGGCCACCGGCGCACCGCTGATCGCACGCGGCGCAAAGCCGCGGCGTTCGGCCATGCCGATCACGCGCAGCAGCGCGCCTTCGGCCGGGTGCAGCACCAGGTCAAGCCGGTATTGCATTGGGGGTCTCCTGGCGGGCGTGGGCGGGATTGCTTTCCAGCATCGTGCTGTTGGCGGTGTTCGGCGGCACCAGCGGCCACACGTTGGCGCGTGCATCGATGGCCACGTGCAGCAGCGCCGGGCCGGGCTCGGCCAGCAGCGCGGCCAGGCCGCCTTCCACGTCGTCGCGGTTGTCGATGCGGGTGGCGGCAATGCCGAACACCTGCGCCAGGGCTACGAAGTCCGGGTTGTCGGACAGGTCGATCTCGCTGTAACGCTCGGCGAAGAACAGTTCCTGCCACTGCCGCACCATGCCCAGCGAACTGTTGTCCAGCAGCACGATCTTCACCGGCAGGCGGCAGCGGGCGATGGTCGCCAGCTCCTGCACGTTCATCATGAAGCTGCCGTCGCCGGACACCAGTACCACTGTGCGCTCCGGGCAGGCGAACTGCGCACCCATCGCCGCTGGCAGGCCGAAGCCCATCGTGCCCAGTGCGCCACTGGTCAGGTGGTTGCGGGGGTGGTTGAAGCGGCAGTGCTGGGCCACCCACATCTGGTGCTGGCCGACATCGCAGGCGATCACCGCATCGGCCGGGGCCAGCTCGCTCAGTCGCTTCAGCAGCGCCGGGGCGTAGATGTGCTGGCCCGGTGCGTCGTAGCGGGCGGCGAAGCGATCGCGGTGCTGCGCACAGCGCTTGCGCCACGCGTCCTGGTGGGCCCTGGGGGAGGGGAAGGCCGCACGCAGGGCGCGGATGGCGTGACCGACGTTGCCAGGCACGGCGATGTCGGCAGTGCGCAGCTTGGAGATCTCGTAGGCGTCCGCATCGATGTGGACGACGCGGGCGAATGGCGCGAACTCGGCCAGCTTGCCGGTCGCGCGGTCGTCGAAGCGCGCGCCCAGCACCAGCAGCAGGTCGCTTTCCTGCACCGCCATGTTGGCCGCGCGGGTGCCATGCATGCCCAGCATGCCCAGCGACTGCGGATGGTGGGCCGGCAGTGCACCGAGGCCGCGCAGGGTCATCACGGTGGGGATGGCACTGGCCTCGACGAAGTCGCGCAGGTCCTGCACGGCATCACCCAGGGCGATGCCGCCACCTGCGTAGACCACCGGCTTTTCGGCCGCCGCCAGCGCGGCGATGGCCTCGGCGATGGCGGCCTCGGCCGGCGCCGGCGGCGGTTCGACGCTGCTGGGCACATGCGCCGGCAGATGGCTGGCATCGGCCAGTTGCACATCCTTGGGCAGGTCGATCAGCACCGGGCCGGGGCGACCCTCACGGGCAATGCGGAACGCATCGGCCACCACGCGCGGCAGGTCATCGACGCTGCGCACCAGCCAGCTGTGCTTGACGATCGGCATCGTCAGGCCGAACACATCCAGTTCCTGGAAGGCGTCGGTGCCCAGCAGCGGCGTGCCGACCTGGCCGGTGATGCAGACCATCGGTACCGAATCCAGCATCGCATCGGCAATGCCGGTGACCAGGTTCGAGGCGCCCGGGCCGGAGGTGGCCACGCAGACGCCCACCTGGTTGCTGGCGCGGGCGAAGCCGTTGGCGGCCAGCGCCGCGCCCTGCTCATGGCGTACCAGGATGTGCTTCAGCGACGAATCCACCAGCGCGTCGTAGAACGGCATGATGGTGCCACCGGGATAGCCGAACAGCGTGCGGACGCCTTCGGCCTCCAGCGCCTGGGTCAGCCAGCGCGCGCCGTTGGGCGGCGCGCTGCGATGTGTCGAAGAGTTCATGGGGGAACCTTGCAAAGCGGGTGGGGGAGGGCCGCGTGGTTACGCAGCCTGTCCTTGCAACCAGACCATCTTGGCGCGCAGTTCCTTGCCCACCTTCTCGATCGGGTGCTCCAGGTCGGCCTGCTTGAACCTGTTGTAGTTCGGCAGGCCCGCTTCGTACTCGGCCACCCAGTTCTTGGTGAAGGTGCCGTCCTGGATGTCCTTCAGCACCTCCTTCATGCGTTCCTTGGTGCCGGCATCGATCACGCGCGGGCCGCTGACGTAGTCGCCGTACTGCGCGGTCTCGGAGATGAACTCCAACATGCGCGAGATACCGCCTTCATAGAACAGGTCCACGATCAGCTTCAGTTCGTGCAGCACTTCGTAATAGGCGATCTCCGGCTGGTAGCCGGCTTCGACCAGGGTCTCGAATCCGGCCTGCACCAGCGCCGAGGCACCGCCGCACAGCACCGCCTGCTCACCGAACAGATCGGTTTCGGTTTCTTCCTTGAAGGTGGTCTGGATCAGGTTGGCGCGCGCACCGCCGAGGCCGGCGGCATAGGCCTGCGCATGCTGCGCGGCCTTGCCGCTGATGTCCTGGTAGACCGCCCAGATGCACGGCACGCCACGGCCGATCTCGTACTCACGGCGCACCAGCGCGCCGGGGCCCTTCGGCGCGACCAGCACCACGTCCAGGTCGGCACGCGGCTCGATCATCCCGTAATGCACGTTCAGGCCATGCGCGAACAGCAGGCACGCCCCCTGTTTCATGTTCGGCGCCAGCACGTCGTTGTAGAGCTTCTTCTGCACCATGTCCGGGGTCAGCACGGCAACCAGGTCGGCGTCCTTCACGGCCTCGGCGGGCGCGATCACGGTGAAGCCATCGGCCTGGGCCTTGGCTTCGGTCGGCCCACCCGGACGCAGGCCTACCACCACGTCGAAGCCGGATTCGCGCAGGTTCAGTGCGTGGGCGCGGCCCTGGCTGCCGTAGCCGATGACGGCGATCTTGGTCTGGGGCAGGTCGTTGGTGCTCATGGGGGAGGTTCCTTGCGGTGGGAAGAAAAAAGAACGGCCGGTCGTCGAGGTGACGTGCCGGCCGGTCAGGGGAAAGCGGTGGAGGAGGCGCCGCGCATCGCACAGGCACAGCCACCACAAGGCGTGGTGGTGCAGGTCCGGGTTGTGCGATGAGCGTTGGTCATGGTGGTTGCGTCTGAAACCAGGTTCTGAAATGAAAAAACCCGCACCGGGGCGGGTGCGGGTTTTTGAAGAGTTCCGGTGTGTGTGTTGCTTACACGCTGGCTCGTCCCGCACCTGTTGGTTGGGTAATAAGTACGAGCACAAGAATCGAACGCAGCGAGGCGGCGCCGGTGTCGGCGGCTTCGATGTGGGTTCGCGGTGGCGTGTTGTGATGCAACATGTGATCGAGAGAAACACAGCCATTTCGGCGGTGTCAACCCTCGCGACGGATTTTCTATCGGTTTCCGCTGCATCCAGCGCAATTGCTTGCGGCACAAGGATGGTTGCTGCTGAAAGTGTTTCGGTGAACCCGAATTCACTCCTTTCGGGGCGGTTTTTGCGCGGAATCCGGTGGATTTTTCCGCCCAAGGATCAACGTCCATGACGTCTGTCCGATACCGCTTGAAGGCCGCACCGGCGAAGATCGGGGAACCACCCGTCCATCGGAACCCGACCGTGTCCCGACGCCTTGCCCGTTCCCTGCTCGCCGCCGCCGTATTGGCTGCCGTACCGGCGCTGTCCTTCGCCGCCGACCGCATCACCGGCCACACCTTCGCCACCCGTTCGGAGGTGATCGCCCCGCATGCGATGGCCGCGACCTCGCAACCACTGGCCACCCAGATCGCGCTGGACGTGATGAAGGGCGGCGGTTCGGCAGTGGACGCGGCGATTGCCGCCAACGCCGCGCTCGGTCTGATGGAGCCGACCGGCAACGGCATCGGCGGCGACCTTTTCGCCATCGTGTGGGATCCGAAGACGCAGAAGCTCTACGGCTACAACGGCTCGGGCCGCTCGCCGAAGTCGCTCACCCTGGCCGAGTTCCAGCGCCGTGGCCTGAAGGACATCCCGGCCACCGGTCCACTGCCGGTGTCGGTGCCGGGTGCCGTCGATGGCTGGTTCGCGCTGCACGACCGCTTCGGTCGCAAGCCGATGGCCGACAACCTGGCGCCGGCCATCCGCTACGCCCGCGAGGGTCACCCGGTGGCCGAGGTGATCGCCTACTACTGGGACCGCTCGGTGCCCAAGTTGTCGCAGTACCCGGGCTTCAAGGAGCAGTTCACGATCAACGGCCACGCCCCGCGCAAGGGCGAGATGTGGAAGAACCCGAACCTGGCCAGCACCCTGCAGAAGATCGCCGACGGTGGCCGCGACGCCTTCTACAAGGGCGAGATCGCCCACACCATCGGCGACTACTTCAAGGCCAACGGTGGCTACCTGAGCTACCAGGACATGGCTGACCATCATGGCGAGTGGGTCGAACCGGTCAGCAGCAACTACCGTGGCTACGACGTCTGGGAACTGCCGCCGAACAGCCAGGGCATCGCCGCACTGCAGATCCTCAACGTGCTGGAAGGCTACGACTTCTCGAAGATCCCGTTCGGTTCACCGGAACACGTGCACCTGTTTGTCGAAGCGAAGAAGCTGGCCTTTGCCGACCGTGCGCGTTTCTACGCCGACATGGCGTTCCAGCCGGCACCGGTGCAGAAGCTCATCTCCAAGGAGTACGCCGCGCAGCGTCGTGCGCTGATCTCGATGGACAAGGCGTTGAAGGAAGTGCAGCCGGGCACGCCGAAGCAGCTGGAGGAGGGCGACACGATCTACATGACCGTGGCCGACGCCGACGGCATGATGGTTTCGCTGATCCAGTCCAACTACCGTGGCATGGGCAGCGGCATGGCACCGCCCGGTCTGGGTTTCATCCTGCAGGACCGCGGCGAGATGTTCGTGCTGCAGAAGAACCATCCCAACGGCTACGCGCCGGGCAAGCGCCCCTTCCAGACCATCATTCCGGCCTTCATCACCAAGGGCGGCAAGCCGTATGCCAGCTTCGGCGTGATGGGCGGCGCGATGCAGCCGCAGGGCCACGCGCAGATCGTGATGAACCTGGTGGACTTCGGCATGAACCTGCAGGAAGCCGGTGATGCACCGCGCATCCAGCACGAAGGCTCGACTGAACCGACGGGTCAGGCCACGGCGATGACCGATGGTGGTGAAGTGAATCTGGAAACCGGCTTCCCGTACGAGACCGTGCGCGCGCTGATGCGCAAGGGGCATCGCATCGTGTTCGCCGATGGGCCTTATGGCGGGTACCAGGCGATCATGCGCGATCCCGAGAGCGGGGTTTACTACGGCGCTTCGGAGAGCCGCAAGGACGGGCAGGCGGCGGGGTATTGAGGTTTCCCGGCCACCGGGCTGAGCCCCCTCTGCGGTGGTGGTTCGTGGAAGCGGGATCATGTGATTGGGCCGGGCGGGTGGGCTGTTCGGGGGACGCCGTGAATCCGTCCCTGGAGGCTTGGCAGCCGCATCCATGCGGCTGACACCCCCCCCCCCCCCCCCCCCCCCCCCCCCCCCCCCCCCACGGATAACCAGCTTTTGACGTTGACGTTGATTGCAGCGGGTGCAGGGCTGCAAGCCCTGCCGGAAACCCTCTCCCCTCAGCAGGCTTCAGCCACCGCAGTGCGGGGACGCCCCAGCCACGCCAGCAGCAGGCCCGATGCCGCCAGCAGGCCACCGGCCACCGGAATCGCCGCGTAACCCAAACCCGAGCTGATCACCGCGCCCCCCAGCGCGGCACCCACCGCGTTGCCGAGGTTGAACGCACCCACGTTGATCGACGACGCCAGGCCCGGCGCCTCGCTCGCCGCCTGCATCACCCGGATCTGCAGCGGCGGCACGATGGCGAAGGTCGCCGCGCCGAACAGCAGCACGCCCAGCGCCGCAGTGGCGTGGTGCATGAAGGCCAGCGGCAGCACGAACATCAGCACGGCCAGGACCGCCAGCAGGATGCGGGTCGCGCCATCAAGCGACCAGTCGGCCATGCGCCCACCGATGCCATTGCCAAACGTAAAGCCGATACCGATCAGGGCCAGCGACATCGCGATGAAGGTGTTGGAGGCGCCGGTCAGTTCGGTCAGCACCGGCGCCACGTAGGTGTACAGAGTGAACATCGCACCCGCGCCGAGCACCGTGGTGCCCATCGCCAGCAGTACCTGCGGCTGCAGGATCGCCTTCAGTTCGCGGCGCACGTCCGGGCGCGGCCCCGGTGCAGATGCCGGCAGCGCGAAGCCGAGCGCGGTGATCGCAATCAGGCCCAACACTGCAGTACCGGCGAAGGACAGGCGCCAGCCCAGTTGCTGGCCCACCCAGGTCGCCAGCGGCACGCCGCCGATATTGGCGATGGTCAGGCCCATGAACATGGTGGCCACGGCGGCGGCCTGCTTGTCCTTCGGCACCAGGCTGGCGGCAACCACCGCACCGATGCCGAAGAAGGCACCGTGGTTGAGGCTGGTGACCAGGCGCGACAGCAACAGCAGGCCGTAGTTCGGGGCCAGTGCCGAGAGCAGGTTGCCGACCACGAAGATCGACATCAGCAGCATCAGCGCGGTGCGCTTGCCGAAGCGGCCCATCAGCAGGGTCATCACCGGTGCGCCCAGCATCACGCCCACGGCGTAAGCGGTGATCAGCATGCCGGCAGTGGGAATGCCCACACCCACGCCGTCGGCGATGACCGGCAACAGGCCCATCGGCGCAAACTCGGTGGTTCCGATGGCGAAGGCGCCGACGGCAAGCGCCAGCAAGGCGGCTCTGGAATTCATGGGGGGGTCCTGGGGGAGGGATTCGGGAGTGCGTAGCCTGCGCGCTTTGCTGTGGCGGATTAAGCCTCGCCCCGGGAAAACACTGTTGATTCTGGTTCACAAGTGAGGCACGGAAACCCGCTGCAAGTGCAAAAACCGCAGCGCCGTAGCAGAGCCGTGCCCCCCCCCACAAACGCAGAACCCCCGGCCGGGCCGGGGGTTCTGAGGGACTTACATGCCAGAGGCGCTTACCAGTTGCCGGCGCCCGGCACGTTGTGCTCGCGCGCGCGACGGCGCATCAGCAGGTTCAGCCATTCCACCAGCACCGAGAAGCCCATCGCGGCGTAGATGTAGGGCTTGGGCACGTGCACGTCCAGGCCGTCCAGGATCAGCACCGCACCGATCATCAGGATGAAGGCCAGCGCCAGCATCTTCACGGTCGGGTTGGCGTCGATGAAGCGGCCCAGCGGGTTGGCGGCCAGCAGCATCACCAACACCGACAGCAGGATGGCGGCGACCATGACCGGGATGTGGTCGGCGATGCCAACCGCGGTGATCACCGAGTCCAGCGAGAACACGATGTCGATCACCGCGATCTGCGCGATCACGTAGCCGAACACGGCCGAGGCCTTGGTGGTGCTCGGATCTTCATCCTCGCCGCCGCTGATCAGTTCCTTGATCTCCATGCAGCCCTTGATGATCAGGAACAGGCCACCGACGATCAGCACCAGGTCACGGATGGAGATGCCCATGCCGGCCACCGTGAACAGGTTGGCCGCCATGTGCGCCAGATACGCCAGCGACACCAGCAGACCGATACGGGTGATGCAGGCCACGGCGATACCGAGCTTGCGTGCGAACGGGCGATGTTCTTCCGGCAGCTTGCTGACCGCGATGGAAATGAATACCAGGTTGTCGATGCCGAGCACGATTTCCAGCGCGCTGAGCGTGAACAGGGTTACCCAGGCATTGGGGTCGGCGAGGAACTCAAAGGACATGGAATCTCTTCAAGGCAGTGGGGGAATGGGGTTTCAGCCGTAGCTGCCGGCCAGCGCGTGCGGAACCACGACCAGGGCCCAGCACAACAGCACGTTCATCATCAGCACGAACACCGCCGCCGAGCCCATGTCCTTGGCGCGGCCAGCCAACTCGTGGATTTCGCTGCCGTAACGTTCGATCACCGCCTCGATCGCCGAGTTGGCCAGTTCCATCGCCAGCACCAGCAGCATCGAACCGATCATCAGCGCACGCTCGACCGGCGTCTGCCCCAGCCAGACCGCGACCGGCGCCAGCAGGATCAGCAGGTAGACCTCCAGCCGGAACGACGATTCGTGCAGCCAGGCGGCGCGCAGGCCCTGCCAGGACCAGCGGGCGGCCTGGAAGATGCGGCGCGGGCCGCGCGGCAGATGGCCGAACTGATCAGCCACGGGTGGAACATCCAGCAACAGGGGCGCGGCGCAGCGACCGCTCAGACGCACGGCAGGGAATCATGGGTGCACAGGAATAGGCAGATGGCCGCCATTTTGCCACAAGGCCGCCAGCCGCATCCCGGCACCGGCCCGGTGAATGGACTGCCAGGGGCAAGCCCCGGCCCGCCCCAGCTTCTATGATGACGTTCCCTTCCCTGCTGGAGCGCCTGATGTCCCGTCGCCGTACCTGCCTGCTGATGCTGGGCCTGCTGACCGCCGCACCGCTGGCCCAGGCCCTGGGCCCGACCACGTCGCCCCGGGTACCCGAACAGGTCTCCAACGTGGCCTGGGCCGGCGACATGGCCCGGTTCGCCAGCGCCGACCAGGCCAACCCGCCGCCCCGCGGTGGCATCGAATTCATCGGCAGCTCCTCCATCCGCTTCTGGGAGAACCTGGCCACCGACTTCCCCGGCCAGCCTGTATTCAACCGCGGTTTCGGCGGCTCGGAAGTGCGTGACAGCACCTGGTATGCCGGCCAGATCGTGGTGCCGTATGCGCCGTGCAAGGTGTTCTTCTACGCCGGTGACAACGACCTCAACAGCGGCCGCACCCCGACCCAGGTGCGCGACGACGTGGTCGCCTTCGTGCAGCGCGTGCATCGCGACCTGCCGAAGACCAAGGTCGAGTACCTGTCGATCAAGCCGAGCCCGTCGCGTGCGCACCTGCTGCCGGCGATCAACGAGGCCAACACGCTGATCAAGGCCGCGCTGGCCAAGCTGCCCAACACCGGCTTCACCGATATCTACACGCCGATGCTGGGCGCGGATGGCCAGCCGGATGCAACGCTGTTCCGCGAGGACATGCTGCACATGACCCCGGCCGGCTATGACATCTGGACCAAGGCGCTGGCGCCGAAGGTCAACTGCAACTGAGGCGGACGTGCGCCGGAGGGCGCCACGCACGCGCTCCGGTAGATGCCAACCTTGGTTGGCATGGGACACCGGCGTGAATCCTGCTGAAAGCGCCGACCAAGGTCGGCAACTACCAAGGCAGCAGGCGCCCGGTCAGCGGAACACCACCGTCGCTTCGGTGCCCTGACCTGGCTCGCTGGCCAGGCTGACCTTCCAGCCGAAGCGATCACACAGCCTGCGTACGATCGACAGGCCCAGGCCGGTACCCTGCGGCCGGCTGGGTTCGGCGCGATAGAACGGCTCGAACGCCCGGGACAGCGCTTCGGGGGACATGCCGATGCCGGTATCGTGCACCACCACCCGATCGTTGTGCACATGCACGTCGATGCGCCCCTCGTCGGTGTAGCTGCATGCATTGCGCACCAGGTTGCTGACCACCACCTGCAGCACCCGCGGCGGCGCATGCAGCTGCACCGGGCCATCGCTGTGCAGGTGCACCGACACCGGGCGAGCCCCCAGCAGTTCGTTGGCGTTGTCCACTTCATAGCGGACGATATCGTTGACGTCGAACAGCTCGATCTGCGGTTCGACGTCTGCCTCGCGGGCCAGGATCAGGAACGCATCGATCACTGCTTCCATGTCGCGGCCAGCCCGCTGGATGCGCTGCAGGCTGCGGCGCAGGCGCGGCTGCAGGCTTTCATCACCCAGTGCCATGTCGCTGGCAACGCGGATGACGGTCAGCGGCGTGCGCAGTTCATGGCTGGCATCGCGGGTGAAGTTGCGCTCGCGTGCCACGTGCGCGCTGACCCGGTTGGCCAGCGAGTGCAACGCGGCCGCCAGCTGCCGGGTCTCGCCCTGCATGTCCGCCGGCAGCTTGTTGGGCTCCAGGTCGGCCGCTTCCGGATGCCCCGGGTCCCAGCGCGAGACGCGTCGAGCCAGCCAGTTCACCGGCGACACCAGGCGCTTGGACGCGCGGTAGGTCACCCAGCTGGCGCCATACACCGCCAGCAGGGTCAGCAGCACCGGCACGATGCCGAACCAGAACGCCAGCATCTCTGCGCGCGAGCGCAGGAACACCAGGTACAGGCGGCCAGCCGGGCGCACATCAACCAGCACCAGCTGGTCGTCCTTGGGCAGTTCGTGGAAGCCGGGCTCCAGATTGCGCAGGTTGGCCGGCAACGACAGTGCCGACTGCCCGCTTTCCAGCAGGTAGCCGCGGATGTTCTGGGTATTGGGCGGTGGCTGCACCGGGGACGCTTCGTGCAGCGTCCAGTAGTACGCCGCCTCCTCGCGCAGGGCAGCGCCCACCAGGCTGTGCTTGATCACCAGCGAGACCAGCCACGCACCCAGCAGGATACCCAGGCTGGCCAGCACTGCCTGCAGGATGAAGGCGATACGGATCTTGCGCGGCAGGCCGTGCGGCATTGCGGAGTCCCGGTCAGAGCGCTGCGATTATAGGCAGCGCGCCACGCCGTGCGGGTGCATGGGCGATGACCGGCGGCAACGCCGGCCGGTCATGCCCTGCCCTCGTACGTGGCCACAACCCGGCCGGGCCTGCTGCTGCACCGGCGGGTATCCTGCTCAGGCCATCGGCTGGGCGATGTCGGCAATGCGGTAGCCGGCACTCTGCACGGTGTGCAGCAGCGGACGGTCGAACGGCTTGTCGATGATCTTGCGCAGGTTGTACAGGTGGCTGCGCAGGGTGTCCGAATCCGGCAGGCCATTGCCCCAGATCTCGCGCTCGATCTCCTGGCGGGTGACCACGCGCGGCGATTCGCGCATCAGGATGGTCAGCAGGCGCAGGCCGATCGGCGAAAGCTGCAGCTCGGTGCCGGCACGGGTCGCACGCATGCTGACCGGATCGAGCACCAAGTCGGCCACCTTCAGCACTTCCGAACCGACCTGGCGACGTTCGCGACGGATCAGCGCGCGCAGGCGGGCTTCCAGCTCCTGGATCGCGAACGGCTTGGTCAGGTAGTCATCGGCACCGAAACCCAGGCCGGTGAGCTTGTCGTCCAGCGTGTCGCGTGCCGTGAGCATCAGCACCGGGGTGGACTTGCGCGCATCGTTGCGCAGGCGACGGCACACTTCGATGCCATCCAGGCGCGGCAACATCAAGTCGAGCACCACGACGTCATAGCTGTTCTCCGCCGCAAGGCGGTAGCCATCCAGGCCGTCCTGTGCATAGTCGACTTCGAAGCCGCGACCTTCCAGGTATTCCCCGATCATCTCGGAGATGTTGCGGTTGTCTTCGACCACCAGCACCAAGCCGGAGGTCTCCTTCGTCTGACGCATGTGATTCCCTCTAACTTCAGCTTTGTGAAACATGCCGGATCGACGGTGGACGCGATGTGAAGTTCCGTCAAGAGGTACACAAACGGTTCAGAGCAGCGGCCTCAGCAGCGGCCAGACGTTGTCCAGCACCTTTGGCTGCGCCTGTGCGGTCGGGTGCAGGCCGTCGGCCTGCATCATGCCCGGCTGCAGGGCGACGCCCTCCAGCAGGAAGGGCAGCAGCGGCACCTTGTACTGCGTGGCCAGCGCCTTGTAGGCCGCCGCCAGGCGCTGGCGATAGGCCGGCCCGTAGTTGGGCGGCACGTCAATGCCCAGCAGCAGCACCTTCGCGCCCGCCTTCTGGCTGGCCTGCACCATCTTTCCCAGGTTGCCCTGCACCTGCGCCGGGGTCAGCCCGCGCAGTGCGTCATTGCCGCCAAGGGCGATCACTACCACGGTCGGCTTTTCCTTCGCCAGCAGGGCCGGCAGGCGGGTGAGTGCGCCGGCGGTGGTCTCGCCGCTCATGCTGGCGTTGACGATGCGCGCCGGGGTTTTCGACTGCTGCCTGACCCGCTGCTGCAGCAGGCTGACCCAGCCGGCGTCGGCAGGGATATTGTGGGCAGCACTGAGGCTGTCGCCGAGCACCAGCACGGTACCGGCCGGACCTTTGGCACAGGCCAGCCCCGGCAGCAGCAGGAACCCTAGCAGCAGCACCATCATCGCGCCGGCTCGCCGGCTCCATCCCGTCTTGCGCATTGGAGTCTCCTCATCGACAGCCTGTCCCCCCGCAGCGCGCCCGTCGCCATCGCCGTCGACCAGGTCGGCAAGTCCGTGCAGGGCCCGGAGGGCGAAGTCCACATACTGGACAACATCACCCTGAAGGTCCATGAAGGCACCAGCGTGGCCATCGTCGGCGCCTCCGGTTCCGGCAAGACCACCCTGCTTGGCCTGCTGGCCGGGCTGGACCTGCCCAGTCGCGGCCGCGTCGCGCTGGCTGGCCAGGACCTGTCGGCGCTGGACGAGGAGGCCCGCGCCCAGCTGCGCTCGCGTGAGGTCGGCTTCGTGTTCCAGAGTTTCCACCTGCTGCCGGCGCTGACCGCCGCCGAGAATGTCGCGCTGCCGCTGGAACTGGCCGGGCGCGAAGACCGGGCGCGGGTCGATGAAGTGCTGGCCCAGGTCGGGCTGGCCCATCGCGCCCGCCACTATCCGCGCCAGTTGTCGGGCGGCGAGCAGCAACGCGTGGCATTGGCACGTGCGTTCGTCACCCGCCCGCGCATCCTGTTCGCCGACGAACCGACCGGCTCGCTGGACCACGCCACCGGCCAGCACATCAGCGACCTGCTGTTCGAACTCAACGCCGGCAGCGGCACCACCCTGGTGCTGGTCACCCACGACCTGCGCCTGGCCCAGCGTTGCCAGTACATCCACCGCATCGACGACGGCCGCCTGCTGCCGGTCGAGCGTGGGGCGCAGGCATGAACCTGCTGCGGCATGCGTGGCGCGCGCTGCGCCGCGAGGCGCTGGCCGGTGACCTGCTGACCGTGTTCGCCGCACTGGTGCTGGGCGTGGCGGTGATGACCGCGGTCGGCACGCTGGTGAACCGGGTCAACCTGGCACTGACCGGCAGCGCGGCGGAGATGCTCGGCGGCGACCTCGGCATCGCCGGGCGCGATGACCCGCCGCAGGCATTCGTCGACGAGGCGCAGCGGCGTGGA
This sequence comes from Stenotrophomonas sp. I18B00994, assembly GCF_014145825.1. Lineage (NCBI taxonomy): Bacteria > Pseudomonadati > Pseudomonadota > Gammaproteobacteria > Lysobacterales > Lysobacteraceae > Stenotrophomonas > Stenotrophomonas sp. I18B00994. The sequence continues at coordinate 21,775 of NZ_JACIUW010000011.1, read as the reverse complement.
CTGGCCTTCACCCGCATCGCCAGCTTCGGCAGCGTGCTGTTCAACGGTGATGCCAGCCAGATGGCCAGCATCAAGGCGGTGCAGGCGGGCTATCCGCTGCGTGGCACGCTGCGGGTGCGCAGCACGCCCGGTGGCGCGCTGATCGCCAACGCCGGCACGCCGCCCAAGGGCCAGGCCTATGCCGACCCGCGCCTGTTGCAGGGACTGGGACTGAAGGCCGGCGACGATCTCGAGTTCGGCGCTGGCACGCTGCGCATCGCCGGCATCATCGAGGCCGAACCGGATACCGGTGGCGACCTGCTGACGCTCTCCCCCACCCTGCTGGTCAACCGCGCCGATGTGGAAGGCACGGGCCTGCTCGGTCCGGGCAGCCGCATCAACTACCGGCTGATGTTTGCAGGACCGGCAGGACAGGTCGCGTCCCTGCGCGAGTGGCTGCTGCCACAGGTGAAAGGCCTTCGCCTGCTTAGCGTGGACGACACCCAGCGCGGCGTGCGCCAGGCCTTTGATCTGGCCGGGCGCTTCCTCGGCCTGAGCGCGCTGCTGGCGGTATTGCTGGCCGGCGTGGCGACCGCGCTGGCGGCCAACCGTTTTGCCCTGCGCCGCATCGACCAGGTGGCGATCCTGCGCTGCCTGGGCGCGCGCCAGCGCGACATCCTGCTTGGCCTGGCGCTGCAGCTGCTGATGCTGGCGGTGCCGGCCTGTGCGCTCGGCATCGGCCTGGGCATGGCCGCGCAGGAAGGCCTGGTGCAGGTGCTGGGCAGCCTGGTGCCGCAGCGCTTGCCGCTGCCCGAGGCAATGCCGGCGCTGACCGGCGCCGGCATCGGCCTGTTGCTGCTGTTCGGCTTCGGCCTGCCGCCGCTGCTGCGCCTACGCGGGGTGCCGCCGATGCGCGTGCTCAACCGCTCCTTCGCCGCCCTGCCCCCGGCCTCGCTGCTGGCCTACGTAGCAGCGCTGGCGGCGAGCCTGCTGCTGGCGGTGCAGGTGACCGGTGATCTCAAGCTGGCGCTATGGGTGCTGGGCGGCCTGGCCGCGTTGGCGGTGGCGGCCGGCGTGGTCGGCTTCGTGCTGCTGCAGCTGCTGCGCGGCCTGCAGCACCGCCTGCACGGCCACTGGCGGCTGGGCCTGGCGGCGCTGACCCGGCGCCGGATGCTGGCGGTGATGCAGCTGGTCGGGCTGTCGCTGTCGCTGTGCGCGCTGTTGCTGCTGGCGGTGACCGGCCCCGGCCTGCTGCAGCAATGGCGCGAACGCCTGCCCGCGGATACGCCGAACTACTTCCTGATCAACATCCAGCCCGAACAGCGCGACAGCGTGCTGGCCGCGCTGCGTGGACTGGGCGCCAACGACGCCAGCATCGAACCGATGGCCACCGGCCGCCTGATCGCGATCAACGGCAAGCCGCCGTTGCGCGTGGATCGCGAGCCCGGTCAGGACGGACAAGCGGCACAGGGCGAAGGTCAGCGCGATGATGACGACGAGAACCGGCCGTTGAACTTCAGCTGGCGCAGCAGCTTCCCGCCGGCCAATACGCTGATGAACGGCACCTTCTGGACGCCCGACAGCACGGCGCTGGAGGCGTCGGTTGAAATCGGCTGGGCCAAGCGCTACGGCGTGTATCCGGGCGACCGCATCACCATTGCAGTAGGCGAGCAGGAGCGCGAGTTCACCGTGACCAGTGTGCGCAAGGCCGACTGGAACACCTTCCGGCCGAACTTCTTCGTGCTGCTGAACCCGAACGCGGTGGGCGATACACCGCACAACCTGCTGTCGGCATTCCACCTGCCGGCCGGCAAGGCAGCCGGACTGGGCGAGCTGGTGCGCGCGCAGCCCAACCTGTCGCTGCTGGACGTGGACGCGGTGATCTCGCAGGTGCGCGATGTGATGGAACGGGTGGCACAGGCGGTGCAGCTGGTGATGGTGTTCAGCCTGCTGGCCGGCGTGCTGGTGCTGCTGGCCGCGCTGCAGGCCACGGCGGGCGAGCGTCGCTACGACAGCGCTGTGCTGCGCACGCTGGGCGCGACCCGGCGCCAGCTGCGCGGTGCGGTGCTGGTGGAGTTCGGCGCACTGGGCACGCTGGCCGCGTTGCTCGCGGTGGGCGCGGCAGCCGCCATCGGCGTGGCAGTCTCGCAGAAGGTGTTCGAGCTGCCATTGCTGCCGCCGTGGCCGGGCCTGCTGATCGGCGGCGTGGTCGGCATCGGGCTGAGCCTGCTGGCAGGCTGGTGGGGTACGCGGGCGATCCTGCATACGCCACCGGCATTGGCGCTGCGCGAGGCCTGAGGCGGCGCCGGACCGGGGCGCGTGCCGAGCAAGCTCGGCACCTACCAAGAGCACATGACGGCGTTGCCAGTGTTCAAGGAACAAGCACATCCACGCATGGCGTGGATCTACTGGGCCTTTTCCACGTACTTGGCGAACACGTCGTCGATCTGCGTGTCCTTCACCTTCTTGCCGGCCTGGATCGCTTCGGCCTGGGTGAACAGCGGAATGATCATCGCCATGCCGTCGATCCTGGTCTTCAGGTGCACGCCCGGGGCCTGGGTCAGGAAACCGTCCCAGCGCTGGCGCACCTTGGCCCAGTAACCGGCGGTGGCCTTCCAGTAGTTGCGCGCCGGGGTGAAGTCGACCTCGGTGGTCTTCACGTAGTCGTTGAAGCCGAACTCGCGTGCGATCTCCACCTGGCTGCCATCGGCGTTGCGCTGCACCTTGGTGTTGAACTGTTCGTGGGTCCAGCCATTGGGCGTGAGCGTGTGGCGGTTGACCACGGCCAGCGCGTTGTAGTCGCTGCGTTTGGTGTACTCACGGCGCGGCAGCGGGCGCCAGCTCAGATCGCTGGTCCAGCTCGGCACGTTGTTGGTGTAGGTCCAGGTGCCGGTGCCGCAGTAGCGCGGTGCGTCGCTCACTTCGTACACGCACTGGGTCCAGGCGCCCTGGTTCACCGCCGACGGAATACTGCGCACCTTCCAGGTCTGGTCGGCGCTGAACTCGAAACGGTTCGGTGCTTCGTACACCCAGTCCTGGCGCCAGTGCTTGGTGATGTGGCCGCTCTTTTCATCCAGCAGCAGGTGCTGCAGCACGATGCGCTTCGGCGTGTCCTCGACCACGATGACCACTTCGCTGCCGCCGCTGCGCATCGCCGGTGCACGCTCGTAGCCCGGCTTCAGCAGCACGGTCTCGTCGAAGGCGAAGTCCACGGTGTACTCACCCTGCATGGCGAGGATGCTGTCGTGGTCGCGGGCGATATCGGAGGGCTGCGAGCTGGCCACGCCGCTGGCGGCGAGCAGCAGCATGGCGCTGGCTGTCTGGAGCTTCATCGGGGTCTTCCTTCGGGGTTGCAGATTCATTGAGGGGCCATCCGTGGCCAACGGGCGTTCCATCAGGAGAGGGTCACAGGCGGATCAGCGGCAGGTCGCCGGGAATCCGGGGAGCCGGACGCCGGGCGGCGTCGGCACAGCAGCAGTCGTCGATCGCCAGCTCGCCTTCAGCACCTTCCAGGCGTGCAATACGTCGCGCGGCGGTCGCGCCCAGCGACGACAGCGTCGACAGGCTGGCCGCCAGCGTGCGGCCGTCGTCGGCGGCATGCAGGCGCAGCGCACACAGCCGCCAGCGCTGGCCACCGAGATGGCCGGCCAGGCGCCGCCACAGGCGTTCGCCAACGCTCGCCTCGCTGTCGTGTTCCGGTCCCGGCGGCAGCGCCGCGACCAGACGGTCCCAGGCCAGGAAATCGCTGTCGGGCAGCAGGTACAGGCGCCACACGCAGCGGCCGCGGCCATCAAGGAAGCACAGGCTTTCGCGCAGGCCCTCGCTGTCCACGCCCTGGCAGGCGTGTACGCGTACGGCCTGGCGCCAGCCGCCCAGCTCGTTGCCGTCGGCGTGGTACAGGCACAACACGGTGCCGAGCGTGGCCAGCTGTGCCGGGGTCGGCCAGGCCGCGCTGTTCGGCGCGGCGATGGAGTCATTCCTGCGTGCGGACAGTGCTCGGCTCATGAGGTCACCAGGAAACGGCAAGGCTGGCGGAGAAGGTGCGGCCCGGGCTGCTGAAACGATCACTCAGTGCGCGATCGGTGATCAGGCTCGGGGTGATCGACGACCATTCGATGTAGCGCTTGTCGGCCAGGTTGAACACGCCGACATTGAAGGTGGCACCCGGCGCGAAGTTCCAGTGCGCCATCAGGTCCAGCACGCCGTAGCCGGCCGGCTGGTAGACGAACGGCGCCGGTGCGTTCGGATTGGTCTGCGCCGCAGGCGGCGGCAGGCGCTTCTTGCGCTGCACGAAGGTACCGGCCAGTTCGACGCCCCAGGTATCGGTGTCGTACATCAGTCCCAGCGTGCCACGCAGCGGATCGACCGAGGCCAGCGGTTCGTCATCGGTCCGGTTGTCACCATGCGACCATGCCAACGCACTGCGCAGCGCCCAGCCCTTCAGCGCCGGGCTGAGTTCGCCGAACTCGATGCCGGCCTTCATTTCCGCGCCATAGATGCGCGCGTCGGCGATGTTCTGCGACTGGAACACGGTCAAACCCTGTGCGTTGCGACCGGTATCGACGTTGGACTGGATGAAATCCTTGTAGTCGTTGTAGTAGCCGCTGACGCTGACGTACGCCGCCGGCGCGATGAAGCGCAGACCCAGTTCGTAGCCGTCGCTGGTTTCCGGCTTCAGATCCGGGTTGGCGATGGCGGTATAGCGGAAGGCGACGTTGGTCAGGCCGATGTTGACGTCGTTGTACGGCGGCGAACGGAAGCCACGCGCATAACCGGCGAACAGCGACCATTCGTCGGTAAAGCGCCAGACCATGCCCAGCTTCGGCGACACGCTGGTCTTCTTCAGCTGCGCCACGGCCGTGGTCGGGTTGTCTTCGGCGAAGATGCTGTCCACTTCCGGCTTCAGCTCGTAGCGGTCCACGCGCACGCCCGGCACCAGCGACAGCCTGCCATCGGCAAAGCGCATCTCATCCTGTGCATACAGGCCCAGCTCGGTGGTCTTGCTGATCGGGAAGTCACGCACCGGGAAGGTGTCCGGCAGCACCGTGTTGCTGACCACGCCAGCCTTGCTGACCTGATAGCCGTCGCGCTTCTGGCGGATCTCGGTACGGGTGCCTTCGAAACCGTAGGTCAATGCGTGCTCGACGCTGCCGGTGGTGAACGCCTTGTTGAACTGCGCCTGCAGGCCATAGGCATGCTGGTCGAAGGAGAACACGCGGTGGCGGCGGGTGCCGTCGGTGCGGGTCTCGTCGGTCTGCTGCCGGGTTTCGCTGTTCTGCGCGTACACCTGCCAATGCAGGCTGTCGGCGAACGGCTGGTCCAGCGCATCCATCTCGTGGGCGAAGGACACACGGTTGCGCTTCTGGGTGTCGTGGGACGTCATGCCAGTGGCCGCAGCCATCGCGCCGGGGCGCGGTGCAACGCTTGCAATCGCCGACAGCACATTGGTATCGGTGGTGTCTTCGTTGCCTTCCACGGTCAAGCGGAAGCGCTGGTCCTCGCTGGGTGCATAGACCAGTTTGCTGAGCAGGCTGTGGCCGTCGCGATCCTGCGGATTGGACGCGGTGCGGGTGTCGTTGTCGCTGCGCACCGTCCCCTTGTTGTCCGTTTCCTGGCCCTGGTGATGGTTGACGTTGACCAGGCCGCTCCAGTGGTCGCCACCGAAGGCGGCGGTGGCACCGCCGAGCAGGCCCTTCCACTCACCGTCGTAGCCGAATTTCAGACCGAAGTAGCTGTTCTTGCCGTCCTTGAGATAGTCGGCCGGGTCCTTGGTCACGAACGCGACCACGCCACCGAGTGCGTCGGAGCCGTACAGCGAGCTGGCCGGTCCACGCACGATCTCGACGCGCTTGAGCGTATCGAGGTCGGTGAAGTTGCGGTTGGAACTGGCGAACGAACCGATGTCGAACCGGGTCGGCATGACGATGCCGTCGGTCTGGATGCGCACGCGGTTGCCGTCCAGGCCACGGATGCGGAAACCATCCAGGCCGAAGCGGGTCGCGCTGCGGGTGACCGACAGGCCCGGCTCGTAGCGCACCAGATCCTTGATGTCCTGCACCAGGTTCCGGTCCATCTGCTCACGGTCGATGACATCCACCGTGGCCGCCACGTCGCTCACCGCCCGCTCGGTGCGGGTGGCGGTGACCTGCACCCGATCGAATTCGCGCGCATCGGGGGCAGCAGCGTGGGCGGACAGCGGCAGCGCCATCCAGACAGCAAGGCAAAGGGCGGTATGGCGGGTCATCGGGTTCGTTCGGTCAGGCAGGGGAACCCCCGGTTACCGGCACACCCGGAAGGTGCACGCGGTAGACCGAGGGGGAGAGAGCGGGAACGGACGGGTCGCCCACCCTGTCGGCGCTGCCGGCAGGAGGGAGGGAGGCGGGCGACCAGACCGCGATTACTTGGTCAGGATCAGCTTGTCGTTGCTGGTGTGCCGCAGGCGATAGAAGCGGTCGCCGTGCTGGATCAGGATTTCACGACGGCCCTTGAGCAGGGCTTCGCTGTCGATGACCTCTTCCGGCGGAACGACGCGGACCGGTCGATCGCGGAGGGTCAGTGTTTCGGGGCGCAGCAGTACAGGTTGAGCATTCATGAGCATCTGGACTCGTGCGAGGGACGAGTTAAATGATAATGATTCTCAGTTGACAATCAACAACCATTCTCAATTTCATTGATGGGATTAATGATCGAGTTCCGTAATTCGATAGATCGCATCAATTAAATGGCGACGTAGGTGTGTAGAGTCGACTGTTGGTCGACTGCTGTTGCTCGAAGCAGTCGGTTATTCGAAGCAGTCGACTGACAGGCGACTCTACCGTTCCCGTTCGCGTTCCCGTCCCGTTCCCTCGGCCGAACCGGCCCGAGCGAGGCCCCTGAGGCCCGGTCGGCCCCGGGGTTCAGGCGAAGACGGCTTCGACCTGCGCCCAGCCGGCCGCGTCGACCTGCTCCAGCACGTCCAGTGCCTGCAGGTTCTGCAGCAGCTGGCTGACCCGGCTGGCGCCGAGGATCACGCTGGAAACGTTCGGGTTGCGCAGGCACCAGGCGATGGCCAGCGTGGCCGGGGCGTGGCCCAGCGCGCGTGCCACCTCGCTGAAGCGCCGCACCTGGCCCAGGCGGGCCCCGGCGTCGGACCCCAGCACCAGGTCCTGCAACCACTCCATGCCTTCCCGCCCCAGCCGTGCATCGGCCGGAATGCCCTGGTCGTACTTGCCGGTGAGCAGGCCCGACGCCAGCGGCGAGAAGATGGTGGTACCCAGGCCGGCACCGGCATACAGCGGCGCGTACTCGACCTCGACCCGCTCGCGGTGCAGCAGGTTGTACTGCGGCTGCTCCATCGACGGGCCCTGCAGGTTGCGCGCCTCGGCGATGTCCAGCGCCTGCTGGATCTGCACCGCCGACCACTCCGAGGTACCCCAGTAGAGGATCTTGCCCTGCCGCACCAGGGTGTCCATCGCATGCACGGTCTCGGCAATCGGCGCGTCCGGATCCGGGCGGTGGCAGTAGTAAAGGTCCAGGTAGTCCACCCGCAGGCGCTTGAGTGCAGCGTGGCAAGCGTCGGTCACGTGCTTGCGCGACAGCCCGCGCTGGGTCGGCCGCGGGTCCTTGGCGCTGCCGAAAAACACCTTGCTGGACACGCAGAAACCGTCGCGCGGCAGGCGCAGGTCGGCGATCACGTCACCCATGACCTGTTCGGCACGGCCGTTGGCATAGCCCTCGGCGTTGTCGAAGAAGTTGACACCATGATCCCAGGCGGCGGCCACCAGGTTGCGGGCCTCATCACGCGGGATCTGGTCACCGAAGGTCACCCAGGCGCCGAAGGAAAGGGCGGAAATCGGCAGGCCGGTGGAGCCCAGGCGACGGTATTGCATGCGAATCTCCTGCTGCGGGCCCGCATCCGGGCCGGGATCGACCCCCATTCTACCTGCCGCCGCCAGCCGCAAGCCCTTGCCGTTGCTGGCCTGATCGGTACCGTTGGCCGCGCGCACGCTGCTTTTTCTTGCCCCGGCCCCTGCCCTGCACTAGGCTTCCCGTTTTTCGCGACGCCCCAGGGGAGTCACTCACATGGTCGAAGGTTTGGGCAGGATCGGCTTCGGCCTGTTCGGGTTGGCGGTGCTGATCGGCATCACCTGGTTGTTTTCCAATAACAAGCGCGCGGTTGACTGGAAGCTGGTTGCCACCGGTATCACCCTGCAGATCGCCTTCGCGGCGTTGGTGATCCTGGTGCCGGGCGGGCGCGACGTGTTCGACGCGCTGGGCCACGGCTTCGTCAAGGTGCTGAGCTTCGTCAACGAGGGTTCCGGTTTCATCTTCGGCTCGTTGATGGACACCAAGAATTACGGCTTCATCTTCGCCTTCCAGGTGCTGCCGACCATCATCTTCTTCTCGGCGCTGATGGGGGTGATGTACCACCTGAACATCATGCAGGCGATCGTGCGCGTGATGGCGTGGGCGATCACCAAGGTCATGCGTGTGTCCGGTGCGGAAACCACCAGCGTCTGCGCCAGCGTCTTCATCGGCCAGACCGAGGCGCCGCTGACCGTGCGCCCGTACATCGCCAGGATGACCCAGTCCGAGCTGCTGACCATGATGATCGGCGGCATGGCACACATCGCCGGCGGCGTGCTGGCGGCCTACGTGGGCATGCTTGGCGGCGGCGACCCAGCGCAGCAGGCCTTCTACGCCAAGCATCTGCTGGCGGCCAGCATCATGGCCGCGCCGGCCACCTTGGTCGTGGCCAAGCTGCTGATCCCGGAAACCGGCACCCCGCTCACCCGCGGCACGGTGAAGATGGAAGTCGAAAAGACCTCCAGCAACATCATCGACGCGGCTGCGGCCGGCGCCGGCGACGGCCTGAAGCTGGCGCTGAACATCGGCGCGATGCTGCTGGCCTTCATCGCCCTTATCGCGCTGCTGAACGCGCCGCTGACCTGGGTGGGCGAAGTGACCGGCCTGGCCGCTGCCATCGGCAAGCCGACCAACCTGTCGACCATCTTCGGCTATCTGCTGGCCCCGATCGCCTGGGTGATCGGCACGCCGTGGGCCGACGCCACCACCGTCGGCTCGCTGATCGGCCAGAAGGTCGTGATCAACGAGTTCGTCGCCTACACCGAACTGTCGCAGATCGTGAACGGCCAGATCCCGGGCGTGAGCCTGTCCGCCGAAGGCCGCCTGATTGCCACTTACGCGCTGTGCGGCTTCGCCAACTTCAGCTCGATCGCGATCCAGATCGGCGGTATCGGTGGCCTGGCGCCGGAGCGCCGCCACGACCTGGCCAAGTTCGGCCTGCGCGCGGTGCTGGGCGGTACCATTGCCACCTTCATGACGGCGACCATCGCCGGCGTGCTGACGCACTTCAGTTGAACCCCTGGTTGAGAAAAGATTTCCTATGAGCAGCAGTGTCGTTGTCGTCGGTTCCTTCAATGTCGATCACGTGTGGCGGTGCGAAACGCTGCCGGCACCGGGTGCGACCATTGCCGGCCGCTACAGCACCGGCCCCGGTGGCAAGGGCTTCAACCAGGCCGTGGCGGCCTGCCGCGCTGGTGCGGACACCCACTTCGTGTGTGCGTTGGGCGATGACGCCGGTGGCGCCACTGCGCGCGAACTGGCTGCGCATGATGGCTTCGCGCTGATCGCCGAGGCCAGCAGCGAGCCGACCGGCACCGCCGGCATCTACGTCGATGCCCGTGGCCGCAACACGATCGTGATCGGCCCCGGCGCCAATGCCGCGCTGGGCACCGATTTCCTGCAACAGCAGCAGGCCCTGCTGGCCGGTGCCAAGGTGGTGCTGGTGCAGCTGGAATCGCCGGTGCAGACCATCGAAGCGGCGCTGGCCACGGCCCGCGAGGCCGGTGTCACCACCGTGCTCAACACCGCGCCGGCCGATGCGCCCTCGACCATCGGCCTGCTCAAGCTGGCCGATGTGATCACCCCGAACGAGACCGAGTTCGCCGCCCTGCTCGGCCGCCATGTCGGCGAGCGCGTGGATGCCAACGACGTCGCGGCGCTGGATGGCGCCAGCCTGCATGCGCTGTGCCGCAAGCTGGTCGGCAACGGCACGGTGGTGGTGACCCTGGGTTCGGTGGGCGTGTTCGTCTCTCACGCCGACGAGAACCTGCGCGGCGATACCCAGCCGTACTACCGCGTCGGTGCCGAACAGGTGCAGGCCATCGACACCACCGGTGCCGGTGATGCCTTCAACGGTGCGCTGGCTGCGTCGCTGGCACAGGTGGCCGATGCACCGTTCGCCCGCCACGTGCGCTTTGCCAACCAGTTCGCCGGTCGCTCGACCGAGAAGGAAGGCGCTGCAGCGGCGATGCCGCGCTTCACCCCGGCCGACGCCGAAGCCAAGTAATTCCACGCCACGCGTGGATGACAAGGCCCGGGTGCACAGGCACCTGGGCCTTTATTTCGCCCATTGCCCAGCCCCTGCGACCGCCTGTCGCATTGCCCACATCCTGCCCCTCGCTCACGATCCGCGCAGCTTCCTTGCACGGGCAGGACATGGACGGATTCCCCTGGTTGCTGGTCGCGGCCGCAGGCAGTGCCGCTGCGGCGCTGCTGCATATCGGCTGCATTGCCTTCGGCGCCGCGTGGTACAGGTACTTCGGTGCTGGCCAGCGCATGGTCCGGCTGGCACAGGCCGGGCATTGGTGGCCGCCGCTGATGACCGCCGGCATCACTGCCGTGCTGGTGGCCTGGACGCTGTACGCACTGGCAGCCGCGGGCTGGCATTCGCCGCTGCCGGCCAGCCGTCTGGTCCTGTCGGGCATCGCCCTGCTGTTGCTGCTGCGCGCGGCGATGGGCTTCGGGCTGGCCCTGCTCCGGCCCGGCTACAACGGCCGGCGCTTCTGGGTGGTCAGTTCAGTGGTCTGCCTCAGCCTGGGGCTGGCCTTCGCGCTGGGTACCGGCCAGGCCTGGCAGAGCCTGGGGTAGCCGCCCACCATCGCCCGCCCGTGGGGGCGGCGGAAGCAACCGTCAAGCATCTGCTGATGCCGGTACGGCATGAGGTCGGTGCCGATCGGCCTGAACCGGACCGCGCCCGACGCGGCCGTACCGCCGCGCGCGCCCTACAATGAGCGCATGCAGATCGGCCCGTACACCATTGCCCCCAACGTCGTGCTGGCGCCCATGGCCGGCGTCACCGACAAGCCCTTCCGCCTGCTGTGCAAACGGCTGGGCGCGGGTCTGGCCGCCTCGGAAATGACCATCAGTGATCCGCGCTTCTGGAACACGCGCAAGTCGATCCACCGCATGGACCATGACGGCGAACCGGCCCCGATCAGCGTGCAGATCGCCGGCACCGAGCCGCAGCAGCTGGCCGAGGCCGCGCGCTACAACGTCGACCACGGCGCGCAGATCATCGACATCAACATGGGCTGCCCGGCCAAGAAGGTGTGCAACGCCTGGGCCGGTTCGGCACTGATGCGCGACGAGCAACTGGTGGCGCGCATCCTCGAGGCCGTGGTCAACGCAGTGGACGTGCCGGTCACGCTGAAGATCCGCACCGGTTGGGACTGCGACCATCGCAATGGCCCGCTGATCGCACGCATCGCCGAGGACAGCGGTATCGCGGCACTGGCGGTGCACGGCCGTACCCGCGACCAGCACTACACCGGCCAGGCGGAGTACGCCACGATCGGCGAGATCAAGGCCGCGCTGCGCATTCCGGTGATCGCCAACGGCGATATCGATTCGCCGCAGAAGGCCGCCTACGTCCTGAAGGAAACCGGCGTGGATGCGGTGATGATCGGTCGCTCGGCGCAGGGCCGGCCGTGGATCTTCCGCGAAGTGGCGCACTACCTGGCCACCGGCGAGGAACTGCCACCGCCATCACTGGCGGAAGTGCGCGACATCCTGCTTGGCCACCTGCACGCGCTGCATGCGTTCTATGGCGAGCCGCAGGGCGTGCGCATCGCGCGCAAGCACCTGGGCTGGTATGCCAAGGACCGGCCGGAGAATGCCGCTTTCCGCGCGGTGGTCAACCGTGCCGAGGATCCGGCCAGCCAGATCGCATTGACCACCGAATACTTCGACCGCCTGATCGCCGGGGAACCGGCGCTGCCTTCGGCGGCCTGAGCCGCCAGCCCCGCGTTTGCGAACAGTCGAGCCAGCTCGACGCTACAAGAGCCCACCATGACCCCGCCGATTTCCTCCCCGACCTATCTGCACGGGTTTTCCGGCACCGAGCAGCAGCGCCTGATGACCCAGGCCCGGCTGCTGGAATCGAGCATCTTCGGCCAGATCGACTACAGCGGCGCGCGGCGCCTGCTGGAAGTCGGCAGCGGCGTGGGCGCACAGACCGAGATCCTGCTGCGCCGCTTCCCCGAGCTGCACGTGACCGGCGTGGACCTGAGCGAAACGCAGCTGGCCACCGCGCGCGAGAACCTGGCGCGCACGCCGTGGTGCAGCGACCGCTACACCCTGCAGCAGGCCGATGCCGGTGAGCTGCCGTTCGAGGCACGCAGCTTCGACGCGGCGTTCCTGTGCTGGGTGCTGGAGCACGTGCCGTCACCCGCACGTGTGCTGAGCGAAGTGCGCCGGGTGCTGGCACCGGGTTCGCCGGTGTACATCACCGAAGTGATGAATGCCTCGTTCCTGCTCGATCCGTACTCGCCGCACATCTGGCGCTACTGGATGGCCTTCAACGATTTCCAGTACGACCACGGGGGCGACCCGTTCGTCGGCGCCAAACTGGGCAACCTGCTGCTGGCCGGCGGCTTCCGCGACGTGCACACCGAGATCAAGACCATCCACCTGGACAACCGCGAGCCGGCGCGTCGCAAGACGATGATCGCGTTCTGGGAACAGCTGCTGCTGTCGGCCGCCGACCAGCTGCTGCAGGCCGGCTCGGTGGACGAGGAAACCGTGGAAGGTATGCGCCGCGAGTTCCGCCTGGTGCAGAACGATCCGAACGCGGTGTTCTTCTACTCGTTCGTGCAGGGCCGCGCGACGGTGTATTGAGCCAACGCAGCACTGCCGATGGTCCCGCCATCCACGCATGGCGTGGATCTACGGGTGTGCCGCACCAGTCCCGGAGGCTGCAGGCTCGTGCCAGATCCGCTGCCATATCGCCGCCAGCCGGCGCCCGGCATCCGCGCGCGCGGCCGGGCTGCTGTAATCCGTCCGCACCTGCTCGGGTGTGATCGGTCGCCACTGCCCGTCGACCTGCTCGGCCACGGCGAAGTTGAAGGTGTAGTCAGGCTCCAGCCCCATGCGCAGGTCACTCAGGACCAGCCGCCCATCCACCACCTGTGCACGCATGAAGCCACGGTTGAACCACGTCAGCTGCTGCACTGCCGGGATGCTCCCTGCTTCGCGCAACGCCTGCACCTTGGACGCATGGCCTTCGAACTGCATCGGTCCATGGTCGGCCACCAGCGAGCGGTCGCCCACCACGTAGCCGTTCGGCGTCATCGCCACCACGCGCCACAGCAGGGTGTTGAACGGCATCGGCACCGAGAAGCGCGGTGCATCGCCCAGACCCATCGCCGCCAGGCTCTGCTGGGCAGCACGGTCGACCTGGGCCTTTGCGATCAGGCCCCAGCCCAGGTAGGCGCTGCTGACCAGCAACGCCACGCCCAGCACCTTGCCAGCCCAGGGGCGGACGCGGCCAAACCAGGCCAGCACGCAACCCAGCAGCAGCCACACCGTGTAGCCAAGATCGACGATGAAGACACTGGAACCCATGGTCGGGTGTGGGCGCAGCGGCCACCACAACTGGGTGCCGTAGACGGTGAACGCATCCAGCACGGGATGGGTGACCAGCGCCAGCTGGATCGCCCAGAACCAGCGCACCGGTGACTGCGCGACGCGGCCGTTGCCGAAGCGCCTGAACAACCACCAGATCAGTGCCGCCACCCAGGGCAGCACCAGCAGCGAATGGCTGAAGCTGCGGTGCTCGATCATGTTCGCCACCGGGTCGGCGGCGGTGAAGCCCAACCACAGGGCATCGAGGTCCGGCAGGGTGCCGAGCGCGGCACCGGCCAGCAGGGCCGCGCGGCGATGGCCGGGCGGAGCGATGGCAGCAGCGACGGCGCCGCCGAGCACGATCTGGGTCAGGGAATCCATGGGCCGATGCTAGCGGCTTGCGGGCGCGCCGTCTCACTCCCGGACACCGCGTCTGTAGAGTCGACTGCTGGTCGACTGCTCTCCCATCAGGCTGCGGAAACCACGCGCTACACGCGACAGTCGACTCTACGGAACGGGTTACGCCGCCTGCGACAACCGCGCGCCCGGCAGTTTCACCAGGGTCTGGCCGTTGTGATCGAGCAGGCGCAGCGCGCCATCGTGGTCTTCGGCCAGCGCGGTCAGGCTCTCCACCCAGTCGCCGTCGTTGGCGTAGACCAGGCCATCGCGTTCGATCAACGCAGCGCGATGGATGTGACCACAGACGATGCCATCCAGTCCGCGCCGGCGCACGTCATCCAGCCCGGCCTGCACAAAACGCTCGATGTAGCGTTCGGCGGCACCACTGCGCTTCTTCAGGAATTCCGACAGCGACCAGTAGCGCATGCCCAGCCGGCGCCGCACTGCATTCAAGGCCTGGTTGCCGGTCAGGATGCGGTAGTACAGCCAGTCGCCGAATCTCTCCTGCAGGCCACCGAAGTGGGTCACGCCGTCGTACTCGTCGCCGTGCGCGACCAGCAGGCGACGGCCATCGGCGGTCACGTGGATGGCGCGGCGGCGCACCTGCATCGCTGGCAGCATCAGCCCGCACACCTGGCGCAGCGAGGCATCGTGGTTGCCGGGAATGTAGATGATCTCGGTGCCGGCACGGCGCAGCGCGTGCAGGGCCTGGATGACCTCGCTGTGCGACTGCCGCCAGTTGGCACGGCGATGGGCCATCCACCACAGGTCGATGATGTCGCCGACCAGGTACAGACGCTCACAGCGCAGCTGCGAGAGAAAACGTGCCAGTTCGGTGGCATGGCAATGACGTGAACCCAGGTGCACGTCGGAGACGAACACTGCGCGCCGGTGCGGCGACAGGTTCGCCAGCACGCTCATGCCGGCGTCCCCGCATCGCGCAGGTAGCGTTTGCGCTTGTTCGGCCGGATCGCGCACAGGTCCACTTCGATCAGGCCGTCGATCGAATCGCTGAAGTCCGGGTCCACACCGAAGGCGAGGAAGCGCGCGCCACCGGGTTCGCACAGATCGGTGTACTGGCGATACAGCGTCGGCACGCCGGTGCCGAGTGCGGCCAGGTTGGCCTTGAGCACGTCGAACGCGGCGCCTGCATCCAGCTCACCGAAACTCGGCGGTGCGGCGAAGTACTGGAACGGCCGGTTCGATTCGGCCAGGCCAGCGGTACCGCTGTAATAGCGCTGGTAGTACGCCACCAGCTGCTCGCGCGCATCGCGTGGCAGCGCCGCGCTGATCGACACGGCGCCGAACAGGTAGCGGATGCCCGGCCTGCATTGCAGGTAGGCACCGATGCCCTGCCACAGGTAGTCCAGGCTGCGGCTGCCCCAGTAGTCGGGCACCACGAAGCTGCGGCCCAGTTCCAGGCCTTCGGCGATGTGGGTGATGGCATCGTCGGAATAGCGGAACAGCGACGCGCTGTAGAGCCCGGACAGTCCGTGCCGGGCCAGCGCATGGGCGCCGCGCATGATCCGGTACGCGCCGGCGATGCGCTGCGCGGCCGCGTCCCAGATCACGATGTGCTCGTACTGCGGGTCGTAATCGTCCAGGTCGCGGCTGCGCCCAGTGCCCTCGCCCACCTGGCGGAAGGTCAGTTCGCGCAGGCGGCCCAGCTCCAGTAGTAGCGGCGAATCGGCAGTACAAGTGGCCAGCAGAATCTGCTTGCCGTCGGCGGTCTGGCCCAGCTGGGTGGCTGCGGCAATCCCAGCGGCGACCTGCGAGGGTGGCACCGGGGCCGCCAGCGGCTCGGGGCCTGCGAAGGCAGCGGCATTGCCGGCCGCGCCATTGCGGCCCAGCGCATACAGCGCGCGGCGTACCGACAGCAGCTGCGCGCCCGGGTCACCGCCCTTGCCCAGCTGCATCGGCTCACCGATGCTCAGGCGCAGCGGGCGGCCGCGGCGGGTGAACATCTCGCGCGCCAGCAGCGCGGTGCCGGCCGGCTTGAACAGGGTCGAGGCGCCGTAGAACAGCGCCGAATTGCGCGCTTCCACCCGTACCGGCAGCACCGGCGCCCCGGCGGCACGGGCAAAGCGGACGAACCCGCGCTGCCAGCGACCATCGCGGATGCCTCGCAGCGAGAGGCGCGAGACCTCGCCGGCCGGGAACACGATCACGCACTGCTCGGCGGCCAGCGCCTCCTCCACAGCGTGCAGGCTGCCACGCTGGGCCTTGCCACCGAGGATGCGCACCGGCAACAGCAGGTCCTGCAGTGGCGCGATCGCCCCCAGCAGGTCGTTGGCCACGATCCGCACATCGCGGCGGATGCGGCCGACCGCGTCCAGCAGGGCCAGCGCGTCCAGTGCGCCGGACGGGTGGTTGGCGACGATCAGCAAGCGACCGGTGGCCGGGATCTTCGCCAACGCGGCCGGATCCACCTGGTACTGGCCATCGATGAACTCCAGCCCGGCGGCGACGAAGCCGAATCCGCGCAATCCTGCACTGCGCTGCAGGAACGCTTCGATCTGGTCCAACCGCGACCAGCGCCCGACGCTGCGAAGCAATGGCCGCGCCAGTTGGCCACGGCGGCCATGGAACCAATCGGGAAAGCGTTGCTGGAGACGCTGTTCAAGTTCCTGCATGGCGGATCCACTCATGCCCGGCGGCCGGATTGGCCGACAGCCTGCGCCCGGCAGGCGGCAGCCAGATGGCGGTTTCGGGGCAGAACGATGACGGTCGCCCCCGGCCGGAGGGGCCGCAACCGCCCCACCTCGCCACCCGGCCCGCTGTCACGCTGCTGGAACACTGGGCCTCGAAGCCGGGGCCCAATCCCGTCAGGACGGCCCTCGCCGGGCCTACGCGGGCTTAACCACCGGCAACCGGTACAGGTTCACAATGCACAGGCGGCGCACCCCGTGTATCATGCGCGCCCATCTTTCCATCCGAATCAAGGGATATTACGCCTGATGTCCAGCTATCTCTTCACCTCCGAGTCGGTCTCCGAAGGCCATCCGGACAAGGTTGCCGACCAGATCTCCGATGCGGTGCTGGACGCGATCCTGACCCAGGACCAGCGCGCCCGCGTGGCCTGCGAGACCATGGTCAAGACCGGCGTTGCCATCGTGGCCGGTGAAATCACCACCAGCGCCTGGATCGACCTGGAAGCCCTGACCCGCAAGGTCATCACGGACATCGGCTACGACAGCTCCGACGTCGGCTTCGACGGCGCCACCTGCGGCGTGCTGAACCTGATCGGCAAGCAGTCGCCGCACATCGCCCAGGGCGTGGACCGCAAGAAGCCGGAAGAAATGGGCGCGGGCGACCAGGGCCTGATGTTCGGCTACGCCACCAACGAGACCGACAGCTACATGCCGGCCGCGATCCACCTGTCGCACCGCCTGGTCGAGCAGCAGGCCAAGATCCGCAAGAAGAAGAACTCGCCGCTGTCGTGGCTGCGTCCGGACGCCAAGAGCCAGGTCACCCTGCGCTATGAGAACGGCGTGGTCTCGGCCATCGACGCCGTGGTGCTGTCGACCCAGCATGCCCCGGGCATCAAGCAGAAGGACCTCATCGAGGCCGTCCGCGAAGAGATCATCAAGCCGGTGCTGCCGGCCAAGTGGCTGCACAAGGGCACCAAGTTCCACATCAACCCGACCGGCAAGTTCGAGATCGGCGGCCCGGTGGGCGACTGCGGCCTGACCGGCCGCAAGATCATCGTCGACACCTACGGCGGCTGGGCCCGTCACGGTGGTGGCGCCTTCTCCGGCAAGGACCCGTCCAAGGTCGATCGTTCGGCGGCCTACGCGGCCCGCTACGTCGCCAAGAACGTGGTTGCCGCCGGCCTGGCCGACCGTTGCGAAGTGCAGGTCTCCTACGCCATCGGCGTGGCTGAGCCGACCTCGATCTCGGTCACCACCTTCGGCACCGGCAAGATCAGCGACGACAAGATCGAGAAGCTGATCCGCAAGCACTTCGACCTGCGCCCGTACGGCATCATCAAGATGCTGGACCTGATCCACCCGATGTACC
The DNA here is from genome assembly GCF_014145825.1 of Stenotrophomonas sp. I18B00994. Lineage (NCBI taxonomy): Bacteria > Pseudomonadati > Pseudomonadota > Gammaproteobacteria > Lysobacterales > Lysobacteraceae > Stenotrophomonas > Stenotrophomonas sp. I18B00994. The sequence goes on along the minus strand of NZ_JACIUW010000011.1, from coordinate 3,691 downwards.
AGCAGACCGCGGCCTACGGCCACTTCGGCCGCAAGCCGAAGGAGTTCAGCTACCTCAACGGCGAAGGCGAGACCGTCAACGCCACGGCCTTCTCCTGGGAGAAGACCGACCGCGCCGCCGCCCTGCGCGCCGATGCGAAGCTGAAGTAAAGCCGGCGGGTAGAGCCGACCGGTAGAGCCGACTGTTAGTCGGCTGACGTTGAGGAAGGGCCGCGCAAGCGGCCCTTCTGCTTTCTGGTAGAGCCGGCCGCTGGCCGGCTTTTTCATGGCCTCCGGAAACAATCGCGCGGTTGCCGATACAATCCGCCGCATGTCGACCGAACTGAAAACCCACCAGCTGTCCATGACCGTGCTGATGTCGCCGGAAATGGCCAATTTCTCCGGAAAGGTCCACGGTGGTGCGATCCTGCGCCTGCTCGACCAGGTCGCCTACGCCTGCGCCAGCCGTTACGCCGGCAGCTACGTAGTCACCCTGTCGGTGGACCAGGTGATGTTCCGCCAGCCCATCGCGGTGGGCGAGCTGGTCACCTTCCTGGCATCGGTGAACTACACGGGCACCTCGTCGATGGAGATCGGCATCAAGGTGGTGGCCGAGGACATCCTCAAGCGTAGCGTGCGCCACGCCAACAGCTGCTTCTTCACCATGGTGGCGGTGGATGAGGAAGGCCGGCCGACGCCGGTGCCACCCTTGCAGCCGGTCACCTCGGACGAAAAGCGCCGCCAGGCTGCCGCGCTGATCCGCCGCCAGCTGCGCCAGGAAATGGAACAGCGCCATCTGGAACTGCTGGCGTCGAACCCGCCGTCGCCGGCACTACCGCGACACCTCACCCGGTGTTCTGCACGCCCTGCGAAACACCGTTCACGCAGGCCACCAGCGCGCGCAGCAGATCGTCATCCTCGCGTCCGCTGGCCCGCCAGCGCTGCAGCAGGTCCACCTGCAGCACGCTGATCGGATCGACATAGGGATTGCGCAGGCGGATCGACAGCGCCAGTCGCGCATCGTGGTCCAGCAGCGTCTGCTGGTCCATCAATGCCAGCAGCCAGTGCCGGGTGAGTTCCAGTTCGCGCTGCACCTGCGGGAAGAAGCGGTCGTGCAGGCCGCCCGACAACAGCGAGAACTGCTCGGCGATGGTGATATCGCCCTTGGACAGCACCATCGCGATGTCATCCAGGAAGGTGCGGAAGAACGGCCAGTCACGCGCCATTTCGCGCAGGGTCTGTTCGTGGCCGGCATCCACCGCCGCCTGCAGGCCGCTGCCTACGCCGTACCAGCCGGGAATGACGGCACGCGCCTGGCTCCAGGCGAACACCCAGGGAATCGCACGCAGGTTGCCCAGTGCTGCGTCCTGGCCGAGCCGGCGCGACGGACGCGAGCCCAGCGTCATCCGTTCGATCACATCGATCGGCGTGGCGGTACGGAAGTAATCCATGAAGCCGGCCTGGCCAACGAACCCGCGATACACCTCGCTGCTGGCCGCAGCCACCGCATCCATCACCGGTCGCCACTCATCCTCGCGCGGCTCGGCGGCACGCGGGCGCAGGCTGGCGCGCAGCACCGCACCGGTGGCCTGTTCCAGCGAACGCAGGGCCAGCGCGCGGATGCCGTACTTGCGATGGATCACCTCGCCCTGCTCGGTCACTCGCAGGCGGCCATCGATGCTGCCGCGTGGTGAAGCATCCACCGCGTGCGTGGTCTTGCCACCGCCACGGCTGATCGAGCCGCCACGGCCATGGAAGAAGGTCAGCCGGATGCCCGCCTCGGCCGCCACCTCCAGCAGTTCCACCTGCGCGCGCTGCAGGCCCCAGCGCGAGGCGGCGATGCCACCGTCCTTGCTGCTGTCCGAGTAGCCCAGCATCACCATCTGAACATCATCGCGTGCACGCAGGTGCGCGCGGTACACCGGATCCTCCAGCAGGTCGCGCAGCGTGGCGGTGCCGCGCTTGAGATCGTCCACGGTTTCAAACAGCGGCGCGATGTCCAGCGGCACGCCGCCATCGGCATCGACCAGGCCACCACGCCGCGCCAGCGCCAGCACGGCCAGCACGTCGCTGCGGTCGTGCGCCATCGAGATGATGTAGCTGCCCAGCGCATCGCTGCCATGCCGCGCACGCGCATCGGCCAGCGCGGCGAACACCGCATCCAGCCGCTGGTTGCCCTCGTCGTCGCCGTTGGGCAATGCCGTTTCACCGCTGGCATGCGGGCTCAGCAGCCGCGCTCGGCCCGCCACATCCAGCGCCTGCCAGGCCTCTTCGCCACCCAGCACGGCGGCCAGCGCGCGCGCATGCACGCTCGACTCCTGGCGCACATCCAGCCGCGCCAGATGGAAGCCGAAGGTCTTCACCCGCCACAGCAGACGCTGCACGGCAAAACCACCAGCGTGCTCGCCACGGTTCGCAAGCAGGCTGTCGAGGATCAGCTGCAGGTCGTCGATCAGTTCGGCGGGGCCGGCGTAGGCGCCCTCGCCATTGTCCAGCGTCGCCTGCAGGCGCGCGCGCATGCGGTCATTGAGCAGGCGGTACGGCATGTCGGCATGGCGCGGGCGCGACTGCACCTGCGGCAGCAGCTGCTGGTACTGCGCCACGCGCGCCTGCAGCGCATCGCTCACCCCTACCCGCTCGGTGGACTGGCTGAGCAGGCTGGCCAGCTGCAGCAGTTCCTTCTGGTAGCGCCCGAGCACCGCCTGCCGCTGCGCATCCAGCGTATTGCGGATGGTGTGGGCATCCACGTTCGGATTGCCGTCCATGTCGCCGCCCACCCACGTACCAAAGCGCAGCAGCCGCGGCAGCGGCAATTCTTCGCCATAGGTATCGCGCAGCGCCTGCTGCAGCGATTCGTACAGCACCGGGATCACCCGGTACAGCACCTGCACCAGATAGAAGCCCACATGCTCGCGCTCGTCATCGACGGTCGGCCGCACCGGTGAAGAATCGGTGGTCTGCCACGACGCGGTGAGCGCCATGCGGAAGCGCGCGGCATCGGCGGCAGCCTCACCCGGCGTGCGCTGGCCGTCGAGGTTGTCGACCAGGCTGGCCACCATCAGCTGCTCCTTCTCCAGCAGCGCGCGGCGCACGGCTTCGGTCGGATGCGCGGTGAACACCGGTTCGATGTCGATGCGCGGCAGCCACTGCGCCAGTTCGTCCAGGCCCACGCCCTGCGCCCTCAAGTGCTGCAGTGCATCCTGCAGGCCATCCGGCTGCGCACCCGCGGTACCGGCGCGCTGGTAGTCACGGCGGCGGCGGATGCGATGCACGCGCTCGGCGATGTTGACCACCTGGAAGTAGGTGCTGAAGGCCCGCACCATGGTCTCGGCCTGCTGCGGCGTGCGCCCGGCCAGGCCATCGGCCAGCTCCGACAGCGGCGCCTGGTTTTCGCGACGGGCGATGGCGCGGGTACGCACGTCCTCGACGTCATCAAGAAACGCGGCCGACACCTGTTCGACCAGCAGGTCGCCGACCAGTGCGCCAAGCCGGCGCACATCATCGCGAAGCGGAAGATCGGGAGAAGCAAACTCGATGCTGCTGCGGTACTCGTTCATCGGCGACGCACAGGCCTCGGTCAACGGATCCAGGCCCCAAGCCTATCCCAGATCGGGCGTCGTGCTGCGATGCAAAATTGGTTTCATCTGGTAGTGCCGGCCGCTGGCCGGCAACCTCAGGTTGTGCTGGGCGATGCTCGACGCGCTGATGTACAG